>JAKOVR010000121.1 GCA_029782025.1 Actinomycetes bacterium | reverse complement strand
GCGCCCTTCGCCCACGGACGATCCGGTCGCCGAGCCGAAGTCGATCACGTAGCGACCGCTGTCCACGGTGACGGCCGGCGCGACCGGCGCAGGGATGACCTTGTCGAGGGCGACATGGGCCTGGTCGTTCCAGAGGGCGTAGCCCGACGCGTTGAGGTGCAGCCGGTCGGGGAGGAACAGGCGCTCGGCCGGCGGCTCGCCGGTGGCGAGGTAGGCCGCCCGCCCGTCGACCACGTGGAGGCTCGGCCATCGGGCCGAGAGCTCGACGACGAGCCGGTTGAACTTGTCGGCCTCGGGCCAGCCACCCCAACGGAGCGGCGTGGGGGTCACCGTGATCATGGCCACGGGGATGTCGCCCGCGCCTTTGTGGATGCGCTGGAGCAGGCAGCGGTAGGCGTCGAAGGTCGACTCGGCCGCCGCGCCGTCGTCCAGGTCGTTGGCGCCGGCGTAGACCACCACGGCCGACGGGTGATGGACGGCGATGAGTCGATCGGACGCCGCCGCGACGTCCCACAGCAGCGCCCCTCCGAACCCTCGCTGCACCGGGGCCCACGCCGAGAACTGCTCCTGCAACGACGACCACAGCCGGATGCTCGAGCTGCCCGTGACGACGACACGGCCGGGTTCGATCGGCGCGGCGGCCTCCTCGTCGGCCCACCGCTGGAAGACCTCGGCGTACTCGTCGGTGGAGGCTGCAGGGGCCTTCCCGCACGGATCGTCGTCGAACACGGGGAGCCCGACCGCCCGCGTGGCAGGGGTCGTACCCACCGATGAGGTCGCGGGTCCCGTCGAGGGCCCGTTGGCCGCCGGCGCGCGATCGGTGCGCTGACCGGCGCACGCACCCGGCCACAGGATCGCCAGCGCGAGCACGGCGACCGCAGTCCGCCGCCGGAGTGGTGAGGGGGCTGCCACGGCGCACGGTACCACCAGGCCGACGACGCTCCGGCCGACGGCGGCACCCCGCCCGACCCTCTGCCAACCGGTCCCGCTAGCGGGCGAGCAAGGGGAGCACCTGCTCGCCCACCGCCCGACGCTGGGTCGCCTCGTCGCCGACCGGCCAGACGTTGACGGCGTGGAAGCCGAGCTCGGCCAACCCGGCCAACCGCTCCGCCACCTCGCCGGCCTCACCGCTCACCATCCTGGGGTCGTCCCGCCGCTCCCCCACGTGCACGCCGACGTTGTACGTGAAGGTCAGTGCGGCAGGGTCGCGCCCGGCGTCAGTTGCCGCCTGGAGGATGATGTCGCGCCGCTCGGGGATCACGTCCGGCGGCGCGAACGCCATCGACGGCAACCATCCGTCGGCCTTGCGCCCCGTCAACGCCAGCACCCGCGGCCCGTTCGCCCCGATCCACACGGGGATCGGGGTCTCGGGCTTCGGCTCCACCTCGGCACCGACGACCCGCAGCTGTCGACCGTCGTGGGTGAAGGCCGGCTCGCGCCACACGCCGTGGAGGATGTCCAGCGCGTCGTCGAGCGCCTCGACCTTCGCTCCGGCCGAGCGCACGTCGAGGCCGAAGGCGGCGAACTCGGCGTCCATCCCGCCGGCGCCCAGGCCGAGCACCAGCCGACCGCCCGAGAGCCGGTGCAACGACTCGGCCATCTTGGCCAGCACCGCCGGCGCCCGGTAGGGCAGGCCCAACACGTTCGGGATGACCTGCACCCGCTCGGTGTTGGCCGCCACCCAGGTGAGCACCGTCCACGTCTCGAAGCTCGGGTGCGTGCCGTGCAGATGGTCGGACACGCAGACGAAGTCGAAGCCGAGCGCCTCGGCCTCCCGCGCATCGGCGACGGGATCCGCCCCCGGGGCCGCACTGGTGGAGAGGTTGTAGCCAAGTCGCATCCCGTGGACCCTATCGACCACGCGACGCGAGGCCACCCGCCGGCGACGACGCGCGACCAGGGGCACCCGTCGAGGTGGGGCAAACCGAGGCGTAGGCGTCGACGCCGGGACGTCGGCGTCGCGTCAGGCCTCTCGGCGGCGGGCCACCTCGGCCAGCGAGCCCATGACGATGGCCAGGTGGAGCTCCTCGACCCGACGGGCCGAGAGCTTTCCGGCCAGCCACCGGTCCGACAGGCTCCACAGGCCGTGGAGGTGGAAGGCGGCCAACGCCTCGGCCTCGGCCTGGCCGATGACGAAGTCGCGCCGGTAGCGAGCCGCCCACCGCTTGGTGCCACGCTCCCAGATGTCCGACCGGACCTGCTCGACCGCCGGCGACGGACCGGTGGAGCGGAGCAGCCCGCGCAACGCCGCGCCCTGCTCGCCGACGCCGGCCAGGTAGCCCCGCACGGCGGCCCGAAGCTCGGCCTCGAGGCCGTCCTCCTCGGCGACCGCGGCGGCGATGCGAGCCTGCAGCCGGGTGCCGTAGTCCTCGATCAGCGTGGCCAGCAGTCCATCGCGGTCACCGAAGTGCTCGTAGACGACGGGTCGGCTCACGCCGGCGGCCCGGGCCAGCGCGTCCATGCGCAGGGCGTCGGAACCACCGGTCTCGAGCAGCTCCGCCGCGGCGTCGAGCAGGGCAGCCCGCCGCTCGGCGGCCGGCAGTCGCTTGGCCCTCGCCGGTCGACGGTCACCCGTCGCCGGGCTGATCGAGGTGCTCGAGGTGCTCGGGTCGGCTGGGGCGCTCCGGCGGGCGCTCGCGGTCCGTGCGGTCATCGGTCTTCACCCTACACCCGGGCGCCAGCGTACCTACAGATCGTAGGTTTCTCCTTGACGGGAGAAACCTACGATCTGTAGGTTCTTGGGGACGCCACTCTCGCGGCGTCGGCGGAACCTCGGCGACGGGAGACACCCATGACGACGCACCTTCCCTCACCCCGGCGACACCGACGTCTCCTCATCGGCCTCGTGGCGCCGCTGGTGCTGGCGCTCACCGCCTGTCTGCCCTCGTGGCAGGCAGCAGATGCCGTCACCGTTGCGGCCTCCTCCCCCACCACCCTCGACCTGTCGTGGCCACAGCCGGTCGTCGACGCCGACGCCACCGTCGACTCGTTCGAGGTGTCACTCGACGGCGCCGTGCGGGCCACTCTGCCCGGCACCCAGACGACCGTCCACATCGTCGACCTGGCCCCGGCCACCACCTACCGGGTGACCATCCGGGCCCGTGACTCCAAGGGACAGTGGAGCTCGCCCGGCCTGGAGGGCCAGGCCACCACCGCTGCAGCCACCGCGGCCATCACCGAGCGCCGCACCATCACCTGGGGTGGGCTGACCCGCACCTACCGCCTCGACATCCCCGCCGGCTACACCGGCGCGCAGGGCGCCCGCCTGCTCGTCGGACTCCACGGCGGCCTGAGCTCAGGCGACGGCTTCGCCACGTACACCCGCTGGCCGGCCGCCGGAGCCGCCCACGGCTACCTGGTCGCCTACCCCGACGGCGTCGCGGGGCCGCAGGGCTTCCGCACGTGGAACGGTGGCGGCTGCTGCGGGTATGCCCAAGCGAGCAACATCGACGACGTCGGGTTCGTCACCGCTCTGATCGGCGAGCTCCGTGGTCGCTTCTCCGTACCGAAGGTCGCCCTCACCGGCCACTCCAACGGGGCCATCCTCGCCTACCGCATCGCCTGCGACCGGGCCGACGCCATCGACGGCGTGGGCATCTGGGCGGGCACGATGTTCGTGAGCCCGTGTGCGCTGTCCCGGCCGGTGTCGCTGCTGCACCTCCACGGCCTGGCCGACACCAACCTGCCCTTTGCCGGCGGCACGGGCAGCGGGGTGTCCGGGGCGACCTTCCCGCCCGCCATGAACGGCATCGAACGCGTCCGGCAGGCCGACGGTTGCGGCACGGCACCAGCGACGGACACGGTCAACGGCGTGGCCACCTCCACGTGGTCGTGCCCGGTCGGCGTGTCACTCCGTCTGATCACCGTCGACGACGCCAACCACGAGTGGGCGGGCGGCATCAACACGGCGCTCGCCGGCACGCCGTCCACCAAGCTCGACGCCACCGCAGCGATCGCCTCCTTCGTCGACGGACTCTGACGGCGGCCGGCCCCGACAAGCAACAGGCCCGGTCGCCGGGACCGGGCCTGACCTGCTGGTTTGATGGTGGCGGGGGCGGGATTTGAACCCGCGACCTTCGGGTTATGAGCCCGACGAGCTACCGAACTGCTCCACCCCGCGGCGAAGTGGGTCCAACCTACCGGTGCCCGGGCCGGAGCTGCAACCCGGTTCGCCGAGGGCGCCTAGAGTCACCCGATCGCGGCGTCGAGGCAGGCGTCCGCAGTCGAACGAGCCCGGAGCCGCACCATGACCGACCACCAGGCACCGCCGACCCCGTACGGGCAGCCCGATCCCGATGTCCGCGAGTTGGCCGCGCTCGTAGCCGCCCAGGCCGCGGAGCTCGCCACGCTGCGCCAGCGGATCGAGGCCCAGGACCGCGCCCTCGCCGCCCTGGTCGGCCGGGAGGCCGGCACCGCCGGGCAGGACGACACCGAAGTCGGCCGCACGAGCGACGCCACCTCGCCGGCCGCCGGCGATCGGATCGCACGCCGCCAGCTCCTGCGCCGAGCCGGGGCCGCCGCCGGCGCCGCGGCCGCCGGGGGCGCCGCGCTCTCGCTCGCCTCGGCATCGCCGGCCGCTGCGGTCACGGCGTCGGGTTCGGGCAACCCGGGCGGGCTGTTCACCGGCGTCGGTGGGGACGGCGTCTACGCGTCCACCGACACCGCGCTCAGCGCCGGGCTGTACGGATCCAGCTCGGCCTCGGGAGGGCGCGGCGTGCACGGCCTCTACGCCGGCCCCGGCGCCGGCACCGCCATCCTGGCCGTCAGCAACGAGCTGTTCGGATCGGTCGGCCTCGACGCCATCGCCAACATCGGTGTGATGGGCACCACCGCGGGGACGCAGACCGACAGCGCCGGCGTCCTCGGCATCAACGCCGGTGGCGGGATCGGGGTGCTGGCCACGGCCACCAACGGCGGCAACGCCCTGCGGGCCGAGGCGCCCACCGGCGTGGCCATGCGGGCCATCGGTTCGCACGCCCTGGTCACCAAAGGGACCGAGACCCAGCTCTGGCTCGACGGCACCGCACCCAGCCCGGCCGGCAGCCCCATCGGCCAGCGCGGCCAGATGGTCGTCGACCCCGATGGCGCCTTGTGGTTCTGCACGACGAGCGCTCCCGACACCCGGTGGGTGAAGCTCTCGGGCGCGTCCACGGCGGGACAGCTCCACGTGCTCCCGTCGACAGTGCGGATCTATGACTCTCGTCCGACCGATCCCCCGCTGACCGTGGCGAAGGGCGTGCTGGCCAATGCCGCGGAGCGAACCATCGACGCCAGCCTCGGCGGCACCGCCATCCCGGCCGAGGGCGCCACTGCGGCGATGGTGAACCTGACCGTGACCGCCACCACCAACCCGGGGTTCGTGGCCCTCTTCAAGAACGGGATCCCCTACCCGGGGACGTCGTCGATCAACTGGACCGCCACCGGCACCACGATCGCGAACCTCGCCGTCGTCGCCCTCGACGACGCCCTGCAGTTCACGGCCCGGGCGGCGGACAACTGCTCCGCCCACGTGGTCGTCGACCTCATCGGCTACTACCGCTGACACCCTCCCGCCGGTCGACCTCCGACGCCGCGGCCCGAGCCGGCTCCGGCGCGGTCAGGCCTTGGCGATGCAGAACTCGTTGCCTTCGGGGTCGGCCATGATCCGCCACTGGAAGCCGGCCATGTCGTGGGTCTCGACGTGGGACCCGCCGAGCGCCTCGATGCGTGCTTGTGCGGCGTCGAGGTCGGGCACGCCGGTGTCGAGGTGCACCCGGTTGCGCCCGGCCGGCTTGGCGTCGGGGACGAGCTGGAGCGCCACCGAGATGCCGCCCTCGTGCTGGGGCTCGAGCCACACGAAGAACCCGGGGAACTCACGGGCCACGCCCACCCCGAGGAGGGCGCTCCAGAAGGCCTTCTCCGCCTCGATGTCGTTGACGTTGATGACCACCGCACCGACGGTGGGGACGATCTCGCTCACGACCTGCCTCCTCGTCGGGGGATCGGGGGTTCACGGGTCAGCGGGCCACGGTACCCCAGGGGTCGCCATCGCCGTAGGCTGCCGGCCCATGCCGGCCGTCTTCATCCACGGCGTCCCCGACACCCCTCGGGTGTGGGCGCCGCTCCTCGCCCGCCTCGACCGCCCCGACGTGGTCACCCTGCAGCTCCCCGGGTTCGGCTGCCCCCGCCCCGACGGGTTCGCCGCCACCAAGGAGGCCTACGTCAACTGGCTGGTGGCGCAGTTGGCGACCATCGACGGCCCCATCGACCTCGTCGGCCACGACTGGGGGTGCATGCTCACCCTGCGCCTCGCCTCCGTCGGGGTGCCCGGGCTGCGGTCGTGGGCCTGCGGCAACGGCCCCCTCGACCCCGACTACGTGTGGCACGACACGGCCCAGCTCTGGCAGACCCCCGACGTGGGCGAGCAGGTGATGGCGATCATGACGCCCGAAGCCATGACCGTGCTGTTCGAGAGCGAGGGGTTCGCCCCGGCGGACGCCGCGGCCGAAGCCGCCGCCGTCGACGACACCATGAAGGGCTGCATCCTGGCCCTCTACCGGTCGGCCGTCCACGTCGCCGACGACTGGGCCGCCGACCTCGAC
>JAKOVR010000081.1 GCA_029782025.1 Actinomycetes bacterium | reverse complement strand
TAGGGCCTGTTACGTAAGTCGTCGGAGCCAGTGGTCGATGTTGCTGATGGTGATGACGGCCTGGTAGCGGACGGCGAGTTTGTCGTAGCGGGTGGCGAGGGCTCGGTGGCGTTTGAGGTCGTTGAAGCTGCACTCGACGGCGTGTCGACCGCGGTAGGCGGTGGCGTCGAAGGCTGGTGGGCGGCCGCCTTTGCTGCCGCGTCGGCGGCGGTGGCCGGCTTGGTCATCGGGGACCGGGATGGTGGCCTTGATCCCGCGTCTGGCCAGGTAGGCCCGGTTGGCTCGGGATGAGTAGGCCTTGTCGCCCAGCACCCGCACGGGGCGGGTGCGGGGCCGGCCAGGCCCGGGACGGGCCACCCGAATCCGTTGCAGCACATCGATCATCCGTGGGCTGTCGCCGTCCTGGCCCGGGGTGATCAGATACGCCAGCAGACCACGGTGAGCCTCCGCGGCGGCGTGGATCTTGGTGGTCAGCCCGCCTCGGGAACGGCCCAACGCGTGGTCGGCTGGTTCCCCGACGACCCGGCCGGGGCTGTCCTTGCGGGCACCGGCGGCGTGCTGGTGGGCCCGGTTGATCGTCGAGTCGACCGACACCTCCCAGCCGATCGCACCGATCGCGTCGGCAGCAGCGATCAACGCCTGCTCCAGCCGGGCCCAGACCCCGGCGGCCTGCCACGCCGCGAACAACCCGTAGACCCGCCACCACGGCCCGTACCGGTCCGGGACATCCCGCCACGGGCACCCCACCCGCACCCGGTGGCGCACCCCGTCCACCAGCCCCCGCACCGGCCACCGCCGTGGCCGGCCCAGACGCGAGGGTCGCGGCAGCAACGGTTGCAGCACAGACCACTCGGCGTCCGACAAGTCGTGACGAGCTGCCACGTCTATGGTGGGCATGAGGCCTCCGTGCTGGCGAGAGTGACTAGACACCACCCGCGTTACACGGAGGCCTCACCCATCACCATCAGACACGCCCAAGTCACACCTGTCACTTACGTAACAGGCCCTAGCGGCG
>JAKOVR010000078.1 GCA_029782025.1 Actinomycetes bacterium | reverse complement strand
CTGCGGGCGGCGATCGTCTCGATCACGTCGGCCGGCGGGTCGGTGAGCCCGACCTCGGCCAGCGTGACCGGGAGCCCGACCGACCGGCTGAACGTGACCACCTCGTCGATCTCGGTCTCGGGTCGGCCCTCGACCAGCAGCTGCACGAGCAGCCCGAAGGCGACCTTCTCGCCGTGCAGGTAGGGGTGGGTGCCGTCCACGGCGGTGAGGCCGTTGTGCACGGAGTGGGCGATGGCGAGGCCCCCCGACTCGAACCCGAGGCCCGACAGCAGCGTGTTGGCCTCGATCACCCGCTCGAGGGCGGGCGTGACCGCGCCGGCCTCGACCGAGGACTTCGCCGCCACCCCGTCGGCCAGCAACGTGTCGTAGCAGAGCCGAGCCAGGGCGCCGGCGGTGCTGGTGGTGCCGCCCCCCAGCTGGTTGGGCTGGCGGGCCTCGTTCACGGTGCGGGCCTCGAACCACGTCGCCAGCGCGTCGCCCATGCCGCCGACCAGGAACCGTGCCGGTGCGTTGGCGACCACGGTCGAGTCGACCAGCACCAGATCGGGGTTGCGGGGGTAGAAGAGGTAGCGGTCGACCACCCCGTCCTCGGTGTAGACGACCGACAGGGCGCTGCACGGCGCGTCGCTCGACGCCAACGACGGGCAGTTCACCACCGGCAGGCCTTGCGCCGCGGCCACGGCCCGAGCCGTGTCGAGGCACTTGCCGCCGCCGACGCCCACGATGACCTTCGCCCCCCGCTCCTCGGCGTCGGCGGTGCCGGCGTCGATTTCGCGCTGGGTGCACTCGCCCCCGAACGTCCGCACCGTGAAGTCGATCCCCGCATCGCCGAACGCGGTGGCCCACGTCGAGGCCAGTTGGCCCTGCACGGTGGCGCCGGCGATCACCAGGGCCGGACCCTCGAGCCCGAGATGCTGCATGTGGGCGCCGAGCGCGGCGGTGGCGTCGCGCCCTTGCACGTACCGGGCGGGGGAGCAGAACACGTTGAGCATCGGGGCAACGTAGCCCGCCATTCGGGGACTGCAGACGGGCGGGCGCGCAAGGAACCCGGTGTTCGGGGAGGTGCTGGTGGGGCCAAGCCCGGCGGGGCACACTTTCGACATGGAGGACGTGGGGTGTGCGCCGGCGTCGCCGTGGCAACAGCCGGTGTGCCGACGCTGCGGCGCCACCGTGATGCCCGACGACGCGGTGTGCCATCGATGTGGGGCATCGATCGGGGGGCGGTCGGTCTCGACGGGTCGCCCCTTGGCCACGGTGCTCTCCGTCCTGGCCATGATCAGCATCGTCGCAGCAGCGACGGCGGTGCTGCTGCGCTCCCCGGACCCCGAGCAGGGCGGTGCCCGCCCGGGAGCGAGCTCCCGGGCGGGCAGCCGGGTGCCATCGACCGGTCGGGCCGCTCCTGCGGGCACCGGTCCCTCGACCACGGTCCAGCGGGCGCAGCGGGTGGTGGACGGCTTCACCGACGTTGTCGACATCGACCTCGAAGCGGAAGGCATCGTGCCCCAGACGTCGAACGTGACCCTCGCCCTCCAGAGCGGCGTGGTCGCGGTGGTCACCACGTCGGACACCCTGATCGGGTACCGGAGCAGCGATGGGGCCCGCCTGTGGGAGACCCGACCCACGGTGCCGGCATCCGCCTCGTCGGCCGCCACGGCGGGAGCGGGTTCCGACCTCGGCGTCGCCTACGACCTTCGGCCCATCGGCACCGACCAGTTCGTCCTGATCTTCCAGGCCGGCTCCTTCGGCATCGACGCGAAGAGCGGCGCGCAGCAGTGGTTCGTCGAGGGCGTCGTGGACGCGTCAGTGTCGGGTCGGGCGGTAGCGATGTGGGGTCGCGATGGGCTGAGCATGATCGACCCCGACACCAAGACGGTCTCCTGGTCCGTTCCGTGGCGGTTCATCCGCGACTGGATCGGTCGGGTCGGCAACACCGTCATCGGCATCGCGTCGGACCGTGTCGATGGCGTGGACGCCACGTCCGGTCGACGCCTGTGGCAGTTCCCGGTTGTCACGGGAGGGACGCGATCCGCCGTGTTCGCAGCCGGAGACGTCGCTGCTCTGTACCCCGGCACCGGTGAGATCATCGGTGTCGCGCCCGAGGACGGGAGGGTGTTGTGGCGGCGATCCTTCGGGATGCAAGCCAGGATCCTCGGTGCCAGCCGAACCCAGGTCGTCGTGTCATCCGTCTTCCGGTACATCGCCCTCGATCCGGCCACCGGGCAGGAGCGGTGGTCCACCCCGCCCGGCTCGAGCAGCGGCGCGCTCGCCATGGACGACCGCCGGATCGTGCTCGCCGGGCTGTCCGGGGTCGAGGTGCTCGACGCCGAGCACGGCCACGTGACCGCGCTGTGGCGGGACACCATGGGCGGGGGCCCGGTCAGCGGGGGGAACCTCGTGTGCATGGTGACAGCCCGCGACGGGCAGTTCGAGCACGCCCGACTGGAGTGCAAGGCCTATGCCTGATCTCAGGGCCCGAACCGTGCCGCCCCGGCTGGGCTCGGACAGGGCACACTGACACCGTGGACGAGGGCGGGACCATTGGTGGCGGCGACCCGTGGGCTCCGCCGCGGTGCCGGACGTGTGGCTCTCCCGTTGCCACCGGAAGCGTCTGCCCGGTGTGCGGCACCCCGTGGGTGCCGTCCCAAGCCCTGCGTCCGGAGCGAGCCGAGGACGCCTGGGTGCCGCCGTTCGGGGGGCCGCGGCCACCGACGCCACCCGCGCCAACGGTCGGCGAAAGGCCCGGTGGCTTCTCACCCGGGCAGCGGACGGTGTTGGTGGTCGCCGCCGTCTCGTCCACCGTGATGCTCCTGGCCGTTCTGGTCGTCGCCGTCTCGAGGCGCGGCGGTGGGGAGGCCCGCGCCGGCCCGGCCTCGACCTCGACCGCCCCCGGCGGGAAGTCCCTGCCGGCCACGGTCGCCCCTCCCCCGACGTCGGGCTCGACCACGACGTCGTTCCTCCCCGTCGATGATGGCCTCACCGTCCTGTGGAAGCTCGACCTCGAGAAGGCCGGCCTGATCCCGATCGGCGGAGGTCAGGTGGTCACCATCAAAGGCGATCGGGTTGTTCTGGCCACCGCCTTCGGATCGCTCGTGGCCTTCAACGCGGCCGACGGGACGAAGCTGTGGGACTCGGCGCCCGTCCCCACCGCCCCGACCGGTCGGGGCGGCGCACCGTCGTCGACGCTCCCGCACCTGCCGACCATCCGCGGCGTCGTCCCAGGAGGCGGGGATCAGGTCCTGACCGGTGATGGGTTCGGGAGCTATGGGCTGGATGCCCGCGACGGCCGACAGCGCTGGTTCACGACGGACAGCCTCCTCGACGGTCCGGCCGGCGCGGATGCCGTGTTCGCCACCGTGGGAAAGACGGTGCAGCGGGTCGACCTGGCGACGGGTACGGCCACGTGGTCGACCCAGTGGGTGTCGAGCCCGTTTGCGGTCACGTTGGTGGGGGATGTGCTGATCGGGATGGAAAGCGGTCCCGAGAACAAGGCGCAACTGGAGGCTCGCGACGCCCGGACCGGCTCCGGGTTGTGGGTGGTCGGGCTGCCGGTGACGAACGGCGCCCTCTTCGGTCCGGCCGGTGACCTCCTCCTCGTGGTCGGGCTAGGGGGAGGCCCCGTGATGGCGGTCCGGCCGGCCGACGGAACCGTGGTCTGGAACCGTGCCATCCCGGGACGTTCGGCCAAGATCGACTTCGTCAACACCTCCGGCGCTCGTCTCATCGCGAACGCGCACGTGGCCGTGATCCCGTCCGACGACGGTCTCGTGGCGATCGACCCGTCGACGGGGGACGTGCGGTGGACCTACGGCAGCCGATGGTGGTTGCGGTCGGGCTTCGTCGACGACGAACGGGTCGTCCTCACCGGCGACGGCGGGCTCCTGGTGCTCGACGCCCGTGACGGCCGCGCGCTCGGGCGTCGTTTCGACTACTTGGTGGGCGCCACGACCGCTGAGGGCCGGCGGGCGTGCTTCGTCGTCGCGACGGCACGGAACGAGCGCAACGGCACGCTCACCTGTGTGGGACTCCCGTGAACGGCCCCCGGCCATGATCCCCGGTGCGCCCGACCGGAGGTGTCCGCGCTGTGGGCACGGCATGCCCGCATCCACCCTCACCTGCCCCCGTTGTCAGCGGATCATGGATCCGGGTCCCCCGGTTCTGCCGGGCTCGACGCCGCCTGGCGGCGGGGGCGGCCACCCGACCCCCGAGGCAGGTGGGCGCGGCGATGGCGTTGGCGATGCGACTGGAGGGCGCCGCAGTTCGGGCCGGGGGAGCGCGGCCGCGATCGGCGCCGTCGCGCTCGTTGCTCTTCTGTCGGTGGCCGGGTTCGTCGTCGCGACGAAGGATCAGCCGGCCGAGCACGCGGATCCGACGACGAGCCTCGTCCCGTCGATCGCCGATGGTGGGTTCTTCCCGACCTGGGAGATCGACCTCGCGGGGCAGGGTGTCCGTCCCGCCGACCTCCCGGACGGGTCCAGTCGCCTGGCCATCGCCCGTGGGACCGTCGCGGTGATCACGAACGACGGCCGAGTGCTGGGATTCGAAGCGAAGGACGGGGCGGCGATCTGGGAATCGATACCGCAGCGAGACGGTGCGGTCACCACCCACGACCTCAGCGGCCGTGGGATCCCGGCGCCCCCGCAGAAGTCGACGGCCGGCCCGGCCCGGCTGACCGGCGTGACGGTGAGCGGCGCGGACGCAGTCGTGGTGTCCAACGGGTGGCGGACGTACCTGCTGGATCCGCTGCACGGTGCCCGCTACTGGGCGACCGACCCCGGCCTGGTGCGAGTCGAGCCGTTGTCGCGGTCGGTGTTCCTCGAGAGCGGCACCGAACTGCGGCGGGTCGATCCTGGGACCGGTCGGCCGATGTGGCGGTACGACGCGGGGGCGGCGGGCGTTCTGGTCGGCGCGACCGTCGTGATGGCGAAGGGCATCGAGCTGGCGGGTATCGACGACGCATCCGGAACGAAGGCCTGGCACGAGCCGTCCCCGGTGGGTCCGGTACGGCAACTGACGCCTGCGGCGGAGCGGTCGGCGCCGAGGCCCGAGGTCGATGCGGTTGCCGTGGTGGGCGACGACGGATCCCTGGCCGTGGTCCAGGCCTCGACCGGCGTCGTGCGTTGGAAGCGGGACGCGAACGGGGGGGCGGGTGTCCGGTCGATCGTGGCCGCCAACTCGGTCCAGGTCATCGTGCGCGAGGCCGGCGGTGACCTGGTCTCGGTCGACCAGGCCGACGGGCACGAGCACTGGCGTCGCCGCGCGGACCTCCCGGCCGGTTCTGTCGGCTGGCTGAGCAACTCGGTGCTGGTGGTGGCGGGCGACGGCGGCGCGGCGGTGCTCACCGCCAACGGAGGCCAGGTCATCGCCCGCTTCGAAGAACCGCTCGTCGGGCCGGCGGTGACGGACGGCCATGTCATCTGCGTCTTGCGTTCCCGGGGTGACACGCCGCCGAACGCCACCCTGACCTGCGTGCCGGTGCCCCTGTGACCGACCTCCGGCCGGCGCGTTGCGACGCTCAGTCGTCCAGCTCGGCCAGCTCGGCCAGCTCGACCGGCCGGCGCTCCCGGGCCGACCGGTAGGCGGCCTCGATCACCGCGTGGGCGGCGACGGCGTCGGCGAAGCCCGGCGAGGCCGGCGTGCCGTCGAGGATCGATCGGATGAAGGCCCGGTCGGACACGTCCTGGCAGAAGAAGGGCGATCGTTCCAGGCCGAGTTGCTCCACGTAGCGGGCCACGATGTCGTGCCGGTCGAGGTGCTCGGCGTCGGCCAGCGGACGCTGCACGAGAAACGTGTTGTCGGGCGCGTCGATCACGACGCCGTTGCGGGCGATCTCGATGATGGCGTCGCGGCCCTGGATCTCGAACCGGGTGAGCTCCCGCTCCGACACGCCGCCGTAGACGCCCACGTGGGATCCGACCACGCCCGATTCGTGTTCGAGCAGGAGGACGACGGTGTCCTCGACGTCGAAGCCGAGCACGTGGCGGGTGACGGCGGTGACCCGCACGACCGGGCCGAAGATCCAGTTGAGCACGTCGATGGCGTGGATCGAGTGCTCGATCAGGACGCCGCCGCCGGCACGGCGGGCGTCGGAGCGCCAGTCGCTGCGGGCACCCACGATGGCGGTGGTCGGGAAGCCCTCGTCGTCGCGCCACAGGTACGACATGGTGGGGCCGATCTCCTCACCCTGGACCATCTCGCGGGCCTTGACGAGGAGCGGGTCGAAGCGGGACTGGAACCCGACCTGGGCGACGACCGGTGCGGCGTCGGCGAGATCGGCCAGCCGGCGGACGGAGGCCAGATCGGCGGCGATGGGCTTCTCGGCGTAGAGGTGCTTGCCGGCGGCGAGCACGGCCGCGTAGACCTCGGGGTGCAGCGAGGTGGGGATCCCGACCCACACGGCGTCGACGTCGGGGTCGGCGAGCAGCTCGTCGGCCGAGTCGTAGAAGTGGTCGAAGGCGAAGTTGGCCGACACGGCGGTGCGGTGGTCGGGGTCGGGGTCGGCGGCCGCCACCGGAACGACCGGCAACCCGTCGGTGGCCAGGTCGCGCAACGACGAGGTGTGGAGGTGGGCGATCTCACCGCACCCGATGAATCCGATCCCGACCGACTGTGCGCCCATCGTCCCTCCTGGTGGCTCGTGCGTCTCGCGCCCCGGCCCGCACGGTAGACGCGGCACCGCCGTCGTACGGGCGCCGTCTGGCTAGCCTCCTGCCGCCGATCGAAGGAGGCCAACGTGATCGATCTGACCGGCCGCATCGCCGTGGTCACCGGAGCGGGCTCGGGCATCGGGCGGGGCACGGCGCTCCGCCTGGCCGAGCTCGGGGCAACGGTGGCCGTGGCCGACCTCTCCCTGGCCACGGCCGAGGAGACGGTGGCATCCATCGTGGAGACCGGTGGCTCGGCCCGCGCCTACTTCGTCGACATCGCCGACGTGGACGCCGTGGCCGACCTGGCCGGCGCCGTCACCGCCGACCTCGGTGTCACCGACGTCGTGGTGAACAACGCCGGGTGGGACATCTCCTCGCCGTTCATGGACACCGAGCCCGACTTCTGGACCAAGGTGGTGGGCATCAACCTGCTCGGTCCGATCGCCGTGTCCAAGGCCTTCCTCGCCCCGATGATCGAGCGGGGTGCGGGCGGGCACGTGGTCAACGTCGCCAGCGACGCCGGCCGGGTGGGTAGCAGCGGGGAGACGGTCTACGCCGGGGCCAAAGGGGGCGTGATCGCCTTCACCAAGTCGCTCGCCCGCGAGGTGGCCCGGCACGGGATCAACGTGAACTGCGTGTGCCCCGGCCCGGCCGACACGCCGCTGTTCCACCAGAACCCGGAAGGCCTGAAGGACGCCCTCGTGCGGGCCATCCCCTTCCGTCGCCTCGCCCAGCCCCGCGACCTGGCCAACGCCATCGCCTTCTTCGCCTCCGACGAAGCGTCGTACATCACCGGCCAGGTGCTGAGCGTCAGCGGCGGCCTGACGATGAGCGGCTGATCCGGTCCGGCGGGCGGGTGGCGGCTGGGCGCCGCCGCTCAGCCCCCGCCGAACCCCTCGGGCATCGGCATGGCCCGCTCGGCCAGCCAGGCCGCCCAACGGGGCCCGTCGCGCTCGACCGCGGCGGCGCCGGCGTCGCCATAGAGGTAGGTCCACACCGAGACCCCGGCGGCCGGGCCGTGGTTCTCCACGGCGATGAAGGCGGTGCCGGGGGCCGGGTCGTCGACGAGCAGGGTGAGCCGTTGCGGCCCCGCGCCCACGACCGTGCCGGCCAGCGGGGGCAGGTCGGCACCGGTCACGGCGATGCGGTCGCCCACGGCCGGCGCCGCCGGGATGCCGAGCGCCTCGGTGAGGGAGGCCCAGATGTCCTCGGCGGCTCCCGCCCACAACGACATCGGCAGCGACGAGGTGGCGGCCTGCCCGGCGAAGTGCGTGAGGTGCAGGCGCAGGTTGGCGAGGAAGAGCCGCCACCCCTCGACCATGGCGTCGTACTGGTCGTCCCACGGCTCCCCGTCACCGAAGCCCGAGTTGACGAGCCGGACGGTGCACGTGCCGCCGTCGTGGGCCTCGACGGTCCATTCGAAGGCGAACCCACCGACGCCCTCGCCCCCGTCGAACACGATGCGACGGGGCGGGTCCCAGGCCGCCACGCGACCGGCCACCTGCATCTCGGGCGCGGGCCCGAAGGAGGCGAGGGCTGCCCCGCCCTCCCGCTCCTCCACGGTGTGGGGGACGTACCACGAAGAGATGCCCGGGCCGGTGGCGATCGCCCGCCACACCTCCTCGGGGGTGCCGGGTACCTCGACCTCGAGCTCGATGGCGCGTCGGTCCTCCGTCATGGTGTGCCTCCTCGGGCGTGGGTCCGGTGCCGGGGTCGGGTGGTGCGGCGTGGTGCCGCCGCCGGCCGGCGGGGGGTGGGGGTGTCGGGAATTGGGAGCGGGCCCGCGTCGGGCGGGCGGGGGAGCGGATGGGCGGCTACCACCAGGCGGTGCCAGCGGCCCTCCGGCGCCTGCTCCCGGTGGTACCGGGCGGCGAGGTCGACCACCGTCCGGGCCAGCTCCTCGGTGAAGGCGGCGCGATCGGCGGCGCTGGCGAAGCGGATCTCGGTGTCGATGGCCAGCGTGGCGAGCGTCTTCCCCTCGGCTTCAGCGCCGCGGGCCAGTTCCGCCACCTCCCGCACCATGCGGGCCGCGACGGCGATGAGATAGCGGGCCGAGAGCCGGTCCGTGCGGGCCGGCTCCACCGCGGCATCGCCGAGGGCGGCCGGCGACACGACGTAGGAGCGGGCGGTGGCCTGGAGCACCCGCTCGGTGAGCCCTCGCTTCGGTCGGGCCTCGACCAGCTGCACGAGCCCGTGCTCCTCGAGTGCCCGCAGGTGGTAGTTGACCTTCTGGCGGGTCTCGCCCAGGGCGGCGGCGACCGTGGTGGCCGATCCGGGGTCGGCCAGCGCGGCCAGGATGCGCGACCGCGCCGGGTCGAGCACGGCCACGGCCGCCCCCGCCTCCTCGATCACCTCGACGTCGAGCACCCGGACATCCTCCTATTGACAGCAAGTGTTGTCAATAGGAGGAGCGGCGGCCGGGTCGCGTGGACGTCAGGGCCGGCCATGCCCGACCGGGGCCCGGTGGCATGATGACGCGGTGGCTGCCGATCTCCTTTCCGACCGCGGGCGCGACGGGCACGACCACAGGAGCCGACGGCCCCGGGGCGCGTGGCGGACGGCCCCGCACCGGCGACGGGCGAGGGTCTGGCCGGCCGCCGTCGTGGTCGCCTGCGCCTTCGGTGCCGTCGCCTGCAGCGGGTCGACGACATCGGGATCGGCACCCCCTCCTTCGGCGACCGGTCCTGCTGGCACCTCGGGGCCGGCCGGTCCTGCCGGCACCTCGGGCGGCACCGCCGCGCCGGCCCGACCGCCCGACACCCGCGGGACCTCGGTCGCGGCGCCCCAGATCGCCGGCCCCCTCACCGGCGGCACGCGCGGCGCCGCTTTCGGGGCCATGCCCAAGGCCCTGGCCGACGCCCACGGCTACGTCGAGGAGGAGTTCACCCTGACGGGCACCGCCACGGCGTACGTCGAGGAAGGCGCTGTGGGCACCGACGGCGTGTGGTCGGTCCGTCCCACGACCACCGCCGTCTACACCACCCGGGTGCTGATCCGCCGGCCGGCGGACCCGGCCCGGTTCGACGGCACGGCCGTGGTCGAGTGGCTCAATGTCAGCGCCGGGCAGGACTCCGACGTCGTCTTCACCCACACCCACGACTCGTTGCTGGCCCACGGCACCGTCTGGGTGGGGGTGTCGGCGCAGGCGGTCGGGGTGCAGGGCGGCGGCCCGAGCATGCCGATGCCGGGCCTCGACGCCAAGCCGCTCCGCACCTGGGACCCGGAGCGCTACTCCTCGCTCGCCCATCCGGGTGACGACTACAGCTACGACATCTACTCCCAGGTCGCCTCGGCGCTGCGGCGGCCGACCGGACCGGGCCTCCTCGGCGGCGGTCGGGTGACGACGCTCCTCGCCGTGGGCCAGTCGCAGTCGGCCTCTCGGCTGGTCACCTACGTCGATGCCGTCCATCCCCTGGCCCGGATCTACGACGGGTTCCTCCTCGACGGGCGCAGCTTCGGCGGATCGATCCTGCACGCCCCCACGCCGTCGGACCCGCCCCGGCCGGCCTTCGCCCACATCCGACCCGACCTCGACGTGCCGGTCCTGCAGTTCGAGACCGAGACCGACGTGCTCGGCCTCCCGTTCCTGGCCGCCCGCCAGCCTGACACCGACAAGCTCCGCACCTGGGAGATCGCCGGTGCCGCCCATCTCGATCGGGACATGCTCGACTACCTCGGAGCCACCGCCCCGTTCGAGGGAGCGTGCGGGCGGATCAACGAAGGGCCCCACGGCCCGGTGCTGGCCAAGGCGGTCGACGCGCTCCGGTCCTGGGCCACCGGCGGCCCGGCCCCCGCCCACGGCGAGCCCCTCGAGGTCCAGGGCGAGGCCTACGTCCGCGACGCGCTCGGCATCGTGAAGGGCGGCATCCGCACCCCGCCGGTGGACGCCCCCGCGACCGTGGTGCGGGGCGATGCGCCGGCCTCCAGCGGCTACGTGTGCTCCTTGTTCGGGTCGACCGCGACCATCGACCCGGCGACCCTGGCTCGCTTGTACCCGTCGACCACCGACTACGTCGCCGCCGTGCGGACGTCGGCGGAGCGGGCCCGCGACGCCGGCTTCCTCCTCCCCGCCGACGCCGAGGCCTACATCGCCGCCGCGGCGCGCGGGCCGGGCGCCACGACCGCCGGCTCCACGCCCCGCTAGCCCCGCGTCCTCTGGAGGGGCGTGGTCAGCGGACGTCGTCCGCCGCCGGCGCGACGGTCGGCCCGAAGACCTGCTCGCCGGCCGCCACCCGGCGCACGGCGTCGGCGATGGTGCGGCTCGAGGCGTCCTTGACGAGGTAGCCGGCGGCGCCTGCGTTCACGGCGTGGCGCACGAACTCGGCGTCGGCGTGCATGGTCAACATCAGGACCGGCAGCCCGGGCAGGTCCTTCCCGATGCGGGCGGCCGCCTCGAGGCCGTCCATCTCCGGCATCGTGATGTCCATCAGCACCACATCGGGCCGCAACGCTCCGGCCAGCTCGACGGCCTCGACCCCGTTGGTGGCGATGCCGACCACCTCCAGCCCTTCGTCGGCCATCGCTCGCCGGAGGCTCTCGCGGAGCAGGCGATGGTCGTCGGCGATCAGGACCTGGATGGGCATCAGCTCTCCTGGCGGGCCCACACCCCACATGAGCGCCACGGGACGCTAGCCGGTGGCGGGAGGAAGGTGCCGGGAACGGGCGGTCAGCCGTGCTGCCAGAAGCGGTTCTGCAACGAGGAGGTGCCCTCGAGCGCCGCCTCGTCGAGCGCGGCGACGTCGTCGTCGGACAGCGACCAGCCCAGCGCGCCGGCGTTCTCCTCGGCCTGCTTCCGGTTCTTCGCTCCGGGGATGGGGAGCGTGCCCTTGGCCATCAACCAGTTGAGGGCGACCTGGCTGGGGGTGCGGTCACCGTGGGTAGCGCCGATCCGACGGAGCTCGTCGACCACCCGGTCGACGAGGGCCATCGGGTGCGCGCTGAACCCCCGCCGCCCGGGGGGCGGGTTGGCAGCGGAGTACTTGCCGGTGAGCCGGCCCTGCCCGATCGGTGAGTAGGCCAGCGGCACGACCCCCAGATCCCGGCAGGCGGCGAGCAGGCCACCGGTCTCTGGCCGCCGGCGCAGCAGCGAGTACTCGATCTGGTTGGTGGCCAGGCGGAGGCCGCGCCGTTCGAGCTGCGCGGCGATGGCCGCCATCTCCTTGATCGAGTAGTTCGACACGCCGACCGCCTGCACCAGCCCGGCCTCATGGGCGGCGGCCAGGGCGTCGGCCAGCGCGGCGTGGGAGCGCAGGCTCGTCGGACCGTGGATCTGGTAGAGGTCGATCCGGTCGATGCCCAACCGGTCGATCGACGCCCGGGCGGATGCCAGGAGCGCGGAGCGGACGTTGAACCGCCACGGGTAGGGCATGAACTTGGTGGCGATCACGACACCCGACCGGTCGGTGCCGGCCGACCGGTCGTCGGCCAGCATCGACCCGATGATGCGCTCGCTCTCGCCGTCGCCGTACACCTCGGCTGTGTCGAAGAAGGTGACGCCGGCGGCGAGGCTGGCCTCCCACGCCTCGCGGATCGATGCCGTGGTGAGATCGGTGTCGTACCCGCCCATCCCCCACGTGCCCTTGTCGCCCCAGGCCCAGGTGCCCACGCCCAGCGGCGGCACGGGGTCGGCGAGCCCGGCGATCTCCAAGGGCTGGGACATGGCATCCTCCTCCGCGACGCGCGGCATCAGGCCGGCGCCGTCAGCCTACGGGAGGCGCTGGTACTGTCCGGCCCGGACGCGGGTCGTGGGTCGACCCGGTGCGAGATCCGGAGGTGTGGTGGTGCGACGGGACGGGTCGAAGGCTCGGTCGACAGTGCGGCGATGGTCGCCGGTCCTCGCCGCCGCCGGGCTCTCGGTGCTGGTGGCGGGTCCCGCCGCGGCGGCCGAGCGTGGCGCCGCGTCGCCACCACAGGCTGCGACACCGGCCGCCGTTCCCGCGCCGGCCAAGGGCGGGGGTCGCATGAGCCGGCACCTGGGCCGGTACGCCGCCGCCGCCCGTGATGGTGCCTCCCGGACCGCGGCCGCCACCTCCGCCGGCCTGCCCTCCACCGGACCGGGCAGCCTCCTCCACCATCCCGCCGGGGTGGTGGCCGACGCCCGGGTGGCCGACACCTCGCCCTCGACCCTCGCCGCCATCCGCGCCACCGGTGCGACGATCCTCGCCGTCGACGACGGCTTCGAGACGGTGAGCGTGGCCGGGACGCCGGTGCAGCTGGGCGCCATCGCCGATCTGCCGGTCGTCCGGTGGGTGCAGGAGGAGCAGGCGCCGATCGCGGGTGCCTCGTCATCGGCCGCCGCCGCCTCGGCCGGTGCATCGTCGGCCGGCGCCTCGTCGTCGGCCGGCGCACCCGCCGCGATCTGCCCCTCCGGCGTGGTGTCCGAGGGCGACAGCGTCCTCAATGCCGCGTCGGCCCGATCCACCTACTCGATCAACGGGGCCGGCGTCACCGTCGGGGTGCTGTCGGACTCCTTCGACGCCAAGGGCGGCTGGGCCGCCGACGTCGGCAACGCCGAGCTCCCCGGCTTCGGCAATCCGTGCGGCTTCGGATCGATCGTCAACGTCCTGCACGAGACCCCGGATCCGGCCACCGGGGCCGACGAGGGGCGGGCGATGAGCCAGATCGTCCACGATCTCGCGCCGGGGTCGCCGATCACCTTCGCGTCGGTCGCCATCGAGGGGCAGGTGGCGATGGCCCAGCGCATCCGCGATGTCTACGCCGCCGGCGCCCGGGTCATCGTCGATGACGTGCTCTACCCCAGCGAGCCCTGGTTTCAGGGCGGTCCGATCACCAGCGCCATCGAGGAGGTCACCGGGAAGGGGGCGTCGTACTTCTCCGCCGGCGGCAACTCCAACATCTCGGTGGCCGGCGTGCCCAAGGGCTCGTACGAGACGGCCGCGTACCACCCGATGGGCTGCACCACGATCGTGGCCAACGGCACCTCCGATTGCCTCAACTTCGGGTCGTTCGCCAACGCCCACCTCACCCTCGATCCGGGGGGCGAGGTCCTGCTCGCCGTCGGCTGGAACGAGCAGGTCAACAAGGTCCAGAGCGACTTCGACATCTACCTGGTCGACGACAGCACCGGCGAGCCGGTGGCCTGGGGGGCCGAACCCAACGTGATTTCGGGTCGGCCCATCGACGGGCTCTACTACATGAACGACGCGTGGGTCTCCCGCACGTTCAGCATCGTGATCGGCCGCTACCAGACCTCGGCCGTTCCCCGCCTGAAGGTCGCGGTCGAGACCTCCTCCGGCGTCACCTACATCGGCTGGCCCAGCCAGTTCGCCACCGCCATCGGCCCCACCGTGCTCGGGCACTCGGGCGCACCCGTGGTGGAGACCGTGGGAGCGGTTCCCGCCAGCTTGCCGACGGTCCTCGAGTCGTTCTCATCGTGGGGGCCGGCCGCCACCTGCTGGTACTCCACCGACTCGCCCAACCAGACCAACCAGCCCCTACCTGCCTGCCAGTCGAGCACCGTCGACTTCGTGGCCACCGACGGCACCGTGAACACGGTCCTCGGGAACCCGACCGGGTTCGGCACCTACCGGTTCTTCGGGACCTCCGCCGCGGCGCCCCACGCCGCCGCCGTCGCCGCGCTGCTCCGGCAGCGGGCGCCGAACTGCACGGCGGCGCAGGTGTCGGCGGCGATGCACGCCGGCACGACCGCCATCAACGGGGTCTTCCCGGTCGACGCCCGTGGCGCCGGCCGGGTCAACGCCACCGCGGCGGTGGCCTCGCTCGGGCTGTGCTCGCCCGCCACCCACCTGTCCGTCGCCACCGTCCCGACCGCGGTGGTGGGCACCCCCACCTCCGTCCGGGTCACGGCCCGCAACGCCTCCGAGCAGCGGGTGCCGGGCGAGAACGGGCTCGTCCACCTCACCGCCACCCCGGGCGGCGCCTTCGCGGCCACCGACCTGACGCTGGTCGAGGGCGAGGGGGTCATCACCCTCACCCCGCTGGTGGCGGGGTCGTTCACCGTCACGGCGACCCTGGCCGCCGACGGCGCCGTCAACGGGGTCAGCGGGTCGATCACGGCGTCGGCCGCGGCCTTCTTCCATCCCGTCACCCCGACCCGCATCCTCGATTCGAGGGCCGGGCCCGAGCAGGTGGGCCCCTACAGCGCACCGTGGGGACCGAAGGTCACGCGGGAGGTCCAGGTCACCGGCGGCGCCGTGCCGTCCAACGCCGCCGCCGTCGTCCTGAACGTGACGGTCACCTCCACCACGGCGCCGAGCTTCCTGTCGATCTGGCCGTCGGGGGAGGGGTTCCGGCTGGTGTCGAGCCTGAACTGGTCGACCGGCCAGACCATCCCCAACGCGGTCACGGCCAAGGTGGGGGAGAACGGCAAGATCCAGATCTTCAACAACAGCGGCTACGCCGACGTGATCGTCGATCTCGTCGGGTACTACGACGGCATCGCGGGTGACGGGTTCACGCCCGTCGCCCCGTCGCGGCTGGTCGATTCCCGCCTCGGCCTCGGCGGCGTGTCGCAGTGGACCCCCGGGTCCACCCAGACCGTGCAGATCACGGGGGCCACCGTGCCGGCGGGCGCCACGGCGCTCGTCGCCAACGTCACCGTCACCGCCACCTCCGCCTACAGCTTCCTCACCATCTGGCCCGGCAACCTGAGCCGCCCCTTGGTGTCGAGCCTCAACTGGTCGCCGGGCCAGACGATCGCCAACGCCGTCACCGTCCCGCTCAGCCCCACCGGGGCGATCAGCATCTACAGCCCGAGCGGCAACGTGGACGTGATCATCGACGTCGTCGGTTGGTTCGCCTCGGGCTCCGGCGCCGGCTTCCACCCCGTCGCGCCGATCCGGTCGCTCGACTCGCGCCCCGGCGGTCCCCCGGTCGGCGCTTTCACCACTCCGTGGGGGCAGGGCACCACCCGGGTGGTCGACCTGACCAGCCCGTCGATGCCGTCGTCGGCCAGCGCCGTGCTCGGCAACGTCACCGTCACGTCCACCAGCGCCGCCAGCTTCCTCACGATCTACCCGGGCGGCACCCCGCAGCCCAATCCGCTCTCCTCGAACCTGAACTGGCTGGGGAGCGTCACCATCGCCAACGCCTTCACCTCCCAGCTCGGGGCCGGCGGGTCGGCCGGCAAGGTCAACATCTTCAACCCGACCGGCTCGGTGGACGTGATCATCGACGTCGCCGGTTGGTACGGCTGAGCCTCGACCGCCCGCTCGGCGGCCGCGGGCCCGCAGCGCTCACAGGCCCCTAACATTCTCCTCACATCCGGCGCCGATACTCGCCCGTGTCCGTGTTCCACGCCTCGCGCCCTGCAGGAGATCCAATGAAGAAGCTCATCGCCGGCGCCGCTGCCGCCGCCACCATCGCCGGCGGGTCCGCCGTCATCGCCATCACCAACCCGCTGGGCCTCGCCGGGGCCAACCAGGTGGCGGTCCAGGCCGGTGGGCAGAGCACCCCGGGGTCGTCCGTCCCGAACCCCTCCGGCGGTGCGCCGGGCGCGCCCGGGGCTCCGGGGGGTCACCGTGGCCCGGGTCGGGGTGAGGTGCTCAACGGCATCCTCGACGACCTGGTGAAGGACGGCACCATCACCCAGGACCAGGCCGACAAGATCAAGGCCAAGGTCAAGGAGAAGATGGCGACGATGGGCCCGAAGGACGACGGCGGGCACGGACCGGGCCGGATGGGTCCGATGATCGGCCAGTCGCTGGACGAGGTGGCCAAGGTGCTCGGCATGACCGCCGACGAGGTGAAGGCCGGGTTCAAGGACGGCAAGACCATCGCCGATCTGGCCAAGGCCAAGGGGATCGACGTCCAGAAGGTGATCGACGATCTCGTGGCCGCGGCGACGAAGAAGATCGACGAGGCCGTGGCCGGGGGCAAGCTGCCGGCCGACCGCGCCGACAAGGTCAAGGCCGAGCTGAAGGACCACATCACCCGCTTCGTGAACGAGGGGCCGAAGGGGCGGCCCGGCGGTCCGGGTGGACGGGGCCCCGGTGGCCCCGGTGGCCGCGGCCCGGGTGGTCCGTCGACCGGTCTGCCCGGTGGTGCGCCGTCGACCACGGCGCCCGCCGGCAAGTAGCCCCTCGCCCACCGACCGGTCCCTCCGTGGGTGCGAATTGTGCGCGAACGCGAACAATGCGCACCCACGGACGGGATCGTCGGCGGTGGGGGGTCAGCCCGTGATGGCGTCGTTGCCGTAGAAGAGCCGCTCGACCACTCGCCGGCTGCGTCGGGTGACGCGCCGGTACTGCTCCCGCAGTTCCGTGCTGGTGGTGCCGAGCGATCGGGCCAGCCAGCGCAAGGGCTCGGGTTGGGTGGGGAGGGAGTCGCCGGGCCCGCTGTTCACGAGGTACCAGCGGTTGCGGGTGCGCTCGCAGAACCGGTAGCTGGTCTCGAGCAGGTCAGCGTCCTCCCGGGCGATGGCCCCGTCGTCCACGAGGTCGGCCAGGGCCCGCAGCGTGCCGGTGCCCCGGGTGCCGGTGGCCAGCTGCAGGAGCTGCACCGTGAACTCGATGTCGGACAGCGACCCCCGCCCGAGCTTGAGGTGGAACCGTGCGTCCTCGCCGGCGGGGATCCGCTCGGTCTCCATGCGGGCCTTCACCCGCCGGATCTCGCGGCGGTCGTCGTCGGTCAGCGGTGCGTCCCAGACGTGGGGCTCGAGGGTCCGGAGCAGCGCCTCCCCGAGCTCCCGATCGCCGGCGACCACCCGGGCCCGGGTCATGGCGAGCCGCTCCCACGGTTCGGCCCAGGTCCGCCAGTACTGCTCGTAGGCGTCGATCCGGCGGGCCAGCGGGCCCTGTCGTCCCTCGGGCCGCAACCCGAGGTCGGGCTGCCAGACCCGCTGCGCCGGCGTGTCCCCGCCGAGGAACCGCAGGACAGTGGTGGCCAGACGGGCGGCCTCCTCGGTGGCGCCCGGGCCATCGCCGTCGTAGACGAACAGCAGGTCGAGGTCGCTCGCGTACGACAGCTCGGCCGCGCCGTACCGGCCGACGCCGAGCACGGCGAACCGCACCGACGGGGCGGTCCCGCCGTCGAGGACGGCCAGCGTCGCCTCGAGCGAGGCGTCGGCGAGGGCGGCGAGGTCACGGCCCACCTGCCCGACGTCGGCGAAGCCGAACAGGTCGCGGGCGGCCACCCCGAGCAGCTGGCGGTCCTTCCAGCGGCGGAGGGCGTCGCGGCGGTCGACGAGGTCGGTCCGCCACCCCATCACGGCCCGGGCGCTGGCCGTCAGCTCGTCGCCACCGCGCAGCAGGAGCTGGTCCTCGCGCGGGAGCCGGGGGACCACGTCCGGGTTGTGGAGGAGCACGTCGCCCAGCAGCCGGCTGGTGCCGAGCAGGGTGCAGGTCCTGCGGGCCGCGTCGGGCGAGTCGCGAAACGCGGTCAGCACCGTTCCCATGCGCTCGGGCCCGGTCAGCAGGTTGCGGAGCATCAGGAGCCCGAGGTCGGGGTCGGGCGCGTCGGCCAGCCAGTCGAGGAGGAGCGGGAGCAGCTGCTGCATCATCCGGCTCGTGCGGGTGAGTCCCCGCGTGAGCTCCCGCACGGCGACCGCCGTGCGGGTGGTGTCGGTGAACCCGAACGCGTTCAGGCGGGCGGAGGCGGCCTCGCTCCCCAGCTGCGGCTCGGCGGCCGGGCGTCCGGCCGGGCCGGAGAACGCCTCGAGCAGCGGACGGAAGTACACCCGCTCGTGGACGCTGCGGACCTGGTTGCGGACCCGGCGCACGTCGGTGTCGAACTGCTCGGTGGCGCTGGCGTCGGCGGCGTCGCGGTAGCCGAGGACACGGGCGAGGTGCTCACGCTCGAGCGGGTCGTCGGGCACCGTGTGGGTCTGCTGCTCGTCGACGAGCTGGAGGCGGTGCTCGACCGTGCGCAGGAAGCGGTAGGCGTTGGTGAGCGTCGTCGCGTCGGCGGGGTCGATGTAGCCGGCCTGCCCGAGCTCGGCCAGGGTGGCGAGCGTGTTCGGATCGCGCAGGTCGGGGTCGAGATGCCCGTGCACCAGCTGCAGGAGCTGGGCCGTGAACTCGATGTCGCGGATGCCGCCGCGCGACCGCTTGAGCTCCTCCCCGGGGTGGCGGCGGGCCTCGGCGTTGGCGTCGACCTCGGACCGGGCCTTGAGTCGGCGGATCGAACGCAGGGCATCGGCATCGAACGGGTGGCTCCACAGCCATCGTTGCGCCGTGTCGAGGAACCGCTGCCCGAGGGCCGGATCGCCGGCGATGGGCCGCGCCTTCAGCAGGGCCTGGAACTCCCACGGCTCGGCCCAGCGGTCCCAGTAGGCCTCGTACGACTCCAGGCTGCGCACGAGGGGCCCGTCCCGACCCTCCGGCCGCAGGTTGGTGTCGACCCGGAAGCACCGGGCCGCCGTCTCGAGGACGGTCTGAGCCTCGCGCACCAGCTCGTCGCGGGGCCCGTCGCCGACGAACAGCACGTCGACGTCGCTGGCGTAGTTGAGCTCCCGGCCCCCTGTCTTCCCCATGCCGATCACGGCGAGGGCGACGTCGGGGCCGCTGGATCGGTGCCGGGCCATGGCGCAGGCCAGCGAGAACACCCCGGCCGCCAGATCCGTGAGGGCGGCGCCCACCTGCTCGAAGTCCGCCAAGCCCCCCACGTCGAGCGCGGCGATGCGCAGCAGTTCGAACTGCTTCCAGGTCACGAGGTCGGCCGGCTCGGCCACGGCGGGGTCGGGGGCGGGGACCGGCTCGTGGGGGTGACGCAGCACGGCCAGCGACGCGGGATGCTGGTCGAGGAGGCGGGTCAGCGAGCGGCTGGCGGCCAGCACGCCGAGCAGCAGCGACCGCATGGCCGGGTTGTCCTCGATCTGGCGGGACAGCCCCGGGTGCTGCTCCAGGAGGCGCGCCAGTGCCCGCCGGACCTCGGGCCCACGGGCCAGGCCCTCGGTGTGGACGGCGAGATGGGCGTCGAGATCAGGCGAGGGCACCGCGGCCGAGCGTAGATGGCTGGCCTCCGGCCGGTCGGGGCGCCGTACGATGACCCGATGGCGACGCTCCGCATCGGCCTGGCCCAGTGCAACGTCGTGGTCGGCGATCTCGCCGGGAACGCCCGCCGCGCCGTCGACCTCATCGAGGCGGCCGCTGCTGCGGGGTGCGATCTGGTCGCGTTCCCTGAGCTCACGGTCACGGGGTACCCACCCGAGGACCTCCTCCTCAAGCCCCGCTTCGTCGCCGACGGTTTGGCCGTGCTCTCCGAGGTGGCCGCCGCCACCGCGGACGGGTGTGCCGCGGTCGTCGGCTTCGTCGACGGCGAGCCTGGCGGCGCGCTCTACAACGCCGCGGCGGTGTGCGCCGGTGGGGCCGTCGTCGGCGTGTACCACAAGCGTCGTCTCCCCAACTACGCCGTGTTCGACGAGGAGCGCTACTTCGAGGAGGGCACCCACGCCCTCTCGCTGTTCGGGGTCGCCGGCGTACGGGTGGGGGTCTCGGTGTGCGAGGACGCGTGGTGGCCCGGGGGGTCGATGTGGGAGCAGGGGGTGGGCGGGGCCGAGCTGATCGTCAACATCAACGCCTCGCCGTACCACCGGGGCAAGCTCCGCGAGCGGGAGGCCGTCGTGGCCGAACGGGCAGCCGAGGCCGGGTGCCCGGTCGTGTACGTGAACCTCGTGGGCGGCCAGGACGAGCTCGTGTTCGACGGCGCGTCGCTCGTCGTCGGCACCGACGGCACCGTGCTGGCCCGCGCCCCGCAGTTCGAGGAGGTCCTCCTCACGGTCGACGTGGACGTGCCGGCCCGTCCCGTGGCCGCTGACGCCCTGCCGCTGGTGGTGGCCACCCCGGATCGATCGGCGCGGGAGGGCGCGCCAGCGGCACCGATCGTGTCGGCTGTCCTGGATCCCGTGGCCGAGGTCTACGAGGCGCTCGTGCTCGGCACGCACGACTACGTCACCAAGAACGGGTTCGGTCATGTGGTGATCGGCCTGTCGGGAGGCATCGATTCCTCGCTCGTCGCCTGCGTCGCCGCCGACGCGCTCGGGAGGGATCGGGTGCACGGCGTGCTCATGCCGAGCCAGTACTCCACGGGCCACTCCATCACCGATGCCGAAGCGCTGGCCGACGCGCTGTCGATCGATCGCCGGGTGGTCGCCATCAAGCGGGCCTACGACGCCTTCGAGGAGCTCCTCGCCCCGTCGTTCACCGGGACGGTGCCCGACCTCACCGAGGAGAACCTGCAGTCGCGCATCCGGGGCGTCCTGCTGATGGCCCTCTCCAACAAGTTCGGCTGGCTGGTGCTCACCACGTCGAACAAGAGCGAGAGCGCCGTCGGCTACTCCACCCTCTACGGGGATTCGGCCGGCGGCTTCGCCGTGATCAAGGACGTGCCCAAGCTCCTCGTCTACGAGCTGTGTCGGTGGCGCAACGCCGCCTCGCCCCGCAACCCGGAGGGCCGGGAGGTGATCCCGCGCAACGTGCTCGAGAAGCCGCCGTCGGCGGAGCTGCGGCCCGATCAGCGCGACGACCAGAGCTTGCCGCCCTACGAGGTGCTCGACCCGATCATCGAGGCCTACGTCGAGGGCGACGGCACGGTGGCCGAGCTCGTCGCCGCCGGGTTCGACCCGGCCACGGTCGAGCGGATCGTGCGCCTCATCGACGTCGCGGAGTACAAGCGCCGCCAGTTCCCACCGGGCCCCCGGATCTCGGCCAAGGCCTTCGGGAAGGACCGCCGCCTCCCCATCACCAACGCCTACCGTGGCTGACGTGCGACCTGTCCCCCCCGCTGCGCCCGAACCGCCCGACGCGCTCGCCCTCGGCCGCTGGCTGGGGGCTCACCGGTGGTTGGAGCTGCAGCTCTTCGAGGTGCTGGGCGCGTGGTCGGCCTCCGCCGACGAGCCCGGTGCCCGCAGCCTGCTCGCCGCGCTCAGCCGCCACCACGCCTGGCACGCCGAGCTCCTCGCCGGGTGCGTGCCGGAGGTGGCGGGGACCACCGTCGATTCGGTGACCGGGCCGGGCGGGGCCGAGCCGGTGGTGGCGGCGCTCCGGAATGCCGGCGAGCGGTCGACGGAGGGTGAGGCCGGCGGGGCGGATCGCGTCGATGCCGTCGGGGCGGTCGCCGCGGTGGTGCGTTCGGTGCTCCCCCGGTTGATCGTGACCTACGCCGATCGCCAAGCGGCGCTCTCGCCGGTCCGCGATGCACCGGTGATCCGCGCCCTGGGGCTGATCCTCCACGACCTCCGCGCCGACTGGGAGGCCGGTGAGGCCCACCTGCAGCGGATGCTGGCGGCCGACCCGGCCGCCGCCGCCCGCGCCGGCTCGACGGTGGCCGTCGACGCCGCCTTCGCCGCCGCCGGGCTGACCGTCGCCAGCTGACCGGCGCCGGGCTGACCGGCGCCAGCTGGCCCCGCGCGCGCCCGGGGCGCCGGATGCTCGGAACTTCTCGCACGCTTTTGCTGAAGTTCCCTGCCGGCGCGCCGATAGACCACTGTTCGTGGCCGAGGCGATCGACCACGAACAGTGGCGACGACGTGGGTGCGTGGTGCGCACATGGGGCGAACGGAGGTCTATCCACCACGCAGCGTGGTTCCAGCGATCCGAAGGATCTCGGATCAGGGTGAGGCGACACTTGACCGTGTCGGTATCGTGAAGCGGTACGTCGGGCAGGTCCGGCGCTCCCGCCCCCCGGTGCCCTCCCCAACTGGCCCAGGCGCCCACGGCGTTCCCCCACAGCAGCAGACATGAATCCGGCGCCTGTTCCGAGGGGCCGGCTTCAACCACGAGAGGTGCATCTTGGCGAAGGACCGGGTTGAACGCGACGAGGAAGACCTCGTTCGGCTCTACCTCACCGACATCGGGCAGTATCCGCTGCTCACCAAGGACGACGAAGTACGGCTCGCGCAGGCGATCGAACGGGGGAACGCAGCGCGGGCCGAGATGGAGGCGGGCGGCAGCATCACGCCGGCCCGCAAGCGCGAGCTGCGCCGCACCGTCAAGGAGGGCGAGGACGCGGAGCGCACCTTCGTGCAGTCGAACCTCCGCCTGGTGGTGTCGATCGCCAAGAAGTACCAGGCCTCGGGCCTGCCCCTGCTCGACCTGATCCAGGAGGGGAACCTCGGGCTGATGCACGCGGTCGAGAAGTTCGACTGGCGCAAGGGCTTCAAGTTCTCCACCTACGCCACGTGGTGGATCCGTCAGGCCATCACGCGCGGCATCGCCAACACGGGGCGCACCATCCGCCTCCCGGTCCACGCCGGCGACACGCTGGCCCGCCTGCAGAAGGCCCGCGCCCGGCTCGAGCTGAAGCTGGGTCGCCCGGCCACCCTGGCCGAGCTGTCCCGCGAAGTCGAGATGCCGGAGGACAAGGTCACCGAGGCGCTGCGGTTCGCCGCCGAGCCCCTGTCGCTCAGCGAGCCGCTGCGCGAGGACGGCGACGCCGAGCTCGGCGATGTAGTGGAAGACCGCTCGGCCGAGTCCCCGTTCGAGGTTGCGGCCACGGCCCTGCTGCCCGAGGAGATCAACCGGCTCCTCGCCCCCCTCGACGACCGCGAGCGTGAGATCCTCAAGCTGCGCTTCGGACTCGACCGTGGCGAACCTCGCACGCTGGAAGAGGTGGGCGAGCACTTCAGCCTGACCCGCGAGCGCATCCGCCAGATCGAGGCGCGGGCCATGAGCAAGCTGCGCCACCCCTCGTCCGACACCGGCGCCCGCGACCTCCTCGCCGTCTGAACCTGCCCCAGCCGCAGCCACATCGACCGCGTCGAGCGTTAGCCTCGCCACCGGAGGTGGTCGTCATGGACGCGAACGACGATCGGCCCGGGGTCACCCGACGGCATCTGCTCACTGGTGGTCTGCTCGCCGGCACCGGCGCGCTCGGCGGTCTGCTCCTGGTCGGCGTCGAGGCGGCCGAGGCCGCATCGGTCTCCGACTCGACCAAGCGGGCCAACGGAGCGGTCACCGTGATCGGTGACTCGTCGGTGCTGTTCGGGCTCACCGGGCTGAAGACCGAGTTGAAGAAGCGCAAGCTCGGGCCGTTCCGGTGCGACGCCCGACCGGCCCGCACGCTCTCGGTCGACCACAGCGGGGTCTCCACGGCCATGGAGTACATCAGGGCCAACCGGATCTACCCGGCGGTCGTCATCGCCATCGGCGGGGGCGACACCGGCATCTTCAAACACACCTCCGCGCAGGTCGCGGCCTCCATGGGCACGGTGATCAAGGCGCTCGGCAACCGCCAGATCGGGCTGTCCACGCAGTGGAGCCCCCGGGCCCAGAAGTACGCCGACCGCTACAACGCCGCCTGCTTCGCCGCCGCCCGCACCCACTCCAACGTCTTCGTCTCGGACTGGGCGTCGCTCGTCAAGGCCAACCGACAGTGGTTCGGCAGCGACGATGCGCACTACAAGTCAGCGGGCATCAAGGCCCGCAACGCCTTCCTCGCCGACATGGCGCTCAAGGCGGCCCGTCGGGTGTGACCTGATCAGACCGAGGCGGGGTCCACCACGCGCAGCAGCTGCTTGCCGAGGTTCTGGCCGGTGAACAACCGGTTCAGCGTGGCGGGGGCCTGTTCCAGGCCCTCCTGGATGTCCTCGGCGTAGTGGATGCGCCCCTCGGCCACCCACTGGGCGAGCTGCGGGATGGCCTCGCCGAAGCGGGAGGCGAAGTCGAGCAGCAAGAAGCCCTCCATGCGGGAGCGGCGGATCACCAGCTGCATGTAGTTGGGCGGCCCGGGCGGCAGGGCCTCCATCGTGTAGCCCGACGAGATGCCGCCACACAGCGCGATGCGGGCACCGAGCGCCAGGTTGTCGAGGGCAGCCTCGAGGGTGGCCCCACCCACGTTGTCGAAGAACATGTCGATCCCCTTCGGCGCCAGCTCGCGCAGGCGCCGCGACGTGTCCTCGGTGCGGTAGTTGATGCACGCGTCGAACCCGGCCACCCCCGTGACCCAGTCGCACTTCTCCGGGCTGCCGGCCGAGCCGATCACGGTGCAGCCGACGATCTTGGCGATCTGGCCGGCGATCGACCCGGTGGACCCGGCGGCGCCGGACACGAACACGA
>JAKOVR010000076.1 GCA_029782025.1 Actinomycetes bacterium | reverse complement strand
GGGTGAACACGACCGGGAACACGTCAGCGCCGTCCACGTCAGTCTGGGTGATCGACGTGAGCGTCGTGCAGAACTCGGAGAGTGTCGGTTCGACGACCGGGCGGATGAACGCGTTGAACTCGTCCACGACCGCGAGGTCGGTGTCTAGGCGGACGGCGCCGATCTCGATGATCTCCATCCGGTCCCGCGGGCGCGGGGTGTCCCAACAGGTGGCTTCCACATCCACCACAACCGTCGAAGCCATCGCCGTGTCCATACCAGCATTGTCGGCCGCCGGGCTGTGGGCCGACCACACGGTTACGCGCTCAATGGCCTCAACCCGGCATCAGTGCCCCGATCAACTGAGAATTGAACAGGTTGGCTGAGAAGTCCCAGCAGCCCTTGACCCCGGACGAGAGGGTGAGGAGCAGGGGCAGCGCCTCCTGATCGCGCACCTCGCCCACGATGGCGACGTCCGGGGCCATGCGCAGGAACCCGGAGACGAGGCGGCGCAGATCGATGGCGGGCCGGTCGATCCTGGCGGCGCGGGTCTGGAGCTGGGCACAGTTGGCCACGGGGATGTCGAGCTCGAGCACCTCCTCGGCGCTGACGACGCGGAGGGTGGGATCGAGCTCGGCGGCACAACACGAGAGCAGGGTGGTCTTGCCCGACCCGGGTGGGCCGGCGAAGACGATCGAGAGGTGGGCCCGCACCGCGGCGGCGAGGAAGCGGGCGGCGGCGGCGGGAAGGGTGCCTCGCTCGACCAGCTCGTCGAGCTCGCGGAAGGGAACGCCGGTGAACTTGCGGACGTTGACCATCACGTGCCCGCCTCGGCTGACGTCGCTGTGGACGATGTGGAGGCGGGCCCCGCTGTCGAGCTGGGCGTCCTGCAGCCCTTCGGCCGGGTCGAGCTTGCGGTGGCTGGCGCTCGCGTCGTCGAGCAACCGGGTGAGGATCCGCACCACGTGGTCGTCGTCGTGGAAGACCTCGTCGTGGTAGCCGCTCGGCCCGCTGTGCCGCTTCACGAAGATGCGGTCGGGGGCATTGATCATGATCTCCCACACGTCGGGGTCGTCGAGCAGCGGCTCGAGGGGTCCGTACCCGGCGAGGTTGCGGAAGGCGCGGGCGGCGACGAGGTCGGGCGTGGCGAGATCGTGGGTGCGGGCGCCGCGGCGGTGCTCGTCGCGCCACCGGTCGATCTCCTCTTCGACGATGGACGCGATCGTGGCCCGATCGGTGGCCTGGCGAAGGTCGAGCCCCAGGGACTTCGCCCGGGCCTGGGTGCGCTGTTCGATCTCGGCGAGGGGCGAGACCGGCGCGTCGAGCGGCACCGGGGCCGGGGCGGTGGTGCTCATCCGGCCACGTCCTCGTCGTACCAGGCACCGAGCGAGCCGGGCGCCACCCGCTCGGGCTCGTGGGAGGCGGGGGAGGGGAGCGATTGCCCGGCGCGGTCGAGCAGGTGTTGCACCGGCGCGGTGATGGCCTCGACGAGGCGGCGGGGGAGGGGCGACGCGTCCCGCAGGGCGAGGTCGACCTTGGCCACGTCGGGGACGAGGAGCGTGGGGGCGAGCCGATCGGCTTCCGATGCGAGGCGGTGCACCGCCGAGGTGAGCTCGGCCCGGCGGGCGGGCGATCGCGGGGCCCGGTTCACCACGGGCACGATGCGGTGGGGGTCGATCCCGAGGTCGATGGCGGCGGCGACGTGACGGACGAGGCGATGCACCCCGCCGACGGTGGGGAGGGCGGTGACGAGCACGAGGTCGGCGCCACTGGCGGCGGTGCGGGCCAGCACGTTGCGGTCCTCCACGTCGAGCGAGCCCGTGTCGCGCTCGCCTTCGAGGTCGGCGTCGGTATCGACCACGGTGACGGCGAACGTGCGCCGCAGGCTGTCGACGGCGGCGGTGACGGCGCGGGCCCGGAGCATGGTCCAGTCGCGGTGGCGCCGCAGCCCGAGCAGGACGCGGTGCCCGCTCCGCGGGGCGGCCACGGTGACCGAGCGGATCTCGTCGGGGCCGGGCGTGCCGAGACGGTGGGCTTCGATCAGCTCGGGCAGGCCGGGGACGACGTCGCCGGTGTGGTGGAGGACGGCCTGATCGGCGTCGAGGGCCAGGTCGGCGAGGAGCACGAGGCCGCGATGGCGGGGATCGGCGGCCAGTCCGGTGGCGAGGGCCATGGCCAGCGTCGATGTGCCGCTCCCGCCGGCGCCGAGCACGGTCACGAGGTGCCCCCGCCACAGCGACGGGGGAAGGACGTGGCCGTCGGTCACCAGTGGTCGGTCGACGCGGTCGATGGGCGGGGCGTGGCGGACGAGGGCGTCGAGCAGGGCGGTGGGCTCGAGCTCGGGTGCCAGCACGGCCGAGGCGCCGACCGCGGTCCAGTCGCGGTCGCCCCGGCCGCCGCCGACCACGAGCACGGCGCAACCGGCGGTGCGCAGCTCGTCGATCAGGTCACGGTCGAGGGCGGGATGGTCGCCGTCGATCAGCGCCGCGGACAGCGCCCGCCCGGACTGGAGGCGGGCCCGCAGCTCCTCGGCGCTCAGGCACTTGAGGAACTCGAGCGGGAGCACGGCGGTGGTGGCCCACCTCGCCACCTCGCCGAACCAGGCCGACCGCACCCTCGCGAGGCCGAGCAGCACCCACCGCTGATCCGGCCCGTTCACGGTCGGGCTCGTGGGGCGAGCGTGCCCGAGGAGGATGGCTCGGCCAGCCGGTACTCCGCGATGGCGCCGGAGGCATCGGCGGCACCGGTGCTGCGGACCACGGTGAGGGCGGCGACCCGGGAGGCGTGGGCGACCCGGGTGACCGCGTCGGCGTCGGCCAGGGCGACGGTGAGGGTGAGCTTGCCGTTGCCGCCGAGGCCGCCCTTGCCCGGCTCGGCCACCCGCCGGAGCTCGATGCCGCGGCCGATGACGATGGTCGCGGCGTCCTCGCCGTTGCCGAAGGTGGCGAGCAGGTCGATGCGGTCGCCCCGGGCGAGCTGGCCGTCGACGGCTCGCTCGCGCTCCACGGCGAAGGAGAACTCCCGGGCCAGCGCCTCACCGGCGGGGGTGCCGCTGGCCAGGCGTACGGCTGAGCGGGGCAGGAGCTCGCCTTCGGCGATCGGGGCGAGGGCGACGGCGCCGGTGAGCGGACCGGCGGAGGGGAACACCTGGGCGGCGGTGGGCTCGGGGAGGTCGACGGGGGCGTCGCGGACGTCGCCCTCGGCGAGACGCTCCCCGGCGTCGATGGCCCGGGTGGCGACCACGGCCCGACCGCGGGGCCCGGCGTTGGCCGAGGTGTAGCCGGCGAGCACGGCGGTGGCCGAGGCGGTGATGAGGAACGCACCCACCACGGCCCGGCCCGACGGGAGCGCACGGCGCCCCGGCGTCGGGCCGGGCGACGCACCGGCGGTCGGGGACCGGCGCGTGGTGGGGCGGGCAGAGACGGTGGTGGGCATGAGGGGAGCGGTGAACCGGAGATGGTGAGGGGGCCGGATGACCGGTCCGGCGCCCCCGCTCCCGGGCTCCCACCCGGTGCCGATCGGTCGGCGTGAACGTACGGGGAGACGCCCCCGCTGGGAAGACCCAGTCCGTCACAGCGCGGTGCACGCTTCGCGCGCGTCCCGCCCCGCCCTGCCACAAGCACCACCCAGCGTGCCGGAGCGAACCCGATCCGCTGCCATGGGCGTGGTCGATTGCCCTGTGGGTGCGAATTGTTAGCGAACGCGAACAATTAGCACCCACAGGGCCAACGGACGCGGGACCGGGCCCGCCGTTGCCGGCGGGCCCCCT
>JAKOVR010000068.1 GCA_029782025.1 Actinomycetes bacterium | reverse complement strand
ACGCGTTCTTGCACGCCGACCACGAAGCCGGCCATGCCGACAAGCGCGGTCGCGCCTTGACTACCTTCGATCACGGACAAGGGTCTCTCCTTCAGCAGATGTCAGATACCTGCAGAATGGCGAGGCCCTTGGCCGCGCTGGTGGACCCTATGACGAGCGCCCCGACCTCACGCCGCCCCACACTTCATCGCGGAGAGCCCGTTATCGGCCGGTGGCACGACGGTACGACGAGGCCTGCGCCCTCAGTAGGGCCGAAGGTCCCAAGGGTCGGGGCGCCCTCCCGTCTGCGGTTCTCACGTCCCTCCCGCCCGGATCGCCGGTACAGAACCTCGTGCCGGCGACTTCGCTGGTGCGATCGCGCGGTCTGGGGCCGGGAACGTGCACCGGCGATATCGCTGGTGCGGGAACCTGCACCAGCGATGGGTCGGCCGATGGGTCGGCCGGGGGCGTCAGCCGAGGACGCCGGCGTCGCGCAGGGCGGCGATCTCCTCGGTCGACTTGCCGAGGACCCGCGCGAGGACGGCGTCGGTGTGCTCCCCCTGGGTCGGCGCCTTGGAGGGGGTGGGCAGCTCGCCTCCGGCGATCTTGACGGGGAAGGGGAGCTCCTCGGCGCCGAGGGCGTCGGCGGGGATCCACTGGAACCGGTCGCGGAACTGGGGATCGTCGCCGATGGTCCGGGGCGTGTTGACCGGGGCGATGGTGGTGTTGTGGGCGTCGGCGAACGCGATCCAGTCGGCGCAGCTGCGGGTCTTGAAGATGTCGCGCAGCTCGGCCTGCAGTTCGCGGTTGCCGCGGGCGTGGTCGGCGAACTTCGACCCCGGCCACTTCTCGAAGAGGTCCATGCGGCCGACGCCCTCGCAGAAGTTCTTCCAGAAGGCCTGCTCGCTGGCCATGAACAGCACGAAGCCGTCGGCGGCCTCGTAGACCTGGTAGCGCACGCCGCCCTTCATCCCCGCCGTGCCCGGCGCCCGGCGCTCGTAGTTGTCGCTCTTGTTGCCCGTGACCTCGGTGTCGGGCCGCTCGTAGGCCTTCCACGTCTCGCTTCGGTACCAGTCGAAGAAGGCGGCGGCGTCGCTCTGGGCCATCTCCATCGCGCACCCCTGCCCCGTGGCCCGGGCCTGCACGACACCGGCGAGGAGGGCGAGGGCCGCCATCACCGGGCCGGCGTTGATGCCGATCGACACGTGCTCGGGGAGTTCCCAGAACCCCTCCTCGTCGAGGGCGGGGGACACGATGCCGGCCCAGGTGTCGTAGGCGATGCCGTGGCTGGGGAGGTTGCGGTACGGCCCGGTGGCGCCGTAGCCCGAGAGCGTCACGAACACGATCTCGGGCCGGAGCTGGCGGCACACCTCGTAGCCGATGCCGAGCTTGTCGAGGGCGCCGGGGCGCATGGCCTCGACCACGGCGTCGGCTTCGGCCACGAGGTCGAGGAACACCTGCTTGCCGGCCTCGCTCTTGAGGTCGAGGACGATCGACTGCTTGCCCCGGTTCACGTGGAGGTGCATGAGCGAGGTGCCCTCGACGATGGGCCAGGTCATCTCCCGCACGTAGTCGCCCGCCGGGCTCTCGACCTTGATCACGTCGGCGCCGAGGTCGGCGAGGGTGGTGGTGAGGGCGGCGGGGCCGAGCAACGACACCTCGATGATGCGCACGCCGGACAGGGGAGCGACGGTCTGGGGCTGGTTCATGCCAGGATTCTGACACATCGTCAGAAACGGGAGCGACTCGGCGTTGGGGACTCGCCGTTCGGCCTAGTGTCGGCATCCTCGACGTCCTGTGTGTGTGTTGGGAGGAGATGGCGTGGCGAGCATGTTGAGCAAGGTTGAGGCCGGCCAGGGTTCCGTTCTCCTCCCGGGCGAGGCGTTCAAGGCGGCCGGCACCGCGACCAACACTGCGCCCCGCATCGGGCTCGGGGTCGGGAACACCAAGGTGGCGGGCGTGAAGGTGCCCGACACCGCCATCTGGGTGGTCACCAACAAGCGATTCCTCATGTGGTCGGCATCATCGTTCGGTGGCTCGCCCAAGGAGCTGCTTCTGGCCCTCGATCTCGGGCCCGGCGTCCGGTTTGTCGGGCTGGGCAAGGAGAGGCGGGAGATGGCGATCGCCGTCGAGCTCGCCGGCGTGCGCCTGCAGCGGACGATGCCGCAAGCTGATGCCAAGGCGATCGCGGTCGCGCTGCGTGCCGCTCCGCCAAAGCCATCGTGGTTCACGCCGGTCGACCCCTACCTCGGCGACGACCGGCTCCGCCAGGTCGTGCACGCATTGCGCGACGGCGACTGGGCTTCGGCGGAGCAAGGCTTCGACGCCCTCGGCGATGTCAGGGCGCGCGAACCGATCGTGAGCGGCACGGCACTCGAGGGGATCGACGGCCACCCACCCAGCTTCGACGAGTGGGCCCGGGCGCGTCCGAGCTCGGCCGCAGCCCGGACGGTGCGCGGCGCCCACATGGTGCGCTGGGGGTGGCAGGCACGTGGCTTCGGAAGGGCGACGACCGTCGAGGAGAACGCGTGGGAGGTGTTCCACAGCCGGCTGCGGGCGGCCGAGGATGACCTGTTCGCCGCCGTCGACCTCGACCCGGACGATCCTCTGCCGTGGTCGGCCCTCGTCGTGTCGGGACGTGGGCTCGGCATTCCGACGGAAGAGCTGATGCTGCGCTTCGGCGAAGTCGAACGACGGGCGCCCGGGCTCGTCTGCGCACACCTCCAGCTGCTCCAGGGCGTGTGCCGGAAGTGGGGTGGTTCGCATGATGAGATGTTCGGCTTCGCACGGTCGCACGCCGCGGGGGCGCCGGCGGGCTCGCCCCTGGGCGCGCTGGTGCCAATCGCTCACGTCGAGCGCTGGATCGACTTCGACGACGACGACGCCGCAATGCGTGGCTACTGGAGCGGTGAGGTCCGCGACGAGATCATCGAAAACGCGCTTCGTTCTGTGCTCGACCCGTCGTGGGTGGACGGTCCGGAGGGTGTCCCCGCCCTCAACGCATACGCCTTGACCCTCCTGGTGTGCGGCGAATCGGACCTCGCCCACGAGGTCGGGCGCCGGATCGGAACCCGTCGCACCTCGATCTGGGGCTTCTTCAACAAGGCCGACGAGAAGTTCCATCGGGTCACGACGGGTCGATCCCCGACTGCTTGAGCTCGGGCGCTACGCGCCCCTCCGACGTGAGCGTCGTTTGGGGCGGACCTCCTGCGCCAATGGCGCCAGGGTCGCGGGCTCGTCGTCGGGCAAGGTGAAGCCCGAGGGCGAGCGCATCTGGACGATGCGGCTGTCGCCGATGCGGACGTCGATCGCCTGGACCGCGCTCGCCCCGTCGACCCACGCGTCCGGGTGGACGAACACGAATCGACCATCCGTTCCCCACACCGTGCGTGCTCCGTCCTGCCACGCCTGGCTGGCGGTGCACTCGGCGAAACGAACGGTGACGGCGTCCTCGCCGTACCACCGAGTCAGGCCGGATGGATCGACTACCAGCCGCTGGCCTTCGTGGGCCTTTCGCAATGCGGCGACCGGTAGGTGGCCCGCGCCCTCGAACCCGGTGCTGGCCACGGTGGTGATGCGCACGAGCCGTTTGTCCCGGCCCGCGGCGCCCGGTGGCAACAACCAGATCGCCGACCCGAGGGCCGCCGCGCACGCCGCCTTCAGGTCGGCTGCCGTGAGCGACGCGACCTCGTCCTCCCAAGGCGGTTCGGCGTTCGTCTTGGCGAACAACCACTCGAACGCACGCGATCCTGCAAGGCCGAATTCGGTGCGGGGGTCGGCGGCCCGTCGTCGGGCCAGCTCCGTCCTGTGATCATCGAGCTCCGCATCCGTCGGCCCTTGGAGCCGAAAGCGCGAGAGCTCGGTGGCGAGGATCTCACGTGCCTCGTTGACCCGGTCGTCGACGGCGTCGGCGAGCACCAGCACGAGCGAGTGGTGCGCCGTGAGACGATCTCCTGACGCGCCGACCTCGTACGACAGGCCCAGCTCGTCGCGCAACCGCGTGCGCAGCCGTTCACCGAGGATGCCAATGCCGAGATCGAGCGCGCGCGATCGGGCGGCGAGCATCGAGCAGGCGACCAGGTTGTCCCGGGCCAGTGCCCAACCGGGCAGCTCGTGGAGGATGGGGCGCGGATCCGCAGGCGGCCGCCATGCTCCTCGCGCGAGCGCCGACAGGTCGATCCCCGGCGGAGGTGGACCCGACAACATCACCACTGCATTCGCGGCGTTGAACCACTGCTGTCGCCAACGGTCCACCGTGTCAGGTTCGACGCCTTGGAGCGCCAGCTCCGGGAAATCCGGGAGCCCGTAGCCTGCGCAGCCGAAGCGGAGCGCGAGCAGCCTTGACCACGGTCCCGACGATCGACGGGACTCCTCGGTACGGAGGACTCCGAGTTCGGTCTCGAGTCGTGCGAAAGGAAGCGACGCGAGGGAGCCGGCCACGCGACTGAGGAAGTCGGCGCCGTCCGCCGGCGTCCCTTGTGTCACGAATGTGGTGGTCGTGAGATCGACCGAACCGTTGTACGGATACGAAGGCTTGCCGATGCCCGAGAGCGTCAGGTGCTCCACCAGGTGAGTGAGGCCTCGTTGCAGGAAGACCTCGTCCGACATCCCGACGCGGAATACGAGTGCTGCGACGAACGGTGGCGGCGCATCCGCCCAGAAGACCGGCACGCCGTCGATCTCGGTTCGCTCCGCCAAGATGCACCTCCGGGGCGGTGACGGGTGACCGGTCGGGAGCGGACGCTATCGGTTCAACGACGGCGCCGTTGGCCGATTCGGGGCGAGGTGTCGCCGGTGACGTGACGGATCTGACATCGACTGTGGTCGGACGGTCAGGGGAGTTGACCGGTCGGTCAAGTAGCCTCGGGCGATGGCAACGGCGAGCGTGGCGGACACTCCTCGCAACCGGTGGGTGATCCTGGCTGCCGCCCTCTTCGGGCTGTTCTCGGTCGGGTTCAGCATCACCGTGCTCAGCGTGGCGCTGAAGCCGATCGCCGACGGGTTCAAGGTCACACCCAACGACATCGTCTGGGTCATCACCGGCCCCATCCTCCTCGGGGCCGTGATCACGCCGGCGGCCGGGAAGCTGACCGACCTCTTCGGAGCCCGTCGCGTGTACCTCACCGCCATGACCGCGGTCGCCGTCTTCGCCGCGCTCACGGCGATGGCCTGGAGCGCGCCGAGCCTCATCGTCTTCCGGATCCTCGGCGCCGCCATCGGATCGGCCACCGGCCCGGCGGCGATGGCGCTCATCAACCGGCTGTTCGAGCCCCACGAGCGGGCCAAGGCCCTCGGCTACTGGTCGATGGTGGCGGCGGGGGCGCCGGTGCTCGGCGTCGTGGTGGGCGGCCCGGTGGTGGAAGCGGTGTCGTGGCGGGCCATCTTCATCGCCCAGGTCCCGCTCAGCCTGCTCACGGTGGCGGTCTGCGCCATCATCTTCCCCGACACGCCCCGGAAGGCCGTCACGTTCGACGTGGTCGGGGCGCTGCTGCTCGGGTTCGGCAGCGCCAGCTTCGTGGTGGCGCTCAACCGGGCACCCGAGGCGGGGTGGGGGTGGACCCATCCCGCCGTGCTCCTGCTGTTCGCCCTCACGCCCATCCTGCTCGTCATCTTCGTGCGCTACGAGCGCGGGGTGGAGCACCAGCTGATCCCGATGCGGTACTTCCGCACCGGCAACTTCTCGTGGCCCCTGGCCAACCAGTTCTTCGCCAACTTCGCCTACATGGGCGGGTTCTTCCTCACCCCGTACCTCCTCCAGGAGGTCCTCGGGTTCACGCAGAGCCAGACCGGCTTCGTGTCGATCAACCGGCCGATCGCCTTCACCATCGCCGGGCCGATCGCCGGGTGGCTGGCCACCAAGGTCGGGGAGCGCAGCAACGGTCTGGCCGGTGGCGTGTTCCTGATCGGGTCGATGGTGTGCTTCGCCCAGGCCACGCCCGGTGCGACGATGGCCTTCGTCTACGGCGGGCTGGTGCTGTCGGGGCTCGGGATGGGCACCACGGCTCCGGCCATGACGGCTGCCGCCGCCAACGCGGTGGACGACGACGACCTCGGCGTGGCCGGCGGGGCGCAGCAGATGTTCGGCCAGCTCGGCGTGGTGGTGGGGACCCAGGTCATGTTCACGGTCAAGCAGCTGGCCACCACCCCGGGCATGTCGCCCACCGAGCTGGCCCGGGCCTACAGCCACGGCTACCTCGTTGGTGGGGCCGGGGCCGTGCTGGCCGTGGCCTGCGCCTGGTTCGTGCGCTCCACCGTCCACCGGCCCCGCACCGCGGCCGACGACGAGCTCGAGGTGCTCGCCGTCGAGGCCGCACTGGCCGAAGCTCGCTGAGACGCGACGGAGGGCGCCCGTGGGCGCCCTCCGTGAGGTCTGGGTGATCGAAGGGGGCGGCCCTAGGCCGTGATCTCCTTGATCTTCGCCGCCACGGCGGCGGCGTTGGGGTCGGGGGTGGCCTGCTGCATGACCATCAGCTTGGTCATGTCGCCCTGGACCTTGACCTTGCCGGCCATGAAGGCCTGCATGCCGGCCTGCGGGTTCTGGTCGATGAAGATCGCCTTGGCGGTGGCGTAGTCGACCGTGACGGTGAGGTCGGGGCCCTCCATGTGGCCGAGGTCCATCTTGGTCTCGCCGGTGGAGGTGTCGAGGTGGGCCTCGATGTCGCTGTCACCGAAGGGGACCTCGGTGATGCAGAGGTTCATCTTCACGGCGTGGGCCGGCGGCGAGTCAGGCGCCGGCATCTCGTCCTGGACCTTCTTGGCTGCCTCGACCCACTCCGGGCTCAGGAACTCGTATGTGTCGCCCACGATCACTCCTTGATCTGGTTCGGTGGCTGCACCCCCTGTGCAAGCGGGCGCACCCTAGCCCACCCCGCCCGGGCGTGCTTGACCGCGCAGTCAATTATGGCGGAATTCACACCGGGGGCGCCCGGGTAGCATCGGCGCCCTATGTCCGATGCCCCCCCGCCCGTGGCCCTCACCCGCGACGAGGTCGCCCACGTCGCCGCCCTGGCCAAGCTCGCCGTCACCCCCGAGGAGCTCGACACCTACACCGGGCAGCTCGCCGCCATCCTCGACCACGCCGCCGACATCGCCGGGCTCGACCTCGACGGGGTGGCGCCCACCGCCCACCCCCTCCCGCTGGTCAACGTGCTGCGGGCCGACGAGGTCCGGGCCACGCTCGACCGCGACGAGGTGCTCGCCGCCGCGCCGGCCACCGAGGACCACCGGTTCCGGGTGCCCGCCATCCTCGGGGAGGAGCCGTGACCGCTCCCGGCTCGCCCACCCCCACCGCCGCCGCCATCGCCGCCGAGGTGCGGGCCGGTGCCCGTTCGGCCCGGGCCACCGTCGACGCCCACCTCGGCGCCATCGACGCGGCGGAGGCCACGATCCACGCCTTCAACCTCGTGCTGGCCGACTCGGCCCGGGCCGCGGCCGACGCCATCGACGCCCGGGTCGCCGCCGGCGAGGATCCCGGCCCGCTGGCCGGCGTCCCCATCGCCCTCAAGGACAACCTCTGCACCCGGGGCGTGCCCACCACCTGCTCGTCTCGCATCCTCGAAGGGTGGCGGCCGCCCTACGACGCCACCGTGGTGACGCGCCTGGCCACGGCCGGGGCGGTCGTGATCGGCAAGACCAACCTCGACGAGTTCGCCATGGGCAGCTCCACCGAGAACTCGGCCTTCGGGCCCACCCGCAACCCCCGCGACCCCGAACGGGTCCCGGGCGGCTCGAGCGGGGGCAGCGCGGCGGCGGTGGCGGCCGGGTTCGCCCCGCTCGCCCTCGGCTCCGACACCGGCGGGTCGATTCGCCAACCCGCCGCGCTGTGCGGCGTGGTCGGGGTGAAGCCCACCTACGGGCTCGTGTCCCGCTACGGCCTGGTCGCCTTCGCCTCGAGCCTCGACCAGATCGGCCCGTTCGCCGGCACCGTCGGCGACGCCGCCCTCCTCCTCGAGGTGATCGCCGGGCACGACCCGCTCGACTCCACCTCCATCGACCAGCCGGTGCCGTCCTACACCGAGGCGGTGGGGGCCGGCGTCGACGGCCTCCGCGTCGGCATCGTCTCCGAGCTCATGGGCGAGGGCATCGCCCCCGACGTCCGGGCCCGCGTCGAGGCCGCGGCCGAGGCCCTCGCCGCGGCGGGGGCCGAGGTCGGCGAGGCGTCGGTGCCGGCCGCCACGTTCGGGCTGTCGGCCTACTACCTCATCGCCCCGGCCGAAGCCTCCAGCAACCTGGCCCGCTACGACGGCGTGCGCTACGGCCTGCGGGTCGACGGGGCCACCACGAGCGAGATGATGGAGGCCAGCCGCTCCGCCGGGTTCGGGGCGGAGGTGAAGCGCCGGATCATGCTCGGCACCTACGCCCTGTCCGCCGGCTACTACGACGCCTTCTACGGCAAGGCCCTCAAGGTCCGCACGCTGATCATCGCCGACTTCGCCGCCGCCTACGAGCGCTTCGACGTGCTCCTGTCGCCCACCACCCCCACCACCGCCTTCCGCTTCGGCGAGAAGGCCGACGACCCGCTGGCCATGTACCTGTCCGACGTCTGCACCATCCCCACCAACCTGGCCGGGCAGCCGGCCATGTCGGTCCCGTTCGGCTCCGGGGCCGACGGGATGCCGGTGGGGGTGCAGATCCTGGCCCCCACGCTCGGCGAAGTCCCGATGCTGCGGGCCGCCGGCGTCCTCGAGGAGGCGGCGAAGTGAGCGCGATCCACGGCATCGACGGGCTCGACGACTGGGAGCTCGTCGTCGGGCTCGAGGTCCACTGCGAGCTGGCCACGGCCACCAAGCTGTTCTGCGGCTGCCCCAACCAGTTCGGCGACGACCCCAACACCAACGTCTGCCCGGTCTGCCTCGGCCTGCCCGGGTCGCTGCCGGTGCTCAACCACCAGGCCGTCGAGCTGGCCATGCGCATCGGGCGGGCCCTCAACTGCACCGTCCACCCGTCGGTGTTCGCCCGGAAGAACTACTTCTACCCGGACATGCCCAAGGACTACCAGGTCAGCCAGTACGACCAGCCGATCAACGCCGACGGGTGGCTCGACCTGCCCGACGGGTCCCGCATCGGGATCACCCGCGCCCACCTCGAGGAGGACACGGGCAAGAACACCCACGCCGGCGGGTCGGGGCGGATCCACGGGGCGGACTACTCCCTCATCGACTACAACCGGGCGGGGGTCCCGTTGGTGGAGATCGTGAGCGAGCCCGACGTGCGCTCGCCGGAGCAGGCCCGGACCTACGTGGCCGAGCTGCGCACGATCCTGCTCGCCATCGGTGCCTCCGACGCCAAGATGGAGGAGGGGTCGATGCGGGTCGACGCCAACGTGTCGGTGCGGCCCCACGGCCAGGCCGCGTTCGGCACCCGCTGCGAGATCAAGAACCTCAACTCGTTGCGCTCGCTCGTCCGCGCCATCGAGTACGAGGCCCGCCGCCAGGTCGACCTCCTCGGCACCGGGGAGCGGATCCACCAGGAGACCCGCCACTGGGACGAGGAGGCCGGGCGCACCCGGGCCGGCCGGTCCAAGGAGGAGGCGGAGGACTACCGCTACTTCCAGGAGCCCGACCTCGTGCCCGTGGCCCCCGGCGCCGACTGGCTGGCCCGCGTCGAGGCCGCCCTCCCGGTGCTGCCGGCGGCGCGGCGGGAGACCCTCGCCGGGGCCGCCGGGCTGGCGGCGACCCATCCGGGGGTGGTCATGGCCGTCGACCGTGGGCTCGACGACCTCGCCCGCGGGGCCATCGCCGCCGGCGCCGATCCCGTCCGGGTCCTCACCCACGTCGAGCACAACCTCGCCGTCGAGGGCGCCGAGACGCTGGGCGCGGCCGCCCTGGCCGAGCTGGTGGGCATGGAGACGGGCGGCGCCCTCACGGCGACCCAGGCCAAGACCGTGCTGGCCGACATGGTGGCCACCGGCCGGGGCCCGGCCGAGATCGCGGCGGAACGGGGCTTCGAGGCCATGGACACCGGGGCCCTGGAGGCGATCGTCGACGAGGCGATCGCCGCCAACGCGTCGGAGTGGGCCGACTACGTCGCCGCGTCGGCCGCCGGCGACGACAAGCGGCTCAAGAAGCTCACCGGCTTCTTCACCGGGAAGATCATGCAGGCGAGCAAGGGCCAGGCCGACGGTCGGGCCGTCAACGAGCTCCTTACCCGGAAGCGGGACGGGGCCGCATGATCACCACGCGGGTCCGGGCCGCGCTGGCCGTGCTGCCGTTGGCGGCGGCGGGCGCGCTGGCCTCGGTGTCGGCCTGTTCGGGGTCGACCGGCAACGCCTCGGCCCCGGCCACGTCGACCACCGCGCCCCGCCCCACCGTGAGCGTCACGCCGGAGGGGTCGTTGGTCCTCCCCGAGGAGCCGTCCACAGGTGGGCTGGGGGAGTGCGCCCAGCTCGGGGCCGAGTTCACCGCCCTGGTCAACCGCACCGGCCTGCTGAGCATCGGCGGCTCCGACGCCGACTACGACAAGTTGGCGGCCCAGGCCGCCGACATGCGGGCTCGCATGCCGACCGATCTCCAGCAACGCTTCGCCGTCATCGACCGGGCCATCGGCGCCATCATCGCCAAGGCCAAGGGGGCCGACCTCAAGACGGCCGATGGGGCCAAGCGCCTGGCCGAGGCCACCGAGCTGTTCGGGGCCCAGGACCTGCGCGACGCCAACCGGGCCATCGAGCAGTGGTTCCGCACCAACTGCGAGAAGGGCACCGAGGCCACCACCCCCTTCACGACGCCGGGCTGAGGAGGCGCTCCCATGGCCATCGACATCCGGGCCGTCGCCGACGACGGTGAGCTGGCGCGGTGGTACGACGTGTGCGAGGTCCCCTTCGGTGAGCACGCCACCGCCGCCGGCCTGGCCGTCGAGCGGGCCCTGCTCCCGCTCGACCGGGCCCTCGCCGCCTACGACGGGCCGGCGATGGTGGGGACGGCCGCCTCGTACCCGTTCCAGGTGACGGTCCCGGGGGGCGCCACCCTGCCGGCGGCCGGGGTGTCCAACGTGGGGGTGCTGGCCACCCATCGACGCCGCGGGGTCCTGCGCCAGCTCATGCACCACCAGCTCGACGACGCCGCCGCTCGGGGCGAGGTGCTGGCCGTGCTCAACGCCTCGGAGTCGGCCATCTACGGGCGGTTCGGCTACGGGTCGGCCCAGCGGGTGCACTCGTACCGCATCGACACACACCGGGCGGGGTTCCGCTCCGACGCCATGGCCCTCGTGGCCGAGCGGCCGCCGCTGCGCTACGTGCCCCAGGCCGAGGCGGCGGCGGTGGTGGCCCCGATCCACGCCGCCTACGCGGCGGGGCGCCCCGGCGAGGTGGCCCGGTCCGACGCGTGGTGGGCGGCGGTGCTCGGGGCCGACAAGGTGTGGAAGGGGGGCGGCGACCTGTGGGTCGTCGTGGCCGATCCCCGCCCCGCCCACGACGACCCGGGCGGCTACGTCTTGTTCACCACCGGCGAGGACCGCCGCCACGGCCGGCTCCGCCTGGAGGTGCGCGAGCTGGTGGCGGCTCGGCCCGCCACCGAGGCGGCGTTGTGGCGCCTCGTGCTCGACGTCGACCTGGTCGACACCGTGCACGCTCACGCCGTGCCGACCGACTGCCTGCTGCGCCACTGGCTCGTCGACCCCCGCCAGGTCCAGGTCACCCGAGACGGCGACTACCTCTGGGTGCGGCTCCTCGACGTGGCCGCGGCGCTGGCGGCCCGCCGCTACCCCTCGCCGGGCACGATCGTCCTCGATGTGGTCGACCGGTTCCGGCCCGCCGACGCCGGCCGCTACCAGCTCGAGGTCGACGACACGGGCGCGGCGTCCTGCGCCCGCCTCCCGAGCGGCGACGGCCCGGCCGACCTGCGCCTCGACATGGAGGACCTGGCCGCCCTCTTCCTCGGCGCCGGCCGGGTCGACCACCTCGTCGCCGCGGGCCGGGGCACCGAGCTCGTCCCCGGCGCCGCCGCTCTGGCCACGGCCCTCTTCACCTGGCCGGTCGCCCCCATGTGCCTCACCCGCTTCTGACCCCGCCCCCCTTCTCCCGTGGGTGCGAATTGTTCGCGAACGCGAACAATCCCCCCCCACAGGAGAGAACACCCACAGGAGAACGGCGGATTCGGATCAGAGGGTGCGGACGCGGGGGAGGAGGGTGGCGGCCCGGGCGACGAGGAAGGCGGCGACGGCGACCCAGAGCCAGGTCACGCCGAGGTCGAGGACGACGACCGCGCCGGCGAGGGGCAGGTAGGTGAGGAGCGACACGGCCATGGCCCGGGCCAGGTAGGCCATGTCGCCGGCGCCGATGAACACGCCGTCGAGCACGAACACCACCCCGGCGATGGGCTGGATGGCGGCGAGGACGAGCAGGAGGGGGGCGAGGGTGGCGGTGACGGCGGGGTCGTCGGTGACGGCCGAGGCGATGATCCGGTGGGTGGCGACGAGCAGGGCGCCGGCGGCCACGCCGAACACCAGCCCCCACCGCAGCAGGCGGCGCACCACCGCCCGGGTGCCCTCCCGGTCGGCCGCCCCCACCCGCATCCCGACCATGGCCTGGGCGGCGATGGCCAGGGCGTCGAGCGCGAAGGCGAGGAACATCGACACCGAGAACGCGACCTCGCTGGCCGCCAGTGCCACCGTCCCGAATCGGCTCGCCACCACGGTGATGGTGAGGAAGGCGGCCCGCAGCGCCACGGTGCGCAGGAACAGGTCGCGGCTCACGGCGGCGACGGCCCGCAGCTGGGCCCGCTCGGGGCGGAGGCGCACGCCGTGGGCCCGCACGGCCCGGGCCACCGTGAGGACGTACACCGCGGCGGCGCACCACTGCGCCACGACCGTGGCGGCGGCGCTGGCACCGAGGCCGAGCCCGAGGCCGAGGATCAGGAGGAGCTCGAGGACGAGGTTCCCCACCGCCGCCGCGCCGGCGATCAGCAAGGGGGTGCGGGTGTCCTGGAGGCCCCGCAGGTAGCCCACCCCGGCGAACCCGAGGAGCAGGGCGGGGGCGCCGAGCAGCGCGATCCGCAGGTACAGGACGGCCCCGTCGACCACGGCCGGCTCCGGGTCGAACCGGCCGACCAGCCACGGGGCGGCCAGCCCGCCACCGACCACCAGCACCGTGCCGAGGCCGACGGCGAGCCACAGCGCGTGGACGGCGTGGCTGGCCGCGCCCCGCTCGTCGCCGGCGCCGAGGAGGCGGGCCACCGACGACGTGGTGGCGTAGGCCAGGAAGAGCAGCGGCGCGACGGCGGTCGCCATCAGGCTGGCGGCGATGCCGAAGGCCGCGAGCTCGGTCGTGCCCAGACGGGCGACGACGGCGGTGTCGGCGAGGATGTAGAGCGGTTCGGCCAGCAGCGCGCCGAGTGCCGGGACGGCGAGCCGGCTGATCTCCCGGTCCAGCGTTCGGGGCGAAGCTCCCGTCACGGGATGTCGTGGTGGCCGAGTCGCCGCACGGTGTAGGCGAAGGCGACGGCGGCCACGGCCAACGGGACGCCCCACGACCAGGGCGGGTCGATGGTGGTGAGGTCGAAGGCGACCCCCGTGGCGTTGGTGAGCACGGCCTGGGTGTAGGCCCGGACGGCGAGCCGGGCGCTGTTGCCGCCGGCCTGGGCCACGAACCCCTCCCAGATGAAGATGTAGAGCAGGCCCCACATCAGGGCCCGCTTCGACCGCAGCCCGAGGGCGAGGAAGATGCAGCAGTAGGCGATCAGCCCGATCGTCGCCGCCGACAGCGCCGGGAGCACGAGGGTGGACGGGCTGCCCATCACCACCGGCACCAGCGCGGCGGGGAGCACGGTAAGGGGCGTGGCGATGGTGAGGGCGGCGAGCAGGGCGGCGAGGGCCAGCTGCCAGCGGGCCACGGGCCGCATCCACAGGTACACCAGGGTGCCGTCGTCGATCGTGTCGCCGAACCCGGCGGAGCTCACCACCAGCGCCGTGATGGGGAGCAGCACCGCCAGGCCGAAGACGGCGACGAACTCGGCACCGGCGGCCAGGGTGGTGTTCTGGCGGCCGACGAGGGCGGCGATCCCCAGCCCGGCGGCGCCGAGGGCGGCCAGGCTGAGGAGGCGGGCGCGGGTGGCCTGGATGCGGAGCTGGGTGAGGTACAGCGCACCGAACGGGCCCATGTCAGCGCCCCACCAGGTACTTGAAGACGCTCTCGAGATCGTCGTCGAGCGGGCGGACCTCGAGGAGGCGGACCTGGCGCTCGGCCGCGACGGCGGCGACGGTGCGGCGGAAGGCGGCGACCGACACCGTGTCGACCACGGCCCGGTCCTGGCCCACCAGCTGCACGCCCACCACCACGCCGGCGTCGAGCAGGCCGGTCGAGAGGCGGCGCACGTCGTCGGCCCGCAGCCCGATCCGGTGGGGGCGGTCGTCCATGAGGTCGCGGATGGCGTGGAAGTCGCCCTCGGCGGCGAGTCGGCCCTGGACGATCACCAGCACCCGCGACCCGAAGCGCTCCACCTCGTCGAGGACGTGGCTCGACACGACCACGCAGCGGCCCTCGGCCCCGAGACGGGCGAACAGCTCGATCATGTGGCGACGCTGACGGGGGTCGAGGCCGGTGAGCGGCTCGTCGAGGAAGATGACCCGGGGGTCGTGGACGAGGGCCTGGGCCACCTTCACCCGCTGGCGCATGCCCTTCGAGTAGGCGCCGAGTGGGCGGCTGTCGGCGGGGGAGAGCTCCACCAGGTCGAGGGCGGCGGCGGTGGCGCCGGCGACGTCGGGGACGCGGTGGAGGGTGGCGGCCAGGCCCACGAACTCCGCCGCGGTGAGCTGCTCGAAGACGCCGTCCTGCTGCGGGACCAGCCCGATCCAGCGGGTGAGGGAGACGTCGCGCCGGGGGTTGCCCCCGAGGATGCGCAGCTCGCCCTTCGACGGTGGCGTCAACCCGCACAGCAGGCGCATGACCGTGGACTTGCCGGCGCCGTTGGGCCCGAGGAGGGCGGTGACCCCCGGGCCGATGCTGAAGGTCACGTCCGACACGGCCACGACCGGACCGAACCACTTCGTGAGCCCGACGGCCTCGATCAGCGGGGCCGGTCCGGCGGCGGGGCCCGGTGCGCCGGTCGGCGCCGGCGCGGGCGCGGGCGGGGGGCCGCTCACTTCGTCACCTGCAGGCGCCGGTACCGGGCCACGACGAACCCGCCGAAGGCGATCGTCCAGGCCAGGTAGGCCGCGGCGATGGTGGACGTGTCGATCGTGCGGGCCCACGGCCGCACGTGGCCCTGCTCGCCGTAGATGCGGCGCACGAGCTCGAGGGGGAGCTGGAGCAGGTCGGTCAGGAACACGAGGTTCGAGGCCCCGGCCTGCCGGACGAGGACGCCGTCGAAGACCGAGGTGGACATGATGACGAGGATCACGGCTGCCGCGGCCACGGCCCGGCGGGTGGTGACCGACGCGATGGCCAGGCTCAGCGCCGTCTGCACGACGGCCACGGCGAGGCCGGCCAGCACGGCGCGGCCGAGCGTGGTGAGCACGCCGCCCACGCCCTCGGGCCCCGTGCCGTTGAGGATGTTGGCGATCAGGAACAGCAGCACCGGGCCGAGGGTGACGAGGGCCAGCACGGCGAGCACGCCGAGGGCCTTGCCGAGCAGGTAGGTGGTGCGGGTGAGGGGCGAGGCCAGGTACAGCCCGAGCATGCCGTGCCGGCGATCGGTGCAGAGCACCTCCGGGGCCACGAAGGCCACGAACACGATGATGGCGGCGGAGACGAACCCGTAGTACTCGCCGTAGCTGGGGAGGAAGGTGCGGATGCGTCCGTCGCGCTGGCTGGCGAACACCGAGATGCCCACGAACACGATGGCCGGGATGTAGGCCAGCCCGAGCGACAGGAGGGGCAGCACCTTGGACCCGGCCGAGCGGTGGAGGCCGAGGGCGCGCTGCATGGTCTGGACGGCCAGGGCCCGCACCGCGCCGGTGGGCCCGAGGCGGGGACCGTCGTAGGACCGGTAGCCACGGTCGAGGATGCGGGCCGTGCCGGCGGCGTCGGCCCGCCCGGATTGGAGCCCGACCGGGGCGGGGGCGTCGTAGGCGCGGGCGCCGTCGGGGCCGGTCACTCGGCCACCTCCAGGAAGACGTCCTCGAGGCGCACGGTGCGCTCCACCAGCCGGCGGATGCCCGTGCCCGTGGCCACGGCACCGTCCCTCACCAGGTCGTACAGGTCCGACGGGCCGGCCGGCACGGCGGCACCGGCCGCCGCCACCTGGAGGCGCCACCCGTCGGTGCGGACGTCGAGGCCCCGCGCCGCCAGCCAGGCCACGAACCCGGCCGGGTCGGTGTCGGTGTCGACGAGGAGACCGCCGTCGGCTCCGACCAGCTCGCGCAGGGGGCCGGCCCGCACGACCCGCCCCTCGGCCAGGATCACGGCGGCGTCGCAGATCCGCTCCACCTCCTCGAGGAGGTGCGACGACAGGACGACGTCGAGGCCGAACTCGTGGCTGACCCGGCGGATGAGGGCCAGCATGTCGTCGCGCTGGACGGGATCGAGGCCATCGGTCGGCTCGTCGAGCAGGACGAGGGCGGGGTCGTGGGCGATGGCCTGGGCCAGCTTGACCCGCTGCTTCTGTCCGGTGGACATGGTGCCGAACGGTCGGAACCGCTCCTCGCCCAACCCGACCTGCCACAACGCGTCCGACGCCCGGGCCGTGGCCTCCCGGGCGGGCAGGCCGTGCACCTCGGCGATGTGGCGGACGAGGTCGTGGGCCCGGATGTCTGGAGGGAGCGTGTGGTGCTCGGGCGAGTAGCCGACCAGGGCCCGCACCTCGGCGCCGGAGTGGCGGGGGTCGAGGCCGAGCACCGACAACGCCCCCTCGTCGGGATGGTGGAGGCCGAGGAGGAGCCCGAACAGGGTGGTCTTGCCCGCGCCGTTGGCGCCGAGGAGGCCGGTGATTCCCGGCCCGACGGCGAAGGTCGCGCCGTCGAGGGCGGGGCGCCCGCCGTAGCGCTTGACCACGCCGGTGGCGGTGACGATCGGCGTGTCCTCCTCGAGCACGGACGCAGCCTACGAGGCGGGACGGACCGGACGGGGCCGGCCTCGATCGACCCGAACCGATGAACCGCCCCCGGGGCGCACGCCGTAAGGTGTCGGGCCATGAGCGAGCCCACCGATCCCATGAAGCCGCGCTCCTACGAGGTCACCGACGGGCCCAACAAGGCGCCGGCGCGGGCCATGCTGCGGGCCATCGGCATGACCGACGACGACTGGGGCAAGGCCCAGGTCGGGGTCTGCTCGTCGTGGAACGAGGTCACGCCCTGCAACCTCCCGCTCGACCGGCTGGCCAAGCGGTGCAAGGAGGGCGTGAAGGCGGCCGGGGCGTTCCCCATCGAGTTCGTCACGATCGCGGTGAGCGACGGGATCTCGATGGGCCACGAGGGCATGCGGGCCAGCCTGGTGAGCCGCGAGGTGATCGCCGACTCCGTCGAGACCGTGATGCACGCCGAGCGGCTCGACGCCCTCGTCACCTTCGCCGGCTGCGACAAGTCCCTGCCCGGGATGCTCATGGCGGCGGCCCGCCTGAACCTGCCCGCGGTGTTCCTCTACGGCGGATCGATCCTGCCCGGCAACCACAACGGCCAGGCCCTGGACATCGTGAGCGTCTTCGAAGCAGTCGGGGCCCATGCCACCGGCGCCATCGACGACGCCACCCTCAAGGCCATCGAGTGCAACGCCTGCCCCACCGAGGGTTCCTGCGCCGGCATGTTCACCGCCAACACCATGGCGTCGGTGGCCGAGGCGCTCGGCATGTCGCTGCCCGGGTCGGCGTCGCCGCCCGCCGTCGACCGCCGCCGCGACGACTACGCCTACGCCTCGGGGAAGGCCGTGGTCGACCTGCTGCGGGCGGGCATCCGGCCCCGGCAGATCCTCACCAAGGAGGCCTTCGAGAACGCCATCGCCGTGGTGATGGCCCTCGGCGGCTCCACCAACGCCGTGCTCCATCTGCTGGCCATCGCCGCCGAGGCCGAGGTCGAGCTCGAGTTGGAGGACTTCAACAAGGTGGCGGCGCGGGTGCCCCACATCGCCGACACCAAGCCCCACGGCAAGTACCACATGAGCGACCTCGACCGGATCGGCGGGGTGCCCGTGGTCATGAAGGCGTTGCTCGACGCCGGCCTGCTCCACGGCGACTGCATGACCGTCACCGGCAAGACGATGGCCGAGAACCTGGCCGAGATCGATCCGCCCGGGATCGACGGCGAGGTGCTCCACCCGATCGAGACCCCGATCCACGCCATCGGCGGCATCGCCGTGCTCCGGGGCTCGCTGGCCCCGAAGGGGGCCGTGGTGAAGGTGGCCGGCATCGACTTCGACGAGTTCGAGGGCGTCGCCCGGGTGTTCGACGGCGAGGCGGCGGCCATGGACGAGATCCTCGCCGGGCGCATCCAGCCCGGCGACGTGGTCGTGATCCGCTACGAGGGGCCCAAGGGTGGTCCGGGCATGCGGGAGATGCTGGCCGTGACCGGGGCCATGAAGGGTGCCGGGCGGGGCGGCGACACCGCGCTCATCACCGACGGGCGGTTCTCCGGGGGCACCCACGGGTTCTGCATCGGTCACGTCGCGCCCGAAGCCGTCGACGGCGGCCCGATCGCCTTCGTGCGCGACGGCGACCGGATCAAGATCGACGTCATCAACCACACGATCGACGTGCTCGTCGACCCGGCCGAGCTCGAGGCCCGCAAGGCCGACTGGAAGCTCCCCGAGCCCCGCTACACCACCGGCGTGCTGGCCAAGTACGCCCGGTTGGCACAGGGGGCCGAGCGGGGCGCCATCACCCAGGCCTGACCGCCCGTGGACCTCGAGGGCGGGCGCGACGTCGACGCCTGGCTGGCCGACGGCACGGCGGCCTACCTGGCGGGCGACTTCGCCGCGGCCCTCGCCGCCGCCGACGAGGCGGCCGGCCGTGCGCCGGACCGACCCGAGGGCTTGCGCCTCCGCTCTGTGGCCTTGCTCGCCCTCGGGCGGTGGGACGACGCCACGGTCAGCGCCGAGTTGGCCCGGTCGGTGGCCCCCGACGATGCCACCAGCGCCGCGCTGATCGACGCGGTCGCGGCCGCGGTGCGGACCGGGGCGGACGTCGCCGGGCCGGCGCCGTTCGGCCGGCTGACGGTCGGCGAGCGCCGGGCCTCGTTGGCCGAGGAGGCCGAGGCGGCGCTCGACCGGCATCGCCGCGAGCAGGACGCGGCGGACCGGCAACGCCCGGCCGCGATCCTGCGCGACCCCATGGGCCGGCCCCTCCCGTCGGACACCGGCGGGGTGGTCACCCGGCGGGGCCGCGAGCTCCCGTCGCCGGGGATCGCCCGGGCCGGGCTGGTGGTGTTCGGGGTGCTGGCGCTGCTCCTCGCCCTGTGGCTCTGGCGGGGATCGGCCGATGCCGGCGCGGGGTCACCCACCACGACCGTGTGCCGGGGCAGCGCCCTCGACTTCGGCGGCCACCCCATCGACATCCGCTGCTGACACCCCGTCCCTGTGGGTGCGATTGGTTCGCGACCGCGAACAATTCGCACCCACAGGAGATGTCGGCGGTCAGGTCGGGTGGGCGCCGTCGGCGCGGCGGGCGCGGGGGTCCCAGAGGGCGACGGCCACGGCGGCGGCGCCGATCGCGGCGAGGAGGAGCCCGAGCCGCAGGCCCGGAGCTTGATAGCGCAACTCGATCCGGTGGGCGCCGGCGTCGACCGGGATCCCGATGCTCATGGCGTCGACTCGCTGGATGGGGACGTCCCGGCCGTCGACGGTGGCCTGCCACCCCGTGGCCCACTGCTCGGGCACCACGACCACACCGGGGCGGGCGGCGGTGACGGCGGCGTCGATGGCGCCGGCCCGGGGCCGGGCGAGCGCCACCGGCTGCCACCGGCAGGCGTCGCCGCCGCCCTCGCAGGTCCGACGCTCCCCCGGATCGCCCTGACGCATCAGCGCCTCGTCGAGCGAGAGGTCGCCGAGGGTGCGGGACCACAGGGGCCACGCCGGGTCGACGTCGCGGGTGACCGACACCAGGCGGCCCTCCTCCCGGTACTCGGGGTTCTCGTAGACCTCGAGGTCGCCGTCGACGACGACCGGCCCCCGGTAGCCGTCGGCGGCCAGCTTCCGGGCGTCGGCCTTGGCCCGGTCCGAGCCCGGGTCGGCGATCCCGTAGAGCTCCTCGACCGCTGCGATGTCGACCACGAGGTAGCGGACGCCGAAGCGGGCGAGGAGGGCGGGGTTGGGGGGCGAGACGGTCTGGACCGTGGCGGTGAGGTCCTTGTTGAACCCGTCGGCGGTGAAGGGGTCCATGGCCCGCACCCATCCCTCCCGGATCCACACGCCGCCGTCGTAGCCATCGAGGGCTCGGACCCCGAAGAAGAGGTTGGTGTTGGGCCGGAGGGCCCGGGCGAGGTAGCCGTAGTCGTCGAGCTTCTGGGAGGTGATGGCGAAGGTGCGCTCGGGCCGCCCGCGCAGGAAGTCGTCGAGGGCCGTCCCGGCCTGGTCGAAGGCCCGGTCGGTGAGGGACTGGCGGGCCACGCTGTTCGAGGCCGGGACGCCGAGCTCGACCGCCATCGTCGCCACCGGCACCAGTGCCGTGGCCAACAGCACCCGGCCGGGAACCCGCGCCCCGCCCAGTGCGGCGGTGAGGGACGCGCCGAGGACGCCCAGCCCGGCCACCACCCACAGGGCGATGTCGCGTCCCTGGACGGCGTCGCTGGCCGTCCAGTTGGCGCCCCGTACCGCGGCGGCGAGAACCGATGCCGCCAGCAGGCCGACCCCCACCGCGACGGCGGCGCGGCTCACCCGTCGGGCGACGATGGCGTCGGTGGCCAGCGCGGCCAACAGGGCCAGGCCGAGCACCGGGAGCAGCATCCAGCGGGACGGGACCCGGGCGAGATCGAAGGCGGGGAGGTGGAAGAACAGGAATCGGTAGCCGGCCCCGGGCCCGTCGCAGGAGGGACCGGCCGGATCCCCGTAGTGGCAGCCCGGCCCGAAGGCGATGACGAGGCCGAAGGCCGCCACCGCGGCAAGGCCGGCCGCCGTCCACCGCCACCGCGGCCGGCGGACGTGGGCGGCGAAGCCGATGGCGGCGAGGACGAGCACCGTGGCCCCCACGAAGCTGGTGGCCTCGAACGTGGCCGCGGTGTCGGTCGGCTGGGGGTCGAAGGCGGCGCCGAGGAGGGCGGTGTGCATCCGGCTCGGCGCGAGGATGTAGCCGGGGTCGCTGGGGATCTGCAGCGAGCGCCCACCCGTGGTGGCCAGCGCCCCGAGCTGCGCTGCCGTCACGAGCAGCTGCGGGGCGGCCAGCGCCACGCCGGTGGCCCCGGCGGCACCGACCCGGAGCAGGCGAGCCCCGCGGGCGCGCCACGTGTCGCCGAGATCGGCCGACCGGGCCACCGCCCACATGGCGATCAGGGGGAGGGCCATGTAGAGCTGCTGCGGATGGCCGGCCAGGAGGAGCAGCGCCGTGGCCACGGCCAGTCCCGCGAAACCGGCCCCGCCGAGCCGGTCGCGCCGGGCGACCTGCTCGATGCCGGCCAGTACCCACGGGATCCAGGCGATCACCGCGATCTGCTCGAACTGGAGCGAGCGCACCATCACCAGCCCGGACCCGACGGCGGCGGCCGTGCCGACGAGCGCGGCGGGCGGGCGGAGCGACAGCGACCGGGCCAGCAGCACGTAGAGGCCGCCGGCCAGCACCAGCAGGTGCATGGCGGTGATGAGGGGCAGGGCCCGGGACGGGGCCAGCGGGAGGAACAGCAGCTTGAGCGGGTACAGGGACCCGGTCTGGGGGTTGGCGATGAAGGGCACGCCGCCGAAGATCTGGTCGTTCCACTGGGGCAGGTGGCCGCCCTTCACCTCGCGCATCCAGTACGCCAGGTTGGGGCCCGAGTAGGTGACGGTGTCGTAGCCCGTGACGTGCTGGGTCAGCGACAGGTAGGGCCAGGCGACGTAGAGGGAGAACACCGCCGCCGCCGCCGCTTCGAGCGAGCGGGGCCCGAACCGGCGCACGCGGGAATCGGGGGGCGGCATCGGGCGCACGTTACTTGCCGCCCCCGAACCGGCCCGGCACCCGCCACCCTCCCGGGGCGATCCTTTGGGTGCGTGAGGGTGCGCGATGCGCGCCCTCACGCACCCAAGGATCCAGAACGGCTTGCGGGTCGGCCACGGGCGGCGGTAGCGTAGTTGGCGATGTCTCCCCGCACGACCACCACCCTCGTCGTACTCACCTAGCGCACGCCCCCCTCACGCGTGCGCACTCCGGCCTCCCGATGGGGAGGTCGAGTTGTTTTTGGCCCCAGGCCCTTCCGTCCCGGCCATAGGCCCACCCACCCGGCAGCGAAACACGAACCCCCACCAAGGACCGATCCGATGAGCAGCGGACCCCCAACCCACGGCCAACCCATGAACGGCGGCGAGGCGCTGATCAAGTCCCTCGAGCTCGAGGGCGTCGACGTGATGTTCGGCCTTCCCGGCGGCGCCATCCTCCCCGTCTACGACCCGATCATCGACTCGCCGATCCGCCACATCCTCGTCCGCCACGAGCAGGGCGCCGGCCACATGGCCGAGGGCTACGCCCACGCCACCGGTCGTCCGGGCGTGGCCATGGTGACCAGCGGACCGGCCGCCACCAACATCGTCACCCCGCTGTGCGACGCCTTCATGGACTCGGTCCCGATGGTCGTCATCACCGGGCAGGTGCCCTACGCCGCCATCGGCACCGACGCCTTCCAGGAGTGCGACACCACCGGCATCACCATGCCGGTCACCAAGCACAACTACCTGATCTCCGACGCCCGTGACATCCCCCGCATCGTGCGCGAGGCGTTCCACCTCGCCACCACCGGGCGCCCGGGGCCGGTGCTCATCGACGTGCCCAAGGACATCGTCGACCCGAAGAACCCGCGCTCGGCTCTCGACTGGTACTGGCCCGACGAGGTCGACCTCCCCGGCTACCACCCGCCGAGCAAGGGCGAGCCCGAGGCCATCCGCAAGGCGGCGGAGCTGATCCTCGCCTCGGAGCGGCCGGTGATCTACGCCGGCGGCGGCATCCTCAAGGCCCGTGCGGCCGAGGCGCTGCGGGAGCTGGCCGAGCTGTGCGACATCCACGTCGTGACCACCCTGATGGCCCGCTCGGCCTTCCCCGACACCCACCCGCTGGCCCTCGGCATGCCCGGCATGCACGGCAACTACACCGCCATCACCGCCATGCAGCAGGCCGACCTCCTCATCGCCCTCGGGAGCCGCTTCGACGACCGGGTCACCGGCCGGGTCGGCGCCTTCGCCCCCGAGGCCAAGATCATCCACGTCGACATCGACCCGGCCGAGCTGGGCAAGGTCCGCCGGCCCGACGTCGGCATCGCCGGCGACTGCCGTCTCGTGATCGAGGAGCTCATCGAGGCGCTCCGGGAGCTCGGCGGTACCCCGGCCCAGCCCGACCGCTCGCTGTGGAAGAGCACGATCAGCGGCTGGCAGGAGACCTACCCCCTCACCTACGAGCAGAGCGCCCCGGGGGAGCTGCTCAAGCCCCAGTTCGTCCTCGAGACCCTCCGCGACAACACCCCCGACGACACGATCCTCTGCTCCGGGGTCGGCCAGCACCAGATGTGGGCCAGCCAGTACTGGCGCTTCCAGCACCCCTACACCTGGGTGAACTCCGGCGGCCTCGGCACGATGGGCTTCTCCGTGCCGGCCGCCATCGGGGCCAAGGTCGGGCGGCCCGACCGGATGGTGTGGGCCGTCGACGGCGACGGCTGCTTCCAGATGACCGCCCAGGAGCTCGTCACCGCGTCGGCCGAGCGCATCCCGGTGAAGGTGGCCATCCTCAACAACGCCTACCTCGGCATGGTGCGCCAGTGGCAGGAGATGTTCTACGAGGAGCGCTACTCCGAGGTGTACCTCTCGCCCGACCTGCCCGACTACAAGATGTGGGCCGAGGCCATGGGGTGCGTGGGCATGCGGGTCGAGTCGCCCGAAGAGGTGCTGCCGGCCATCGAGAAGGCCAACAGCATCAACGACCGCCCCGTGGTGATCGAGTTCCGCACCGACGCGTCGGAGAAGGTCTTCCCGATGGTGCCGGCCGGCGCGTCCAACGACGACGTCCTCACCTTCCAGAGCCAGTTCGGGGAGAACCACTGATGGCCGCCTTCGAGACCTCGGGCGAGAAGCTCCACCTCCTGTCCGTCCTCGTCGAGAACAAGGCCGGCGTGCTCGCCCGCGTGGCCGGGCTGTTCTCGCGGCGGGCCTTCAACATCCACTCGCTGGCCGTGGCCCCCACCGAGGACGCCAAGTTCAGCCGGATCACCATGGTCGTCGACGTCGAGTCCGCGCCCCTCGAGCAGATGGTCAAGCAGCTCGACAAGCTCATCAACGTGCTGTCGATCACCGAGCTGTCGCCCGAGCAGGCGATCCAGCGCGAGCTGCTGCTCGTCACCGTCGACGCCGAGGCCGCCGTGCGGGGCCAGGTGATCGAGCTGGTGCAGGTGTTCGAGGGCCGGATCGTCAACGTCGGCCACGAGCAGATCATGGTCAGTTTGGAGGGAGCACCCGACAAGCTGGACGATTTCGAGAACCTGCTGCGCCCCTACGGCATCAGCGCCATCCAGCGGACGGGCCGGATCGCCCTTCCCCGCCTCCACAACTGATCGCATCCCCCGAAAGGAGCCCTTCGTGGCCGCAACCGTCTACTACGAGAAGGACGCCGACCGCTCGGTCCTCGCCGGCCGGAAGGTGGCCGTCATCGGCTACGGCAGCCAGGGCCACGCCCACGCGCTGAACCTCAAGGACTCCGGCGTCGACGTGCGCGTCGGGCTCCGGGAGGGGTCCTCGTCGTGGACCAAGGCCGAGGGCGCCGGGCTGCCCGTCGCCACCATCGCCGACGCCAGCGCCGAGGCCGACCTCATCATGATCCTGCTGCCCGACACCGAGCAGAAGCGCATCTACGAGGCCGAGATCGCCCCGGGCCTGCGCGACGGCGACGCCATCTTCTTCGCCCACGGCTTCAACGTCCGCTTCGGTCGCATCGTCGCCCCGGCCGGGGTCGACGTGGCCATGGTCGCCCCGAAGGGCCCGGGCCACCTCGTGCGCCGCACCTACGAGGAGGGCGGCGGCACGCCGTGCCTCGTGGCCGTGGAGCAGGACGCCACCGGCAACGCGCTGGCGGTGGCGCTGGCCTACGCCGACGCCATCGGCGGCACCAAGGCCGGGGTGATCCAGACCACGTTCGCCGAGGAGACCGAGACCGACCTCTTCGGCGAGCAGGTGGTGCTCTGCGGGGGCACCACCTCGCTGGTGCAGGCCGGGTTCGAGACGCTGGTCAACGCCGGCTACCAGCCCGAGGTCGCCTACTTCGAGTGCCTGCACGAGCTGAAGCTGATCGTGGACCTCATGTACGAGCAGGGCATCGCCGGCATGCGCTTCTCCATCTCCGACACCGCGGAGTACGGGGACCTCACCCGCGGCCCCCGCATCATCAACGACGCGGTGAAGGCCGAGATGCGCACCATCCTCGACGAGATCCAGACCGGCAAGTTCGCCGACGAGTGGGTGGCCGAGAGCGAAGCGGGCCGGCCGAACTTCCACGCCCTCGAGAAGGCCGGGCACGACCATCCCATCGAGCAGGTGGGCGAGAAGCTCCGGTCGATGATGCCGTGGATCTCGGCCGGCAAGACCCGCGTGCAGGACGCCAGCGGCGGCCAGGGCTGACCGGCCGCCGGCGGCGGCCGGCGCTGACCGGTCGCCGCCTCCCGCCGTGGGCCTCCCGGGCCGTGCTCGGCGCGGCCCAGACCGCGGCCGTCATCTACGTCTGGCCGCTCTGGCACGGGCGCGCCGACCCGCCCAACCTGGCCACGGTCGACCTTCTAGCCGGGTGGCCCTTCGGTGTCCCCCTGGTGGTGTCGGCGTGGGCCTTCGTTCGCTGGCCACGGGCCGGGAGCGTCGCCCACGCCCTGGTCCTGCTCGTGGCCGTCCTCGGCGACGAGCTCCGGGCCCTCCCGGAGTTCCTGTCGCTGGCCGTCCTCATGGTGGCGCTGGCCTGGGGTGAGCTGGGCCGCGTGATCGGCCAGGCCCATCTGGCCTCGCTGTGGCTGTGGAGCGGGGTGAACAAGGCCCTCAGCCCCAACTGGCCGACCGGTTCGGCCGCCTTCATCGCCCAGCGGGACCACCTCCCGTCGATGCGACCGGTCCTCGCGGTGGCCGTGCCGGCGGCCGAGATCGCCCTCGGCCTCGCCGCCTGCGTCCCCCGCTGGCGGGTGCGGTGGCCGGTGCGGGCCGGCGCCGCCGCGCTCCACGGCGGGATCCTCCTCGCTCTCGTCGTCGCCCACTTCAACCTGGTGGTGTGGCCCTGGAACCTGGC
>JAKOVR010000062.1 GCA_029782025.1 Actinomycetes bacterium | reverse complement strand
CGAATTGTTCGCGTTCGCGAACAATTCGCACCCACTGGGTCAAGTCAGGCCCTCGGCGACGAGGGCGGCGATGGTGGCGCCCCACTCGTGGGCGGTGGCGCGCTCGGCCTCGTCGAGGGGCGGTTGGGACGACGCCCCGGCCTCGCCCCGCTCCACCACCAGGGGCGGCAACAGTGGCCGCCACCGCAGGCCGGCGACGATGCGCTCGACGTCGCGCACGGCCCCGGAGGCGTCGGTGGTGCCCCGGACCAGCAGCCCGTACCGGAACCCGGGGGAGCGGTCGAGCAGCGGGTAGTAGCACCGCTCGAGGAAGTCGCGGGTGAGGCCGGCCAGGCCGCCGAAGCGGACCGGGGTGGCGATGACCAGCGCGGCGGCGCCGAGCACGTCGTCCGGACCGGCCTCGGCCACCGGCTGCAGGACCAGGTCGAGGCCGGTGACGGCCGGGTCGCGCATCCCGGCCAGGGCCGCGTCGAGCAGGGCGGCGGTCCCGCCGGACCGGGAGTGGTGGACGACGAGCAGCCGGGGCGCGGCGGCCACCGGCTCAGATCACCGACGGCACGATCGCCTCGATCAGGCGCGGGCCCCGCTCGGCGAAGGCGGCCCGCAGCTGGTCGACGAACTCCTCGGCGGTGGTGGCCCGCGTGGCCTTGACCCCGAGGCCCCCGGCGATGGCGACGAAGTCGAGATCGGGCCGGTGGAGGTCGAGCATCTCCTTGGCCTTGGGCCCCGGCGCTTCGGCCCCGACCCGGTTCAGCTCCATGTTGAGCACGGCGTACGAGCCGTTGTTGAAGATGATCGTCACCACGTCGAGGTCCTCGCGGGCCATCGTCCACAGGGCCTGGATCGTGTACAGGGCCGACCCGTCGGAGCCGAGGGCCACCACCTTGCGGTCGGGACAGGCCACGGCGGCACCGAGGGCGACGGGCAGCCCCTGTCCGATGGCGCCGCCGGTGAGCGTGAGCCAGTCGTGTCGGGGGGCGCCGGCGGTGTGCATCGGCGCGAACAGCCCCGACGTGTTGCCCTCGTCTGACACGATGGCCCCCTCCGGGAGCAGCGCGCCCAACGCCGAGCAGACCCCGTCGGCGGTGAGGGGGCCGGTGGGCAGGTCGGGGCGGTGGGCCGGCTGCAGCGTGGCCGCGTCGGCCGGGGCACCCACTGCGGCGGCGAGGGCCTGGAGCGCCCCGATGGCGTCGTCGCCGGGGCCGGCCAGCACGTGCACCTCGCAGCCCTCCGGCACCAGGTAGCTGGCCTTGCCGGGGTAGGCGAAGAACGACACCGGCGCCTTGGCGTCGACGAGGATCAGGTGCTCGGTCTCCCCGAGCTGGTGCTGCGCGAACTCGGCCAGATAGGCCAGCCGCTCGATCGGGGGGAGGCCGGCGCCCCGCTCGAGGCGGGTGGGGAACGTCTCCGACAACAGCTTGGCCCCGGTGTGGTTGGCGGCGCGGCTGGCCGCCACCAGTCCGTCCTCTCGGAGGGAGGACCCGCCGATGAGCAGCGTGCACTTGGCCCCGCCGGCCAGGAGCGCCGCCAGCTCGTCGACCGCGCCGGAGTCGACCGGCATCCGCTCCTGGAGCGGCTTCGGGGCACCGACCTCCCCGCCCGGGAGCCAGCTCGTGTCGGCGGGGAGGATCAGCGTGGCGACCTGCCCGGGCGGGCCCATCGCGGCGGCGACGGCGTCGGCGGCGTCACCGCCCACGGCGTCGGGCGTGGTGCCCCACCGGATCCAGGACGACACGTTGTGGGCCACCGTCTCGATGTCGGACTCCAGCTGGGCGTCGTAGGCCTTGTGGTAGGTGGCGTGGTCGCCGACGATGTTGACGACGGGGACGTTGCCCTTGCGGGCGTTGTGGAGGTTGGCCAGGCCGTTGCCCAGCCCGGGTCCGAGGTGGAGCAGGACCGACGCCGGCTTGCCGGCCATGCGGGCGTAGCCATCGGCCGCGCCGGTGGCTACGCCCTCGAAGAGGGCGAGGATCCCGCGCATCTCCGGGACGTGGTCGAGGGCGGCGACGAAGTGCATCTCGCTCGTCCCCGGGTTCATGAAGCAGGTGTCGACGCCGCAGTCGACGAGGGTGCGGATCAGCGCCTGCGCGCCGTTCATGTCGGACATCGGTCGTTCCTTGCTCGGGGTCGGGGTCGGGTCAGTCGAAGATGGTGCCGGGGTTGAGGACGCCGGTGGGGTCGAACGCGGCCTTGATGCGGCGCATCAGCTCGATCTTGGTCGGGTCCTCGAGCTCGAGGAAGTACTTCTTCTTCTCGGTGCCGAGGCCGTGCTCGCCCGAAATGGCGCCACCGAGCGCCATGGCCAGCGCGAACAGGTCGTGCATGACCTGGCTGCGGATGGCGTCGTCCTTCTGGAACACGGCCATGTGCACGTTGCCGTCGCCGGCGTGGCCGCACCCGGCGATCCAGGCCGAATGGGTGGCCGCGATCTCGCCCACCTTCTCCATGAACTCGGTGACCGCGGCCCGAGGCACGACGATGTCGACGATGTCGTCGGCGCCGTTGGCCTTGGCCACCCAGAACGCCTTCTCCCGGGCGTCGATCAGCGACGCGGCGGCGGCGGGGGGCAGGACGTACACGTCGACGGCGCCGAGCTCGAACAGCTGCTCGGACAGGGCCTCGACGTCCTGCTCGATGCGGTCGTCGTGCATGTTCTCGAGGCCCACCACCAGGTAGGCCAGCGCGGTGTCACGGATCTCCTGGGGGATGCCGAGGTCGAGGCCCACGAACGCCGTGGCCGCAGCCATGGTGAGCATGTCGATGTACTCGAGGATCAGCGGGCCCACGCCCGAGGCCACGATCTTCGGGATGGCCCGGGTGACCTCGTCGAGGGTGCCGAACGGGGCGAGGACCGTGGCCCCGTGCTTCGCCCTCGGATAGAGCTTCAGGACCACCTTGGTCACGAGCGCGAGCGTGCCCTCGGAGCCGATGATCAGCTGGGTGAGGTCGTAGCCGGTGGAGACCTTGACGATCTTCCCGCCCGTGGTGATCACGTCACCTCCCGGCAGCACGGCCTCGAGCCCGATCACGTGGTGCCGGGTGACGCCGTACTTCACCGCTCGCATGCCCCCGGCGTTGGTGTTGACGTTGCCGCCGAGACTGGCGCTGTACTCGCCCGGGTACACCGGGTACACCATGCCCATCGGGGCCAGGACGGCATCGAGCTGGTCGAGCTGCACGCCGGGTTCGACCGTGGCGGTGAAGTTCTCGGTGTCGATCTCGAGGATGTGGTTCATCCGCTCGAAGGAAACGACGATCCCGCCGGACACGGGGTTGCACGCCCCGGACATGCCGGTGCCGCTGCCCCTCGCCGTGACCGGGATCCCGTGCTCCGCCGCGACGCGGAGGATGGCGGCCACCTCCTCGGTGGAGGTGGGGATGGCCACGGCCGCCGGGACGATCGGGGCGGCCGTCAGCGCCTCGTCGTGGGAGTAGTCGTCCTTGATGTCGGCCCCGGTCAGGATCTGGTCGGCCGGCAGTGCCGTGGCGAGGACGTCGGCGACGTCGGTCATGGGTCCCCCTCCGGGTCGTTGCGTCAGCAGCGGGGGAGTGTAGAGGCCGCGATCGTCACGGCTCGCCGTCGAGGATCGGTACCGCCGCATGGCGGACCACGTCGACCCGGACCTCGAGGTGCTGGGCGCCGCCGTCGTTGAAGACCACACCTTTCAACGGCGTGACATCGGCGTAGTCACGACCCCATCCGAGGACCACATAGCGCTCGTCCACGACCTGGTCGTTGGTGGGGTCGAGGTGGAGCCATCCCGCGCCGGGCGCGTGGACGGCGAACCAGGCGTGCGATGCGTCGGCCCCTTCGAGGCGGGCCTGCCCCGGTGGCGGATCGGTCTCGACGTAGCCGCTGACGTACCGGGCCGGCAGCCCGAGCGCACGGAGGCAGGCCACGGCGAGGTGGGCGAAGTCCTGGCACACGCCCTCGCCCCGCTCGAGGACGTGACCGACCGAGGTGGCGATCGTGGTGGCCCCGGGCCGGTAGCGGAAGTCGCGGTGGATCCGACGCGTGAGCTCGAGCACGGCATCGTGCAGCGGCCGCCCGGCGGGGAAGCTCGGCGCGGCGTACGCCACGACGTCCTCGTCCCACTCGACCAGCGGGGACGGCAGGGCGGCGTCGGCGATGGCGGGATCGCCGGCCAGGGCCGGGACCACGGCCGCCTCCCAGGTCCCGGCGTCCCGGCTGGGGAGCAAGCCCGGCCCGTCGAGGGGCCGGGGGGATCCATCCGGTCGGTCGGCACCGGTCGCGGTCAGGACCACGGAACGGGCGGTGACCGTGATCCGGTCGTGAGGATCGGCGAAGCGCAGGTACGTCACGCGGTTGCCCAGGTGGTCGAGGCGGTCGGTGGTGTCGACGGGCGGGGGGTCGGCCCGCAGTTCGGCGTGGACGACGCGCTGGTGGGTGGTGTCACGAGGGAGCAGTCGGGCCTCGCTGTAGCCGAGGTGCACCGGCGTGTCGTAGCGGTAGCTCGTGCGGTGAATCACCTCGAGGATCACGTCACTGCTCCTCGTCGATGTGGAGGAGGAGCGGATGCACCTCGACGTGGGCGAAGTGCTCGGCCTCGACGGCATCGGCCAACGCCCGCAGCTCCGTCATGAGGTCGTCGAGCAGGTCGCCGAGGACGGGGCGGCCCTCGCTCTGCCCGGTCGCGCCGTCGGGCGTGGCCAGCGCGGAGGTGTCCAGGCCGGCCAGGTGGTGGCGGATGCGGGCCAGGAGCGTGTGGGCCCGCCCCGGCTCGGCCGGGAGCGGCCGCCCGCCTTCCAGATGGTCGAGGCGGCCCGCCAGTACGTCGAGCTGGAACGCGACCGACCGCGGGTTCTCGGCGTCCAGCAACAGGAGGTCGAGGACCGTACCGATCTGAGCGTGGCCGCGGTAGCGGCGGCGATAGGTGATGATGCTCTCGGCGGCGACGAGCACCGACTCGACGGTGAGGCTCTCGGCCGCCGTTGACAGCACCGGCACCAGTCCGCTCCGCAGGAGCAGGACGGTCTGCTGCGCACGCTCCACCCGGCGGCCGAGGTCGAGCGCCACCCAGCCCGGGTCCCGCACCATGCTCTCGCCGACGAGACCGGCGAAGGCCAGGAGGTGCACGAGCACCTCCACCAACGCGCCCAACGCGTCCGCCACGAATGCGCTCCCGCCACCGTCGAGCCGATCGAGCCGGTCGAGCGCGCCGACCACGCCGTCGAGGGCCAGCCACGCGTCCCGCCCGAGCTGGTCGCGCACGGCATCGGCGGCCACGACCAGCCGGACGCTCACGCCCCGGAGCGTGGCGTCGTCGGCGTCGTCGAGCAGGAGCGAGGCCAGTTCCGGGAGGGGGTCGGCCAGGGGGTCCGACGCGGCGACGAAGCCCGGGTAGCGGCCGGCCACGACCGTGACCGAGCGGAGCAGCACCCGCAGCGCCTCGTCCCCGCCCGGGGTCAGCCGCCCTTGGAGCTCGAGGCGTCGTTCGAGCACGACCCGCAGGAGGCGGGTCAGGCCCTCCGCTCGCTCGGCGTAGCGACCGAGCCAGTAGAGGTTCTCGACGGTGCGAGACGGCAGGGCCTGGGCCGGATCGGTGGCCACCACCAGGGGCCCACCCCTGTACCAGAACCCGCTGACGGCTTCGGGTTCCGACGCCAGGACCCAGACGTCCTTGCTGTGGGCACCGTGCTGGTTCGAGATGAGGGGCGCCGACGCGGAGGGGGCGACCCGCGCCAGCCCGCCGGGCATCACGGTGACCTCGCCGTCGGGTCCGTGCACGGCGAAGGCCCGCAGCACCATCCCGCGCGGCTCGATCGTCCCGGCCGGGGTGACGCTGGGCGTGGTCCCCGGGGTGACCGTCTCCTGCCCGGTGAAGCCACGGGGCCACCGTCGGATGTCGGCCCGCAGCGCCTGGCGTTCCACCGGGTGGAGCGCCGACGGCACAACGGTGCGCCGTCCCCGCCATGGCGTGACGGGTTTGATCACGAGCTCGTCGAGGTGGGCGAGGACGTGGGCCCGAGCGTCGGGATCGCCGCACCACCACGACGCCGGCTGGCGGATGGCGAGCGGCGCTCCGAGGAGCTCCTCGCACAGCGCCGGGAGGTAGGGCCAGATGGCCGGGCTCTCGAGCACGCCGGCCCCGACCGGGTTGGCCACCACCACCGAGCCGTTGCGCACGGCCTCCAGGAGTCCGGGCACACCGAGCTGGGAATCGGCTCGCAGTTCGAGCGGATCGCACCACGCGGTGTCGACCCGCCGCACGATCACGTCGACGGGCTCGTACCCCCCCATCGACCGCAGCCGGACCCGCCCACCGGCGACCTGGAGGTCGGACCCTCTGGCCAGGGTGTACCCGAGGTGCGAGGCGACGAAGGCATGCTCGAAGTAGGCCTCGTTGTAGGGACCCGGGGTGAGCACGACGACCCGGGGGTCAGGTCGGGCGTTCGGAGCGGCACGAGCCAGGCCGGCCCGAACGGCACGGGGAAAGGGCGCGAGCCGGTGGACGGGGAGGGTGCGGTGCAGTGTCGGCACCACCCGCGAGGTGACGGCCCGGTTCTGGATGGCGTAGCCCCAACCCGACGGCGCTTCGAGCCGATCGGCCAGCACCGTGAGCGCCCCATCACCATCGCGGACGAGATCGGTGGCGGCCAGCATGGCCCGGGGGACGGCGTCGCCGGGGAAACGCCGCTCGGGGTCGAGCAGCGGCCGGACGAAGCCTCCGTGGGCGAGCACGGCGGCGGCGGGGAGGAGGCGCTCATGGAGCACCCGCTGCTCGGCGTAGAGGTCGTCGAGGAGGGCGGCCATGAGACGGGCGCGCTGCGCCACGCCCGCTTCCACGACCGCCCATTCGGCGCTGGTCCACACCGACGGCAGCGGGTCGAGCGGCCAGAGCCGGCCGTGCCCGTCCGGCGCCCCGTACACGTTGTAGGTGACGCCGTCGGCCCGCAGCAGCCGGCGGGCCTCGGCTCGGTGGTTCCGGAGCTCGTCGGGTGAGAGCTGCCCGAGCAGGGGCGCCAGGGCCTGCCACGCCGGGCGGACCCGTCCCGGGGCGTCGACCAGCTCGTCGTACCGTCCGGGGACGGGGGTGTAGCCAGGGATGGCAGAGCGGGCGACGACAGGCATCGGATCAGGCCGAGATGGCCTCGGCCATCGGTTCCGCCCGCGTCACCGGCAGGCCGCGCCGGAAGTAGCTCCGGTCGAGCGCGTCATGGATGCCGTGGACGGCCTGCTGCACGTCGTCGACGTACTCGTGGAGGCCGTCCCACACGAGGGACCGGACGCTGGCCTCCTCCACCAGGCGCGTCGCCTGGGCCACGGCGAGGGTCACCTCGACGCTGGGCGGGAGGGTCGCCGCCAGCCCGTCGATGGTGCCCAGGCAGTGCGCCACCGATCGCGGGAACGAGGGGTCACGCAGGAGGAACGCGAGGACCTCGGAGCCCTTCACGCGGGCCGAGACGCGGCGGCGGTAGGCGTGGTCGGCGCCGACGGCCCGCAACACCCCCGTCCAGAGGACGTCGGCGTAGGGCGAGATGGCGGGCTCGGCGTCGAGGAGCATCCCGGCCCGGACGTCGAGCACGCGGGTCGTCATGTCGGCCCGTTCGATGCACTGCCCGAGGCGGAAGAACGCCCTGGCCTCGTCGTCGATCATCGCCCCCTCCAGCGTGCCGGCCAGCTGCTGGCAGGACGCCAGCACCGAGGCCAGCCACGCCTGGCGGGTGCTCCGGCTGGCGGTGCCGTGCCTCGCCTCCTCGGCGTCGTGGTGGAGCACGGTCAAGATCTCCCAGGCCTCCCGGGGGAACAAGGCCCGCGTCCGCCGGACGTTCTCCCGGGCGAGGGCCAGGGACGAGAGCAGAGCGCCGGGGTTCTGGGGATCGGCGAGCAGGAACCGGACCACGTCCTCCTCGCTGCGCACCAGGTGGTGGGCGTCGAAGTCCTCGGCCACGCCGGCCACGGCCAGGAGCGGGGCCCAGGTGAGGCCGGCCGCCTTGGGGAGGTCGAGGAAGAGGTCGGTGTGCGTGGCCACGATCCGGGCCGTGCCCTCGGTCCGTTCGAGATAGCGGCCGGCCCAGAAGATGGCGTCGGCCAGGCGGCAGAGCAGCACGTCAGGATCCCGACTCGCTGGCGCCGGCCCGGGACGCCCGCGGGCTGGCGTACGGACGGCTGAGCGAGTGGTAGCTGCGCGACAGCCCGTAGGACCGGCGCTGGCGCGGGAGTCCATAGGTGCGGCCGGCGGCGTAGGCCCGAGGGCTGCCGTGGGCGCGACCGAAGACGACGGTGGTGATCGCGGATGTGGTCGTGGTGGTCACAGGGGTCATGGAGGATCTCCTCGTGGATGGGCGGGAGCCCGGCGCCCGGACGGGCCCGGTGGGTCAGACGGTGGGGTCGAGGATCCAGGTGTCCTTGCTGCCTCCTCCCTGCGAGCTGTTGACGATGAGGGACCCCTCACGGAGCGCCACCCGGGTCAGCCCGCCCGTGGTCACCGAGATGTCGGCGCCCGACAGCACGAACGGGCGGAGGTCGACGTGGCGCGGCGCCACGGCGACGGGGTCGCCCGGGGTCAGGGTCGGGGCGGTCGAGATGGGGATCACCGGCTGGGCGACGTGGCCCCGAGGGTCGGCCCGCAGGCGGGCCCGACACGCCTCCAGCTCCGCCGCCGAGGCATGGGGGCCGACCACCACCCCGTAGCCGCCGCTCTCGTTCGCCGGCTTGACCACGAGCTCGTCGATGTGGCCGAGGATCCAACGGAGGTCCGTGTCGCCCCGGTAGGTCGGCACGTTGTCCACGGCCGGCTCCTCGCCGAGGTAGTACCGGACCATGTCGGGGACGTAGGAGTAGACGACCTTGTCGTCGGCCACGCCGGCCCCCGGCGCATTGGCGATGGCGACGTTCCCGGCCCGCCAGGCCCGCATCAGCCCGGGGACGCCGAGGGTGGAGTCGGGATGGAACACCTCCGGGTCGAGGAAGAGGTCGTCGATGCGACGGTAGATCACGTCGACGCGGCGGAGCCCTCCGACGGTGCGCAGGTGGACGATGTCGTCGGCATCGACCACCAGGTCGGATCCCTCCGCCAGCTCCACCCCCATCAGCTGAGCGAGGGTGGCGTGCTCGAAGTAGGCCGCGTTGTGGATGCCCGGGGTCAGCACGACGATGACCGGCTGGTGTCCCGGGCGGGGCGAGAGCGAGCTCAACAGGCCGTGGAGCCGCTGGGGGTAGTCATCCACCGGCAGGATCTCGAGGTCCCGGAACAGCTCGGGGAACACCCGCTTGGTGATCAGCCGGTTCTCGAGCATGTAGGCCACCCCGCTCGGCACCCGCAGGTTGTCCTCGAGGACGAAGAAGGCGCCGTCGGCCCCTCTGACCAGATCGGTGCCGCAGATGTGGGCCCACACGCCGTGGGAGAGGTCCATGCCCAGGCACTCAGGGCGGTAGTTCGGGGAGCTCAGCACGAGCTCGGGCGGCACCACGCCGTCGGCCAGGATCTTCTGCGGCCCGTAGACGTCGGCGAGGAAGTGGTTCAGGGCCCGCAGCCGTTGGGCCAACCCTGCCGCGACCGGTGCCCACGCCTCGGCGGTGATCACCCGGGGCAGCACGTCGAAGGGCCACGACCGGTCGATGTTGCCTCCGTCGGCGTAGACGGTGAACGACACGCCCATGGCCCGGATGGCGGCCTCGGCCGCGTCCTGGCGCACGCGGAGATCGGCGAGGTCGACGCCATCAAGGAAACGGGCGAAGCCCCCGAGCGACGCCCGGGCGCGGCCGTGCTCGACGAGCTCGTCCCATGCGGGGGTGGTCGGGTAGGCAGCCAGGTCCATCGTCGCTCGACCGTCTGTCTACGACCGGCGTGGGTCAGCACGACGTCGAGGTTGTTTCCACTCCGTGAACTCGGTGGCGCCCCCAGTGCGCGGTCAGCCGACGAGGCCGAGGGCTTCCCGGATGTGGGCGGGCAGACGGTCGACCGCCCCGTCGCGGCGGAACAGCCCGGGGGTCGCCCGCTCCGGTGGGGTCAGGAACGCGGGGGCGGCGAGGCCGTCGGGCGACAGGTCGAGGCAGTCGAGCAGGTTGGAGGCGTTGGCGTCGCGGGCGGTGAGGGCGGGCAGGTTCCACTTGGTCTGGATGAGTCGCAGCACCGAGGTGTGGTCGTGGATGATCGAGGACACATGGTCGGGGCGGGCGAAGGGGGACAGCACCATGGTTGGCACGCGGAAGCCGAGACGGTCGTAGCCCCCGGGCTCGGTGGCGTCGAGGTCGGGGTCGAGGAGGGGACCGAGGTCGTCGGGCGGCACCGCGGCGGGCGGCGGGACGTGGTCGTAGAAGCCACCGTGCTCGTCGTAGGTGAACACCAGCACGGTGCGGGGCCAGCACGGGCTGGTGAGGACGGCCTCGATGACGCGGGCGCTGAAGGCCTCGCCCTCGGCGATGTCCTGGGGGTTCTCCTCCGAGAGGTCGGTCCGAGGCGTCACGATCGACACCGACGGGAGGCGACCGGCGGCGCAGTCGGCCACGAAGTCGGCGTAGGTGCCCCCCTTGTCGAGGTTCTCGAACCACACCGGGGGGAACAGCGCCGGCTCGGGCAGGTCGCCGAAGTAGTCCTTCCACGACACGCCGGCGGCGTTGAGCTGGTCGAAGACCGTGCCATTGGGCGGCCGCTCGTCGAGGGCGGGGAGGCTGGTGGCCACGAACCCGCGGGCCGTGCCGGCGACGAGGAACCGTCGGTTGGGGAAGGTGGGGCCGAGCACCGAGCAGAAGTAGCGGTCGCACAGCGGGAAGCGGGCGGCCAGGGACCAGTAGTAGGGGAGGTGCTCGCCGGTCCAGTAGCCCATCGCCACCGCGCCGCTCCGGCTGGCCGCGAACCCCTCGTTGGTGCCCCCGGCCCAGCTGCGGTGCGACGCGTCCCAGTCCGGGCAGGGCTGCTCGGCCGGCTGCGTCGTGTCGGGGAATGGCCAGGCCCGCACCGGCCGGCCGTCGGACCCGGGGGTGGCGTCGAGCGGCGCGCCGTCCTCGTCGAGGGTGAACCCGTCGCCCCGACCGAGCATCCCGTAGTAGTTGTCGAACGAGTGGTTCTCCATCACGAGCACGACGATGTGCTCGATCATCGGGAGCAGATCGGTCCCGATCGGCAGGGTGGGGTTGGGACGGTCGCCGGCGACGGCGATCGGCCCGTCGGGGTGCACCCATGACGTCGTGGTCGAGCCGAGCACGGGCGCATCGCCGGCCCAGGCCAGCACCCCGCGGTCGCGGTCCTGGTCGTCGCCCTCGTCCATGGTCGCGACACGCTAGTGGCGTGCCCCCCGCCGCGGCACCGCGGTCCGGGGAGGTCGCCGGTCGACCCGATAAGGTCCGAGCGTGGCCATCGCCAAGATCGTCGGCGTCGAGACCGAGTTCGGGATCATGCTCCGCGGCGCGGCGGAGTCGAACCCGATCGCAGCCTCGTCGCTGCTGATCAACGCCTACGCCGGCGAGCGGGCGCGGCAGGCCGGTGCATCGGCCGGGGGCCCCAAGGTCGGCTGGGACTTCGAGGACGAGAGCCCGGGGAACGACGCCCGCGGCGGCCCGCCGCCGGGGGCGCTCCCGCCGGAGATCGAGACCCACCTGGTGAACATCGTCCTCACCAACGGTGCCCGCTACTACGTCGACCACGCCCACCCGGAGCTCTCCACCCCGGAGTGCGCCGACGCCCGGAGCATCGTGCGCTTCGACCGCGCCGCCGAGGAGATCCTCGTGGCCTCGATGGCGGCGGCCAAGCGGCTGCTGCCCGACGGGCAGGAACTGGTCGTCTACAAGAACAACTCCGACCGCAAGGGCAACAGCTACGGCTGCCACGAGAACTACCTGATGGACCGGCTGGTCCCCTTCGGTCGCATCGTCACCCACGCCATGGCCCACTTCATCACCCGGCAGGTGTTCACCGGGGCCGGGAAGGTGGGCACCGAGGCGGCCGGGCTGACCAGCGAGGACGTGCCCTTCCAGCTCACCCAGCGGGCCGACTTCTTCGAGGAGGAGGTCGGGCTCGAGACCACGCTCAAGCGGCCGATCGTCAACACCCGCGACGAACCGCACGCCGACAGCCAGAAGTACCGGCGCCTGCACGTGATCTGCGGCGACGCCAACCTGAGCGAGACGGCGACCTTCCTGAAGGTGGGCACCACGGCCATCGTCCTGGCCATGGTCGAGGACGACTTCCTGCCCCGCGACTTCATCTTCCGCGCTCCCGTCTGGTGCATGCGCGCCGTCTCCTACGACCGCTCCCTCCGCCTGCCCCTGGAGCTGGCCGACGGGGCCACCATCACCGCGCTCGACGTGCAGTGGGAGCTGCTCGACCGGGCCCGCAAGTACGCCGACGCCGGTGGCCTGGCCGTGGTGGGCGAGGAGGTCGGCGCCGCCGTGCTGGCCGAGTGGGAGGCCGTCCTCACCGGCCTCGAGGCCGACCCGATGCAGCTGGCCGACCGGCTCGACTGGGTGGCCAAGTACCGGATCATCGACGCCTACCGGGAGCGGCACGGCCTGCAGTGGTCCGACGCCCGCCTCGCCGCCATGGACCTGCAGTACCACGACCTGCGCCCGGACAAGTCCCTGGCCCGCCGGGCCGGGCTGCGCACCCTCGTGTCGCCCGACGAGGTGGCCAGCGCCATGACGGAGCCGCCGACCGACACCCGGGCCTACTTCCGGGGCACCTGCCTGCAGAAGTGGGGCGACGCCATCGTGGCCGCCAACTGGGACAGCCTCGTGTTCGACATCGGGAAGGATCCGCTCCGGCGGGTGCCGATGATGGAACCGTCGCGCGGTACGGCCGCTCACGTGGGTATGTTGTTGGCGGAGTGCACAACCCCGGCCGAGCTCCTCGAGCGCCTGGGGTCCTGAAAGCGAAGAGCGGATGCCTGAACGCGAGCAGATCAAGAAGACCACGACGACCCGCACGGACGAAGAGACCGTGCAGGAGGCGCCGGCCACGTCCGAGCGAGGGGAGAAGCTCAAGGCCGAGCTCGACGACCTCCTCGACGAGATCGACGAGGTGCTCGAGACCAACGCCGAGGACTTCGTCAAGGGCTACGTCCAGAAGGGCGGCCAGTAGCGCCGTCGCGGGACCGCGCCGGCTCCGATAGCCTGCCGGCCGTGAACCTCCCGCTCTACCCGCCCGGCGACGATCCGGGCCCGGACTTCGTCGCCCTCGTGCGCCGTGCCGGCCTGGCCCCGCCGGTGCCGGCCGCACCGGTCGACCAGCAGTTGCAGATCACCCACGGCACCACGGTCGTGGCCATCCGCTTCGCCGACGGCGTCGTGATGGCCGGCGACCGCCGTGCGACCTCCGGCAACTTCATCAGCCATCGGGCCATCGAGAAGGTGTTCCCGGCCGACCGCCATTCGGGCGTCGCCATCGCCGGCGCCGCCGGCCCGGCCATGGAGATGGTGAAGCTCTTCCAGCTCCAGCTCGAGCACTACGAGAAGGTGGAGGGCGCGGAGATCAGCCTGGAGGGCAAGGCCAACCAGCTCGGCGGCATGGTCCGCGACCACCTGCCGGCGGCGATGCAGGGCCTGGCCGTCGTCCCGCTGTTCGCCGGGTTCGACCTGCGCCGCGGTGCGGGTCGGTTGTTCCAGTACGACGTCACCGGCGGGCGCTACGAGGAGAGCAACTTCTCGGCCACCGGCTCGGGCAGCCTGCACGCCTCCACCGTGGTGAAGCTCGGCTTCCGCGAGGGCCTGGCGCGGGGCGAGGCCATCGACCTCGCCCTCCGGGCCCTGTGGGAAGCGGCCGACGAGGACTCCGCCACCGGCGGCCCGGACGCCATCCGGGGGATCTACCCCGTGATCGCCACCATCACCGCCGAGGGCTTCACCCGGGTCGACGACTCGGAGATCTCCGAGCGGTTCCAGGCCATCATCGGTGCGCTGGCCGCCCGCGAGGCCGAGGGCGCCGGCCGGATCCCCGAGACGAGCTCCGACCTCGGAGGTGGGCCGCGATGAGCATGCCGTTCTACGTCGCACCCGAGCAGGTGATGAAGGACCGGGCCGACTACGCCCGGAAGGGCATCGCCCGGGGCCGCAGCCTCGCCGCCGCCGCCTATGCCGGCGGGATCCTGATCTGCGCCGAGAACCCGTCCACCACGTTGCGCAAGGTCTCGGAGATCTACGACCGCATCGCCTTCGCCGGGGTGGGGAAGTACAACGAGTTCGACCAGCTCCGCATCGCCGGCGTGCGCCACGCCGACCTGAAGGGCTACTCGTTCTCCCGGGAGGACGTCGAAGCCCGGAGCCTGGCCAACCAGTACGCCCAGATCCTCGGTCAGATCTTCACCCACGAGATGAAGCCGCTCGAGGTGGAGATCCTGGTGGCCGAGGTCGGGGCCACCACCGAGGGCGACCAGCTCTTCTACATCCAGTACGACGGCACCGTCATGGACAAGAGCAACTTCCTCGCCCTCGGGGGCGAAGCCGAAGCCATCACCGAGCGCCTGGGGGAGACCTGGCAGCCGGGGATGGGGCTCGACGGCGTGATGCAGGTGGTCGTCAAGGCCCTCGGCGGGCCCGAACGGGCGCTCGAGCCCGGCGACCTCGAGGTGGCGGTGCTCGATCGTGGCGCGGCCCGGCGCTGCTTCCGGCGCCTCGACGACGACGAGGTCGCCCGGCTCCTCGCCGGCTGACCGCGGGCCATCGCGCGCGCGCCGGCAACCCGCCAGTAGCGTGCGGGTGTGGACCGGCGCATCTACGGCCTCGAGAACGAGTACGGCGTCACCTGCACCCTGCGCGGCCAGCGTCGCTTGAGCCCGGACGAAGTGGCCCGCTACCTCTTCCGGCGGGTCGTGTCGTGGGGCCGGAGCTCCAACGTGTTCCTCGCCAACGGCGCTCGGCTCTATCTCGATGTCGGCTCCCATCCCGAGTACGCCACCCCCGAGTGCGATTCGATCCACGACCTCGTGGTGCACGACAAGGCGGGGGAGCGCATCCTCGAGACCCTCCTCACGGGGGCCGAGGAGCGGCTGCGGGACGAAGGCATCCGGGGGACGATCTACCTGTTCAAGAACAACACCGACTCGGCCGGCAACAGCTACGGCTGCCACGAGAACTACCTCACCAGCCGCCGCGACGAGTTCAGCCACTACTCGGAGGCTCTGATCCCCTTCCTCGTCAGCCGCCAGATCTTCGCCGGGGCCGGAAAGGTGCTCCAGACCGCCCGCGGGGCGATGTACTGCATCAGCCAGCGGGCCGAGCACATCTGGGAGGGCGTCAGCAGCGCCACCACCCGCAGCCGCCCGATCATCAACACCCGGGACGAGCCCCACGCCGACGCCGAGCGCTACCGGCGGCTCCACGTGATCGTGGGCGACTCCAACATGAGCGAGTACAGCACCTTCCTGAAGGTGGGCAGCTGCGCCATCCTGCTCCGCATGCTGGAGGACCCTGCCGTGGTGCTCCGCGACATGACCCTCGAGAACCCGATCCGGGCCATCCGGGAGATCAGCCACGACCTGACCTGCCGCCGTCGGGTGCGGCTGGCCAACGGCCGCGAAGCCAGCGCGCTCGACATCCAGAGCGAGTACCTCACCCGGGCGCTGCGCTACGCCGAGCGCCGAGATCTCCACCCGCTCGAGAAGCAGGCGCTGACCATGTGGGAGCACTGCATCACCACGCTGGAGAACGACCCGTTCAAGCTCGACCGTGAGGTCGACTGGGTCATCAAGCACCGCCTGATCGAGGAGTACCGGGCCAAGCACGATCTCTCGCTCAGCCACCCCCGGGTGTCGTTGCTCGACCTCCAGTACCACGACGTCAGCCGCGACCGGGGCGTCTTCTACAAGATGCAGCACCGGGGGCTGGTCGAGCGGCTCTGCACCGACGAGGAGATCGACGAGGCCGTCGACACGCCCCCCCAGACCACGCGGGCCCGGTTGCGGGGCGAGTTCATCCGCCGGGCCAAGGAGCGCAAGCGGGACTACACGGTCGACTGGGTGCATCTGAAGCTCAACGACCAGGCCCAGCGCACGGTGCTGTGCAAGGACCCGTTCAAGGCCCGTGACGAGCGGGTCGAGAAGCTCATCGCTTCGCTCTGACGAGGCGCGCCGTGGCCAGCATCGACAAGCTCGAGCGCCTCATCACCCTGACCGAGCTGCTCCTCGCGGCCGAGCGGCCGGTGCGGGTGGACGAGATCCGCGACCGGGTCCCCGGCTACGCCGAGAACGACGTCGCCTTCCGGCGGATGTTCGAGCGAGACAAGGACGACCTGCGGGAGATGGGGATCCCCATCGAGGTCGAGCCGCTCCCGCACGCCGATCCGCCCACCGTGGGCTACCGCCTCCGTCGGGATCGGTACTTCCTGCGCGACCCGGGCCTCGATCCGGACGAGCTGGCGGCCCTGCACGTCGCCCTGCACCTCGTGCGCTTCGACGGCGCCGCCGGCACGGACGCGCTGTGGGCCTTCGGCGGCGCGCCCATGGACGAGGGCTCGGAGGAGGCCGAGGCGCCGCTGGCGTCGCTCCCCGGCGACGGACGGCTCCCCGACGTGCTCGACGCCATCGCCGAGCGCCGGACGATCACCTTCACCTACCGCTCCCGCCACGGGGAGCCCCGGGTGCGCCACGTCGATCCGCACCGCCTCGAGTTCCAGCGGGGCAGCTGGTACCTCACCGGCCACGACCACGAGCGCGACGCCATCCGCCACTTCCGGATCGATCGGATCCTCGACGACCAGCTGGTCCGCAGCGAGCCCGGTGCCTTCGAGCCGGTCGGGTCCGACGTCCCGCCCATGCCGAGCGAGGCGTGGCGCTACGGCGAGGGCGAGCCGGTCGAGGCCGAGGTGCTCGTCGACGCCGCCTACGCCACCCTGGCCCGTCAGCAGGTCGCACCCACCACCCCGATCCTCGAGCGGCCCGACGGGTCGGTCGTGCTCACCGTGGCCTACAACGAGCCGTCGGCCTTCCGGGGCTTCGTGCTCGGGTTCCTCGAGCACGCCGAGGTGCTCGGACCGCCGGACGTCCGGGCGGCGATGGTGGCGTGGCTCGACGAGCGGGCGGCGGGGGAGCGGTCGTGACCCGTCCCCAGATCGGTCCCCGGGTGCAGCGGATGCTCACCCTCCTCCCGTGGCTGCGGGCCCGTCCCGACGGCGTGCCCGTCGACGAGGTGTGCGCCCGCTTCGGGGTGGATCGCCGCCGGCTCCTCGCCGACATCGAGGCGCTGGGCCGGGTGGGCGCCGCGCCGTACCTCCCCGGCGACGTGATCGACGTGTTCGTCGACGGCGACCGGCTCTTCGCCTTCATGCCGCTGTCGTTCACCCGCCCCCTCCGGCTCACCCCGGCCCAGGCCCTCACCCTCGTGGCGGCCAGCCAGGCCCTGCTCGCCGCCGACCCCGACGACGGCGGGCCCCTGCGCCGGGCCCTGGCCAAGCTCGCCACATCGATCGGTCAGGACGTCCCGGAGGCGGTCCGGGTGGAGCTGGGGGTGGCCGACGCCGCCGTCCTCGACACCCTCCGCCGGGCGCTGGGCGAGGGCCGCAAGGTGGAGATCGATTACTACTCCGCCGGTCGCGACGAGCACGGCACCCGCGTGGTCGACCCGTTCCACCTGGCCTCGATGGGGGGGCAGTGGTACCTGTCGGGCTGGTGCCACCAGGCCGACGACGAGCGCCTCTTCCGGCTCGACCGGATGGCCTCGGTCCGCGTCCTCGACGAACCGGCCGGCCCGCACCCCGACCGTGAGGCGGTCAGTCCCTTCCACTACGACGACACCACGCCGCGGGTGGAGCTCGGTGTCGCCCCGCACCTGCGCTGGCTGGTCGAGACCTTCCCGTGCGACGACATCGCCGAGACCGCCGACGGCGGGGTGCGCGCCACCGTGCCCGTCGCCAGCCGGCTGTGGCTGCTGCGCCTGCTGCTCCAGTACGGACCCGACCTGCAGGTCACCCGTGATCCGATCGGTGTCGCGGCCGACGTCCCGGCCACGGCGGCGCGCATCCGGGCCCGCTACCGCGGGTGACGGTCGGCGCGACGGATCGGATACGCTCGGCCGGTCCCCGACGAGGTAGGCCCGTGACCACCCTCCCCCCTGACACCGCGGCGACCGGCGACGTCGCCGGCGACGTCCCCGGCGACAAGCGCCCGATCCCGAAGCACCCCGAGCGCCACTCCTCGGTCCGGGGGGCGATCGAGTGGGTGGTGGTGATCGTCGGTGCGGTGGCCATCGCCCTGATCGTCAAGGCCTTCGTGGCCCAGGCGTTCTGGATCCCGTCCGGCTCCATGCTCCCGACCCTCGAGATCAACGACCGCGTGCTCGTCGACAAGGTCGGCTACCACTTCCACGGTCCCAACCGGGGCGACATCGTCGTCTTCGAGCACGCCGACAGCCAGCTGGCCGAGAGCAAGGACCTGATCAAGCGGGTCATCGGCATCCCTGGCGACTCGCTCTACATCGACGACGCCGCCTCCAAGGTGGTCGTCAACGGCCAGGCGCTGGTGGAGCCGTACGTGAAGACCGGGTCCGTCACCATCAACAACGGGTCGGCGCTGCGCTGCACGCAGGCCAAACCCTGCGTGGTCCCGGCCAACAGCTACTTCGTGATGGGCGACAACCGCGACAACTCCCGCGACTCCCGGTTCATCGGCTACATCACCGGGGACGAGATCGTGGGACGGGCCTTCGTGCGGGTCTGGCCGTTCGGTCGCTTCGGCGGGATCTGAGGTCGGCCCGGCGCCGGGCTCACCCGTGGAACCGGCCGATGGCGTCCACCATCCGGTCGACGTGATCGGAGAAGACCCCGTCGGCGCCGCCGTCGAGCAGGTGGTCGAGCACCCGCTCGAACTGGGCGTCCCACCCGAAGGCCAGGATCCCGAACCGGTGGTAGAGCGTCATCGAACCGCCCGTCCACTCGCTGTGGTGGAGGTTCACGGCATCGACGCCGAGCGCCTGCAGCCGGGCCGCGTGCTGCTCGGGGAGCATCCCCAGATCGCGCACCCGGGTGGAGTGCACGAGGTGGGCGGTCGCCGACAGGGGGCGGATGGCGGCGAGGGTGTCGAGGTCGTCGTGGCACAGCCACAGCCGTGCCTCGGTCTCGCCGCCGCGGTCCCGGGCCGTGGCGATCACCTCGGCCGCGGCGGCCTCGTCCTTCAGATCGAGGGAGAGCTCGAAGTCGCTCCCGCAGGCGTCGTAGAGGTCGCCCAGGAGCGGCATGTGCTCCGGCAGGTGGGCCCGGTCGAGCTCGGCGATGCGTCGCCGGCGGAGCCGGCCGCCGACCACGCCGTCGTGGTCGAGCACGACCTGGCCGTCGGCCGTGCGCCAGACGTCGCTCTCGAGCCCCGTCGCCCCCAGCTTCAGGGCCAGCTCGAAGGCGGGGATGGTGTTCTCGGGGGCGTGGGCCCGCGCCCCCCGGTGGGCGAAGCCGATCGGGGGGCGCCGCAGCGGTTCGAGTCGGGGCGGCACGGGTGCCATCCTGCCAGGCCGGATCGGCGGGGCCGCCATCGCCACGACCGCCCGGCGGGGCGCCCGCATGGGCCGAACGACCCGGGCGCGAGGCCGCGACCTGCGGAAATGAGCCACATGGCCTAGAAAGCGGGGCCGGATGCGGTCCGAAGTAAGCCTTGGATGCAACCAAGGAGGGACCCGATGGCGACCATCCGGGCCAGCTGCCCAGATTGCGGAGATGTGGAGCTCACCACGGCCGACGTGAGCGTTCGCGTCTGCACCGCCGACAACCAGGGGACGTACCTCTTCCGTTGCCCCGTGTGCACGATGTCGGTGGTGAAGCCGGCCGAGCCCCGCACCGTCGACCTCCTGGTCGCCTCGGGCGTGGCCTACAGCACGTGGAGCCCGCCGCTCGAGTTGCGGGAGCCCAAGAACGACGGGGAACCGTTCAGCCACGACGACCTGCTCGACTTCCACGATCTCCTCAACGACGAGGGTCGGTTGGCCGAGGCGCTCGACTCGCTCACCAGGTCCTGACCGGCTCATCCGTTCGATCGACACCGCCGCCCTCCCGGGGGCGGCGGTGTCGCGTCGGGGCTCGGGGCGGCCGGACGGGCCGGCGGGCGATGGCCGAGCGGTCTGGGCGCGCCACTACACTCGGCCCATGTTCAACGTCGGTGCCGGCGAGCTGCTGCTGATCATGGTGCTCGCCCTCGTCGTGCTCGGCCCCGACAAGCTCCCCGACGCCATGCGCAAGGCCGGTCGCTTCGTGGGCGAGGTGCGACGCATGTCGAGCGGGTTCCAGAACGAGGTCCGCAGCGCCATGAACATCGACCAGATCAAGCGCGACATCATCGCCGGTGGGGCCGGTCCATCCCTGCCGCCCCTCGAGAGCGACGTCCGGGCGTCGAACCCGACCCCTGCGCCCACGCCGCCCGCCGGGCCCGCGGCCGACGGATCGTCCCCCGCCGCCTGACCCATGGCCGACGTGTCCGAGCGCGACGCGACCCTCGACGCAGGGCGCATGACCATCTGGGAGCACCTGGCCGAGCTGCGGAAACGCATCCTTCGGTGCCTCGAGGCGTTCGTGGCCGGCATGGTGATCACCTGGATCGTCTACGAACGGCTCTTCCGGTTCCTCGTCGATCCCCTCAAGGACGTCGCGCCCAACGCCAAGCTGGTGCTCGACAGCCCCACCGCCGGTTTCGCGCTGCGCCTCCAGGTCTGCATGTACGGGGGGTTGGTCATCGGGATGCCGGTCATCCTCTGGCAGGTGTGGCGCTTCGTGACCCCCGGGCTCTACCCGCACGAGAAGCGCTACGCCGTCCCGTTCGTCGTCAGCTCGCTCTTCCTCTTCCTGTTCGGGTCGTTCATCGCCTACATCACGCTGAACCCCGCCCTGACGTGGCTGATCTCCGTCGCCGGCATGGACTTCGAGCAGTTCTACAAGCCCGAGGAGTACGTCAAGCTCATCGCGTTCATGATGATCGCGTTCGGTGCCGGGTTCGAGTTCCCGGTGCTCCTCGTGGCTCTGCAGATCGCCGGCGTGCTCACGCCCCGCCGTCTGGCCGGCTGGCGCCGTCAGGCCGTCGTCGTCATCGCCATCGTCGCCGCCGTGATCACGCCCAGCGGCGATCCGATCAGCATGGCTGCCCTCGGGGCCCCGATGTACGTGTTCTACGAGTGCTCCATCCTCATCGGCTGGATCCTCACCCGCAGGCGCCGCCGCGCCGCCGCCGCGGCGTGACCACCCCCGCCGGACCTGCGGCGTTCGAGCTCGACCCGTTCCAGACCGACGCCATCGCCGCGCTGGGCCGCAACGCATCGGTGGTGGTGGCCGCCCCCACCGGGTCGGGGAAGACCGTCGTGGCCGAGCACGCGGTGGAGCTGGCGCTGGCCCAGGGGCAGCGGGTCTTCTACACCACGCCGATCAAGGCCCTCTCCAACCAGAAGTACCACGATCTGGCCCGTACCCACGGGCCCGACCGCGTGGGCCTGCTCACCGGCGACAACGCGGTGAACCCCGACGCCGCGGTGGTGGTGATGACCACCGAGGTGCTGCGCAACATGATCTACGCCGGCACCCAGGCCCTGACCGACTTGCGCTACGTCGTGCTCGACGAGGTCCACTTCCTCCAGGACACCTACCGCGGGCCGGTCTGGGAAGAGGTGATCATCCACCTCCCGCCGTGGGTGCGGCTGGTGTGCCTCTCGGCCACGGTCTCCAACGCCGGGGAGCTGGCCGACTGGGTGGCCGCGGTGCGGGGCCCGACCGAGCTCGTGGTCGAGACCCGGCGGCCGGTGACCCTCGACCACCTCTTCCTCGCCGCCGACGCCTCCGCCGAGGTGCTCCAGCTCGTCCCGTTGCTCGTCGACGGGCACCCCAACCCGTTCGGGGAGCGCTTCGACGTCCAGCGCGGCGCCGCCCCGCCGGGCCGACGCCGGCGGCGCTTCTCCACCCCCTCCCGCACCGAGGTGGCGGAGCTGCTCATCGAACACTCGCTGCTCCCCGCCATCGTGTTCGTGTTCAGCCGGAACGGCTGCGACGAGGCGGTGGCGTCGTGCCTCCGCGACGGGTTGAGCCTCACGACCGAGGACGAGCGCCGGCGGATCGGCCGCATCGTCGAGGACCACGTCGGTGGCCTCCCGCCCGACGACCTGGCCCTCCTCGGCGCCGACCGCTGGGCCCACGGGCTGGAACAAGGCATCGCCGCCCACCACGCCGGCCTGGTCCCGCCGTTCAAGGAGGCCGTCGAGGCCTGCTTCGTGGAGGGCCTGGTCAAGCTGGTCTTCGCCACCGAGACCCTCGCCCTCGGCATCAACATGCCGGCCCGCAGCGTGGTGATCGAGAAGCTCACCAAGTTCACCGGCGAGCGCCACGAGTTCCTCACCCCCAGCCAGTACACCCAGCTGGCCGGACGGGCCGGGCGACGTGGGATCGACGAGCACGGGACCGCGGTCGTCCTGTGGTCGCCCTGGACCAGCTTCGCCGACACCGCCGCGCTGGCCGGGAGCACCGAGTTCCACCTCCGCTCGGCCTTCCGGCCCACCTACAACATGGCCGCCAACCTGGTGCGGCGCTGCTCGCCTGACGACGCCCGCCGGCTGCTGAACCTCTCCTTCGCCCAGTTCCAGGCCGACGGCGCCGTCGTGCGCCTCCAGGCCCGCCTGTCCCGTCGGGAAGAAGGGTGCGAGGAGCTGCGGGCCGCCGCCGCGTGCGAGCACGGCGACGTCCTGGCCTACCTCGCGGTGCGCGACGAGATCGACGCCGCGCACCGGCGGGCCCGGGAGGCCGAGCACGCCGCTCTGGATCGCGCCCTGCGGATGCTGCGGCCCGGCCACGTGGTCCACCTGCCCGATCACCGCGGGGCCCGGCCCGGCGTGGTGCTGTCGGTGTCCGAGCGGCGGGGCACGTCGGTGCGCCTCCGGATCGTCGCCGCCAACGGCCGGGTGCACAACCTCGGGGCCGCCGACTTCGACGTCCCGCCCGCCGTGATCAGCACCATCGACCTCCCCACGCCGTACACCCCCCACGCCCCCGCCTTCCAGCGCCGAGTGGCCGAGCTCCTCCACCGGGTCCGGCTCCCGGCCCCCGGCGGGGGCGACACCGGGGGCGGCCCGACCGCCGGAAGCCCCGACGCCGCGGGGCTCGACGCCTTCGCCGCGCTCCTCGCCTGCCCGGACCTGCCGCGCCACGTGCGGGCGGCCAAGCGGGCGCGGGCGACCGAGCGCGAGCTCGCCGACCTGCGCCGGCAGATGGAGCGGCACACCGACTCCCTCGCCGCCCAGTTCGAGACCGTGCTGCGGCTCCTCGAGGCGTGGGGCCACCTCGACGGCTGGGCCCTGACCGACCGGGGCCGGCTCCTGGCCGGCGTGTTCCACGAGTGCGACCTGCTCGTGGCCGAGGGACTGGCCGAGGGGCTCTTCGACGACCTCACCCCGGCGGAGCTGGCCGGCGTCGTGTCCTGCCTCACTTACGAGCACCGGAGCCCGCTGCCCCCGGAACCCCCGTGGTACCCGACCCCGGTCTGCCGCCAGCGGGTGGACGCGCTGACCCGGCTGGCCCGCGACCTCAACGCCGACGAGGAGCAGGTCGACCTGCCCCTCACCCGGGAGCCCGATCCCACGTTCTTCGGCCTCGCCCACGCCTGGGCCAGCGGCATGCCGCTGGAACGGGTCCTCGAGGACGAGGACCTCTCGCCCGGCGACTTCGTGCGCAACGTCAAGCAGCTCGTCGACCTGCTCCGCCAGATCGCCGACAGCACGCCCGACCGCACCACCCGGCAGGCGGCCCGGGAGGCGGCGGGTGCGCTGTTCCGGGGCGTGGTCTCCCTCTCCTCCGAGCTCGGGGGAGCGGCCGGGAGCGCCCCGTGACGGTGGAGCGGGGGCGCGACTGGGGCCGTCCGGCCCCCCTCCCGCCCGACGGCGTGGTGGTGCGCTCCGACGCCGAGGCCCGACAGGTGATCACCGACGCCCGCCGCGCCGGGGTGCCGATCCCGCCCCTCGGCCTCCTGGGTGGCGACCTCTGCCGCACGCTCGGCGGCACCGGCGACGAGGCCCGCCTCCACGGTGGGGCGGCCACCACCTTCCCGGTCGACCTGGGCGAGGTCCTCGTCGACGGTCGCCTCCACTGGTTCTGCGCCCACCTGGTGGCCCGGCAGCGGTGGTGGCGGGGGCGGGCCGTCGTCGCCATGAACGCGCAGTACCTCGGCCGCTTCGACCTCGGCCCCCGGAGCCACCCCGGCGACGGCCTGCTCGACATCACCGACGGCGCGCTGCCCCTGGCCGAGCGGCTCGAGGCCCGCCGGCGGGCCCGCACCGGCACGCACCTGCCCCACCCGGCCCTGCAGGAGCGCAGGGTGAAGGCGGCCCAGTTCGAGTTCGACCGGCCGTGCCAGGTCTGGCTCGACGGCCAGCCGGTCGGGGAGGCCCGCACCATCTCGTTGCGGGTCGAGCCCGACGCTCTCCTCGTGGTCGTCTGACCGGCCGGTGGCCTCTAACCTGCCGGGATGGATCTCGATGCCGTCAAGGACCGCCTGTGCGCCGAGGTCGATCGCCTCGCCCCCGTGCTGATCGAGGCGTCGCACGACATCCACGCCCATCCCGAACTCGGGTTCGCCGAGCAGCACGCCCACGACACCCTCACCGCCATCCTGGAGGCGGAGGGGTTGCGGGTGGAACGGTCGGCCCACCGGCTGCCCACCGCCTTCCGGGCCGAGGCGGGCCGGGACGGTCCCGTGGTGGCGGTGCTGTGCGAATACGACGCGCTGCCCAAGATCGGCCACGCCTGCGGCCACAACGTCATCGCCGCGGCCGGGCTCGGGGCCGGCCTGGCGGCCGCCCGGCTGGCCGACGAGCTCGGCGGTCGGGTCGTTGTGCTCGGCACCCCGGCCGAGGAAGGGGGCGGCGGCAAGGTCCACATGCTCGACGACGGGGCCTTCACCGGGATCGACGCCGCGATGATGGTGCACCCCGCCGGGGCCGACCTCCGGCGCATGAACGTCATCGCCATCCAGCAGCTCTGGGTCACCTACCACGGCCAGGCGGCCCACGCCGCCGCCTCGCCGCACAAGGGCCGCAACGCGCTCGATGCCGCCGTGCTCGGCTACATGAACGTCGCCGCGCTGCGCCAGCACATCCGGGCCGACGAGCGGGTCCACGGCATCTTCACCGAGGCCGGCGACCAGGCCAACATCGTGCCGGCCCGCACCCGGGCCCAGTGGTACGTGCGGGCGGGCACCCTGGCCCGGCTCGAACCGCTCCGCCAGCGGGTGCTGGCCTGCCTCCAGGCCGGCGCCGACGCCGCCGGCTGCGAGCTCGAAGCCGAGTGGAAGGAGCCGGTCTACGCCGACATGCGCGACAACGAGCCGCTGCTCGACCTCTACGTCGGCAACGCCCACCGGGTGGGCCGCACCGTGGTCGAGCCGGTCGACCTCAGCATGGTGATGGGGAGCACCGACATGGGCAACGTCTCGTACGCCGTGCCGAGCATCCACCCCATGATCCAGGTCAGCCCCCCGAACATCCCGATCCACTCGGAGGGGTTCGTCGAGCACGCCGGCGGCGAGGGTGGCGATCGCGCCGTGATCGACGGGGCCAAGGCGATGGCCATGACCGTCGCCGACCTGTGGCTCGATCCGGCGGCGCTCGCCGCCGTGCGCTCGGCCTTCGCTGCTGGTGCGCCCGACCAGGCGTGACCCTGCTGTGGCTGCTTGTCGTCGTACCCCGTCTGGGCTGGTGATCCTGGTGGTCCGCCGGTCGTTGACCGGGGCCTTCTACAGTCCAACGCCGTGACCGTCTACGTCGCCGAGGAGTTCACCGTCGAAGAGGCCGACATCCTCCGGCGCTACTTCACCAACCTCGACGGACCCGTCTTCGCCCTCGTCAACCTCCCCGAGGTGGTGAAGGGCGCGCTCTTCGCCCGCTACTCCCGCTCGCCCAAGAGCCTGCGGCGGCTCTTCCTCGACGAGTTCGTCAACGACCTCGACATCAGCGGCGACATCACGGTCGACGCCACCGTCGGGCTCCGGCGGGCCGAGGAGCTCTACGACAAGGTGTTCCTCGAGTACGGCGACGACTCGGTGGCGCAGCTCGGGGGAGTGCACCTGGCCTGCGAGCAGGCGTCGAACCTGCTCACCAAGGTGCTCGAGTGGGGTCGGCTCATGTCGTACCTCGAGCAGTCGACCCGGTACATCGCCTACGACTCCCGTCTCGGCGGCCGGTACCGGTACTACCGCGACCCCGACCTGCTCATGTCCTCGCTCGGCGCCCGCTACGTGGGCGACATGGACCGGCTCTTCGACATCTACGCCGAACTCGTGCCGTTGATGCAGGAGCACTTCAAGCGGGAGATCCCGAAGGACCCGGACGACTCGGACTTCGTGTACCGCCAGGCCATCCGGGCCAAGGCCTTCGACGCGGTCCGCGGGATCCTGCCCGCCGCCTCGCTCTCCAACGTCGGCATCTACGGCACCGGCCAGGGCTTCGAACAGCTCCTGCTGCGGATGCGGGCCCACCCCCTCCCCGAGGCCCGGCAGTACGGCGACCTGATGCTGGCCGAGCTGCGCAAGGTCATCCCGTCGTTCCTCAAGCGGGTCGATCTCGAGGATCGGGGCGTGGCGTGGAGCGCCTACCTCGAGGCCAACCACGACGCCATGGCCGGGCTGGCCGCCCAGCTGCTGCCCGACGGGCCCGGCGCCACGCCGGCCCCGGTCGTGTCGTTGGTCGACTTCGACCCCGACGCCGAGGTCAAGCTCGTGGCCAGCGCCCTGTACCCCCACAGCGCCCTGCCCGAAGCCGAGATCGAGGCCGCGGTGCGCCGTCTGTCGGTCGACGAGCGCCTGGCCGTGCTGCGGGCCTACTGCGGGGACCGGTCGAACCGGCGCCACAAGCCCGGCCGGGCGCTCGAGCGGCCGGCCTACCGGTTCGACGTGTTGGCCGACTACGGCGCCTTCCGGGATCTGCAACGCCACCGCATGCTGACGATCGAGTGGCAGCGCCTCACCCCCCGCCACGGGTACACGAGGCCAGCGGTGGTGGAGGAGGCCGGGTTCGCCGGGCCGTTCGACGACGCCATGGCCCGGTCGGCGGCCTTGTACGACGCCATCGACGCCAGCTACCCGGCGCTGTCGTCCTACGCCGTCTCGCTGGCCTACCGCGTGCGCTTCGTCATGCAGATGAACGCACGCGAGGCCATGCACCTGCTGGAGCTGCGCACCTCCCCGCAAGGGCACCCGGCCTACCGGGTCGTCGGGCAGGAGATGCACCGGCTCATCGCCGAGCAGGCCGGCCACCGGGCCATCGCCGAGATGATGCGGTACGTCAACCACGCCCCGGAAGCCGAGCTCGAACGCCTGGAAGCCGAGCGGCGGGCGGAAGCCCGCCGGCACGCCTAGCCCCGCCTCGGTGCGCGGTTTGCGGCCGCCGCGCGTATAGTGCCCGCCGCGCACCGGCTCACCCTGCTGAGGAACCATGCCTGACGACGACGAACTGATCGACGAGGAACCCGACGAGGAGGAGGAGCTCGAGGGCGTCCTCGACGCCGACATCGACGAGGAGGACCTCGTCGACGAGGAGGCGGGGTTCGGCGACGACGAGTTCGGCGACGACGTGCCCGAGGAGACCGAGCTCGTCGACGAAGAGGCCGACATCGACGAGGAGCCCCTGCCCCGCGGCCGCAAGAAGGGCGACGAGGAGGACGAGGACCTCGAGGACCTCAACCCCGACGACATGGAGGCCGACCTCCAGTCGATCCTGGAGGATCGGATCGCCGCGTCCGACGACGAGGACGAGGACGAGGACGAGGTCGACCCCGATCCCCGCGCCGCGGGTGAGGTCATCGACGGCGTGGCGCCGAAGAAGGCCAACGAGATCATGTGCAACGGCTGCTTCCTCCTCGTGAGCGCGGCCCAGTTCGGCAAGGCCGACCATCCCCGGTGCCCGGTCGGGGAAGACGACTGCCCCGCCATGGCGGTGCTCTTCGCCCCCGACGGGGGTCGGCCGGCCAAGCCGGCGGCCAAGGCCCCGGCCCGTTCGGCCCCGAAGCCGGCGAAGGCCACGGGCAAGGCGGCCAAGCGGCGCTGACCCCGGTTCGTACCGGAGCGAGGCCCGCCGGTACGCTCCCCCGTGTGACCGACCGAACCGAGCTCCCGGCGCCGGCGGAGCTGATCCTCGACGTCTTCGTCTTCGCTCCCATCGGCCTGCTGTGCGACTTCCCTCGGATCGCCCCGGCCTTCCTCAGCGAGCCGATCGAGGCCTTCACCGAGGCCAGCCGGGAGGGGCACCGGCGCCTCGACGCCACCAACGACCGGGTGCACCACACCGTCGAGCGCCGGGTCCAGCAGGTCCAGCGGGCCATCGACGGCCTCGGCCTCGGCATCGAGCTCCCCGAGTGGTTGCCCCACGGCCCCGGACCCGAGGCCTCGATCCCGGCCCCCGCCGGCGTCAGCGCCCCGCTGGTTGTGGCCACGCCGGCCGATGCGGTCGTCGCCCCGGAAGCCGCCGAGGCGGCCACGCCGGCCGTCCCGGCCCCGAGCGGGGACACCCTGGCCATCCCCGACTACGAGTCGCTGTCGGCGTCCCAGGTCGTGCCCCGGCTCGAGAGCCTGGCCCCCGAGGAGCTCGAGGCCATCCGGCGGTTCGAGCACGCCCATCGCGGCCGCAAGACGATCCTGAACAAGATCGCCCAGCTCCAGGAGGCCTGACCGTGGCGTCGGCCCGGCCCGCCGTCCCGGCGGACACCCCGGTCCTGGCTGCGCTGCACGCCGCCGCGGTGGCCGAGAAGCGCGACCAGCGGGGCGGCGATCTGTGGGCGGTGCACGACGCCCAGCCGGGTCCTCCCGTCGCCCCCTCCGAGGGCGCGGGCGCAGGTGACGAGGACACGCTCGTGCTGGCCGGCGAGTTCGCCGGGGCAGTCGTGGGCTACGCCCGGGCTCGGGCCGTGGGGCTGGCCGACGGACGGCGCTTGGCCGTGATCGACGAGCTCTACGTCGAGCCCGACGGCCGGGAGGTGGGCGTGGGGGAGTGCCTCATGGACGCGCTGCTGGCCTGGGCCGAGGGCCTCGGGTGCTGCGGGATCGACGCCGTCGCCCTGCCGGGCGACCGCGCCACCAAGAACTTCTTCGAGGCCCACGGGCTCATCGCCCGTTCGATCACCGTGCACCGCCCGCTCGGCGCCCGACCCGGACCGGAGACGGCATGACGGCGGCCGATCGGGACGGCGCGGCCGTCCGCGGGCCGGTGTTGGCCGTCGGCGCCGTCGTGGTGCTCGACGGGTCGTTGCTCTTGATCCGGCGCGGCCACGGACCGGCCGCCGGCGCGTGGTCGGTGCCCGGCGGGCGCGTCGAGGCCGGCGAGCTCCTGGCCGAGGCGGTCGTCCGTGAGCTGCGGGAGGAGACCGGCCTCGACGGGGTCTGCGGACCCCTGCTCGGCTGGGTGGAGCGCTTCTACGACGAAGACGGGAGCGACGGCCCCGGCCACTTCGTCATCATGGACTTCGAGGCCATCGTGCTCGACGGGGAGGAGCCCGTCGCCGGGGACGACGCCGCCGAGGTGCGGTGGGTGCCGCTGCACGAGGTGGCCGAGCTCGCGCTCGTGGAGGGTCTGGCCGAGTTCCTCCACGAGCACGGTGTGCTCGACACGATCACCTGAGGACGCCCGGGGGCGTCAGCGGTCAGCGGCCCTTCCAGTTGGGGGTGCGCTTCTCGATGAAGGCCGAGAGGCCCTCGGAGGTGTCCTCCGACGAGAGGACGGCGCCGAAGGCGGCATCGGTGAGGCTCTTCAGCTCGGCTTCGTCGGTGTTGATGGCGGCCCGGACGACCCCCCGGCTCGCCCACACGGCGACCGGCGCGTTCTTGGTGATCTCGCCGGCGAGCTCCAGCGCGCCCTCGAGGGCGGCGCCGGGCTCGGTGAGCCGGTTGACCATGCCGAACTGGTAGGCCCGCTCGGCCGGGACCGGCGTGGCGGTGAGGACGGCCTCCATGGCCACGTTGGGGGGGAGCACCCGGGGCAGCCGGAAGAGCCCGCCGGCACCGGCGACCAGGTTCCGCTTCACCTCGGCCAGCCCGAAGGAGGCCCGGCTGCTGGCCACGACCAGGTCGCAGGCCAGGACCATCTCGCAGCCGCCGGCGGTGGCCAGCCCGTCGACCGCGGCGATGATCGGCTTGCGCCGCTCGCGGTACACGATGCCGCCGAACCCGCCGCGCTGGGTCATGAGGGCGGCGGCGTTGCCGGAGTTGATCTCCTTGAGGTCGGCGCCGGCGGAGAACACGTCGCCGGTGGCCGCGAGGACGCCGATCCAGAGATCGTCGCTCTCCTCGAGCTGGTCGATGGCTGCCTCGATGCCCTGGGCCACGACCCCGTTCACGGCGTTCTTGGCCTCCGGCCGGTTGATGGTGATGACGAGGACGTTGCCCCGCGTTTCGGTCTCGATCATGGCGGCACCCTACAAGCCGCCGCCGCCGGGTGCCCAAGGCGCCGAGCCCCGCCCGGTAGCCTCCCGGCGATGGCAGCAGCGCCGGCGGCTCTCGTGTTCGACCTCGACGGCACCCTGATCGACAGCGACGCCGCCCTGGTCGCGCCCTTTGTCCGGCTGGGCGTCCCCCTGGAGGCCATCACCTTCGGTCACGTCCTGGCCGACGAGTGTGCCCGCCTCGGTGTCGACGTGGACGCCTACCTCGACCTCTACGACCCGGGCGCGACCCAGCCCTTCCCCGGGGTGGTGGACCTCGTCGCCGGGCTCGGGCGCTGGGCGGTGTGCTCGAACAAGCACCCGCGCTCGGGCCACGCCGAGCTGGCCCGCCTCGGCTGGCTCCCGGAGGTGGCGCTGTTCGCCGACGCCTTCACCGGCCCGAAGACCCTCGGGCCAGTGCTTGCCGCCCTCGACCTGCCGCCCGACGCCGTGGTGTTCGTGGGCGACACCGAGCACGACCGCGCCGCGGCCGCCCGCGCCGGCGTGCGCTTCGTGCTGGCGGGCTGGAACCCCCGGGCGCGCGCCGCCGACGGCGACCTCGTCGCCCGCACCCCGATCGAGGTGCTCGCCCTGGTCGCCTGACCTGTCAGCTCTTGGCCGGCGCCGGCTCGATGCCGAAGCGCTGCGCGATCTGGGGCACGCGGGCGGCGAGCTTGGTGACCGCGGCGGTGAGCTCGTCGGAGGTCTTCGAGGGCAGCGCCTCGGGAACGACCTGCAACCGCACCGGGGAGAACGCCACCGCTTCGATCAGCATGGCGTAGCGGTCGGGGAAGGTGTCGGCGGTGAGCCCGCTGCTGGCGGCGGTGGCGAGGCGTTGGGCGATCTCCGGAGGCAACGGCGCCCCCGCCTTGGGCGGGCGGGAGCTGAGCCGCAGCGCCCGGACCACCCGGCCGTCGGCCAGGAGGGTGGTCAGCTCGTCGAGCCAGGCCCGGTGCTCCTCGTCGACCCGGCGGGTGAGCGCGGCGCGCAGTTCGACGGCCATGGCCCGGGCCTCGTCGTCGCGAGCGCCGGAATCGGCGGCCACGACCACGGACCGGAGGTCACGGAGGTCGAGCTGGTCGAGCTGGGTCATGGCCGCTTCGGCCCGGTCGTACCACTCGGCCGATCGGAGCAGGGGGCGGAGCTTGTCGGCGATCCCCTCGATGGTGCGGAGCGACACCTGGGGCAGGCCGTCCTTGGCCGCCAGCTCGTTCTGCCGGGTCACGGCCTGGCGCACGGCGGCGATGTCGCCCCGGAGCAGGAGGCGGGCCAGCGGCTGCTGCAGCTCCGGCAGCGAACGGACCAGGGCGTTGCGGTGCTTCCGGCCGGCCTTGAGCCGCTTCAGGCGCGGGGGCTCGTGGGGAACCGGCCGCCGGGCCGGGCGCTCGCCCTTGCGGGCGTCTCCCTCGGCGGCGTCACGGCGTGGCCCGCGCCCGTCGCGGGACCCGCCCCGGGGGCCGCCCCGCTCGCCCCGGTCGGTCCGGTCAGATCGGTCGGTTCGGTCGGTGCGGTCACGGCGGGGCCGGTCCCCGCCGTCGCCCCGACCGCCCTCGCGAGGCCGTCGGCCGTCACCGTCGTCGCGGCGGCGGCCCTTGCCCTTGCCCCGCTCGGCGTAGGTGACGTTGACCAGTTCCTCGGTGCGGCGGGTGCCGGTGACCACGATCCGTTCGGGCTCGACGCGGTTGTCGGCCTTCGGTCGGGCGACGGCCACGATCTCGATGCCGTCGACCCCGAACTCGGCCTCGGCCCGGACGATGGCGCCCACCGAGGCGTCCTCGGGGACGATGCCCGGGGCGATCTCGCCCTTGGGCTGCTTGGCCCCGGCGGCCCGCCAGGTCCAGGAGCCGTCGGGTCGGGTGCTGGTGAGCTCGATGTCGAGCCGGCGCGACATGGCGGCAAAGCTACCGGGTAGACCGCTCGCGGGACGAACCTGGACGGACGCCCCCGGGAATGCGCCAGGAGCGCCCCCGGTGGAGTGAACGGTGTTAAATTCCGGGGGCCGAAAGGAGAGGCCGTGCGCCACGACCAGATGAGGAACTCGCCCGAGGCCGACCGGCGGGCGGTGCTCCGCCTCCTCGGGGGTGGGGCCGTCCTCGCCGCCACCGGGGCGGCGGCTGAGGTGCTGGCCGCGTGCAGCAGCGGGGGAGGGGTCGCACCCGGGGGAGCGGCCAGCGGGGCGACGAACGCGGCCCCGGCCACGAGCGCGCCGCTTCCGCCGGAGACCTATGACCCGTCGCGGGGGTACTGGATGCAGGGCAACTTCGCCCCCGTGCTCCAGGAGACCGACGCGACCACCCTCGAGATCACCGGGGCGATCCCTCCGGCGCTGGCCGGGGTGTTCGTGCGCAACGGCTCCAACCCGGCGATGGGGGACTCGACGCACTGGTTCCTCGGTGACGGCATGGTGCACGGCGTGCGCCTCGAGGGGGGCAAGGCGGTGTGGTACCGCAACCGGTGGGTGGCCACGTCGATGCTGAAGCGCACGAACGGGCTGACCGGCGGCCCGCCCGGCCAAGGCACGAACCAGAGCAACGTCAGCGCTTTCCTGCACGCCGGCAAGCTGCTCACCTCCGGCGAGGTCGGGTTCCCGTACCGGATCGATCCGAAGGATCTGTCCACCGTGGGCGTCTACGACTTCGACGGGCGCCTCACCACCTCGATGACCGCCCACCCGAAGATCGATCCGGTCACCGGCAAGCTCCACTTCTTCGGGTACGGCTTCGCCCCGCCGTTCCTCACCTACCACGTCGCCGACGCGTCGGGCCGGCTCGAACGCAGCGAGACGGTGCCGGTGAAGGGGGCGACGATGATCCACGACTTCGCCATCACCGACCGGGAAGCGATCTTCTGGGAAGGGCCGGTCCTGTTCGACATCCAGGGCGCCGTGCGCATGGTGAAGGGGGAGAAGGGTGCCTTCCCCTTCCGGTGGGATCCCTCCTACGGGAGCCGGCTCGGCATCCTGCCCTTCGATCAGCCCGGATCAGCCGTCGAGTGGATCGAGATGGACCCGTGCTACGTGTTCCACGGCGTCAACGCCCACCGCGACGGCGACCGCATCGTGGTGGACGTCTGCCGCATCCCGGAGGTGTTCTCCGAGAAGGGCGACCTGCTCCCGTCGGCCGTGCACCGGTGGACGGTGAGCGGTCCGCCCGGACAGCGTCGGATCGCCGACGAGCAGCGGTCCGACGTGCAGATGGACCTGCCGGGGATCGACCGTCGGTTCGCCGGGCGCCCGTACCGCCACGCGTGGTTCGCCATGATCGATCACGACACCCCGTTCCCGTTCATGATGGGCGGGGTGTACCGGCTCGACGCTTCCACGGGCGCGGCCGACATGTGGGATCCGAAGGGTCGGGAACGGGCCGGCGAGGCCGTCTTCGTCCCCGGCGGTGACGGGGAAGGGGAGGGCTGGGTGATGACCTACAGCTACGACCGCGCCCGGGACAAGAGCGATCTCGTCATCTTCGACGCGCTGGCGATGGCCAAGGGGCCCATCGCCCGGGTGCACCTCCCCGTGCGGGTGCCGTTCGGCTTCCACGGCACCTGGGTGCCGGCCTGACGGCCAGGAGGCTCAGGCCAGCCAGACGCTCGACAGGCGCGTCACCCCGGTCACGATCGGCATCGAGGGGGACCCGTCGGGGAGCGGGCCGTTGGTGATGCCCCGTACCCGCTTGTCGGTGGCGATCATCTTCACGCTGGCCGTGAGCCACACGTAGGGGACGAGCTCGGTGATCCGCTCCTGGAACCGGCGGTAGGCCTTCTTCCGGGTCTCCGCGTCGGTGGTGGCCCGCGCCTCGGCCAGCACCTTGTCGATCTCGGGGTCGCGCAGCCGGGCGATGTTGAGGCCGAGGCGACCCTCGCCGGGCTTCGACGCGTTCTTGCTCAGGAACCAGTAGGCGTCACCCTCGGGGTCCGGCGCACCGAACTGGCGGACGTACCCGACCTCGTACTTGCCGAAGACGAGCTCGGTCGGGAACGTCTCCATCGCGGACGAGAGGGCCTTGACGTCCATCCCCACCTTGTTCAGCTGGTCGGCGAACCACTGTCCCAGCTTCTGGTTCTCGACCGAGTCGTTGGTCTTGATGGCGAAAGTCGGCTTCTGCCCCTTCTCCTTCGTGTAGGCGGCGACGAGGTCCTTGGCCTTGGCCGCATCGAACGGAGGGGTCCCGACGTCGGCGAACCACGGGGACGACGGGCTGAAGACGTTGTTGCGGATCCACGCCTCCTCGTCGTCGCTGATCTTCACGTACTCCTTGCGGTCGATGGCGTAGTTGATCGCCTGGCGCACCCGCAGGTCGTCGAGGGGCGGCGCATCCATGTTGAGCTCGAGGAAGACCTGTTCCTCGCTCCCGGTGTCGCGCACCACCTGGATCTTTCCCTCGTTGGCCCACTGGGTGAGGCGGCGCTCCGAGCTGCCGAAGGTCGTGAACATCATGTTGATGTCGCCCCGGTCGAGGGCCTCGTCCCGAGCGACGTTCTGGGGAAAGAACGTGAAGGCGACCCCGTCGAGGTAGGGGAGCTGGGTTCCCCGCTCGTCCTTGCGCCAGTAGTCCGGGTTGCGGACGAGCTCGGTTCGGACGTTGGGCTCACGGCTCAGGAGCTTGAACGGCCCGGTGCCGATGGGGGAGTTGGAGCGCTTCTTGGGGTCGGGCTCGGCATAGAAGGCCGGCGACGGCACGATGCCGAGCTGCCCCGTGAGCAGCACGGGGAACTGGGCCCAGGGCTCGAGCATGTTCACCTTGAAGGTGGGGTCGTCGATCTTGGTCGTGGGGGTCGTCTCGTCGATGAGGTCGAGAGCGGCGTTCGTGAGCGGCGACTTGCGCATCTTCGAGAAGTGGTTCATCACGGCGTCGGCGTCGAGGCGCTCGCCGTTGTGGAAGGTGATGCCCTTGCGGAGGGTGATCGTCCAGGTGCGGAAGTCGGCGCTCGGCTCGATCTTCTCGGCCAGGTACGGCTTGGCCGAGCCGTCGGCGGCGAAGGCGGCGAGGGGGTCGTAGACGGCGTTGGCCATGATGAGCCCGTTGGCCACCATCCGGGACACGGCGGGGTCGAAGCCGTCGGTGTCGGCCTCGAGGCCGTAGACGAGCTTGCCGCCCCGCTTGGGCTCACCGCCGGGGGCGACCGTCACCGCCGTGGGGATCTTGTCCCCGCTGGCCGTGGTGGAGGGACCGGCGCCGCCGGCGCTCTGCGGCCCGGCGGTCGACGAGCACGCGGTGAGCACGAGGGCCGGGATGACGGACGCGACGAGGACACGGAGGCGCATGCGACTCCATCGGCGCGCAGCGGCCGGAAGGCAAGCGGACGGCGCGACCACCTGCGCCAATGGGCCATCCGGCCCACTCACCAAGTGGGGCGGGAGCGGAGCAGGTCGACGACGGCCCGGGGAGCGACCGCCGTGCTGAAGAGGAAGCCCTGGGCCCGGTCGCACCCGAGGTCGCGCAGCAGCTGGAGCTGCCCGTCGGTCTCCACCCCTTCGGCCACGACTTCGAGACCGAGCGTGTGGCCGAGGCCGACGATCCCGGCGACGAGGTCGGCGGCTTGGGGGTCCTGCTCCATGGGTTGGACGAAGGACTGGTCGATCTTGAGCACGTCGACGGGCAGGTCGCGGAGGTAGGAGAACGACGCCTGCCCGGTCCCGAAGTCGTCGATGGCGACCCGCAGACCGAAGACCCGGAGCTCGGCCAGGCGGTCGGCCGTGGCCGACGGATCGCGCATGACCGCACTCTCGGTGACCTCCACACAGACGTGGCCCGGGTGGATCGGGGTCGCCGCCAGCACGTTGCCGATGTCGTCGATCAGCCCGTCCTCGGCCAACTGCCGGGCCGACAGGTTGATGCCGACCGACAGCGGGGCCCGCTGGCCGCCGAGGACGTCGTGCAGCTCGACGAGCTGCCGGCACGACGCGTCGAACACCCAGGCCCCCAACGGGATGATGAGGCCGGTCTCCTCGGCCACGTCGATGAAGCTGCCCGGCAGGAGCATCCCGCGCTGGGGGTGCTGCCACCGCACGAGGGCCTCGACGGAGGCGACGGCGCCGGTCCGCAGGTCCACCACCGGTTGGTAGTGGACCTGGAACTGGTGGCGGAGGATCGCCCGGCGGAGCTCGGTCTCGAGGTGCAGCCGTTCGCGAGCCATCTCCCTCGCCCCGGCCACGAACTGGACGGAACGGCCGCCGCCACGGCTCTTGGCCGTGGCCAGGGCGCCATCGGCGTCGCGGAGGAGCTCGCCCGGCTCGGCATCGTGGCCGCGGTCGACGGCCACCCCCACACTGACGGCGAGGAACAACTCGGCAGGGTCGGGATCGGCTTCCGTCCGGACCGAGAGCGGGTGGTCGAAGGCCCGCACCACGGCGTCGGCCAGATCCATCGCCTCGCGCTCGTCCCGGAGGTCGTCGGCGACGATCACGAACTGGTCGCCGCCGAAGCGGGCCAGCGTGTCGCCCGATCGGGCATGGGTGGCCAGCCGCTCGGCCACGGCCCGCAGGGTGGCGTCGCCGAAGGCGTGGCCCCGACCCTCGTTGACGACCTGGAAGTGGTCGACGCCGACCAGGACGACGGCGACCGTGGTACCCGTCCGACGCGCCCGGGCCAGCGCCGTGTCGAGCCGGTCGTGCAGCAGCGTGCGGTTCGGGAGCCGGGTGAGGGCGTCGTGGGTGGCCTGGTGCTCGAGCTGGGCCTCGGAGTTGCGGAGGGCCTGGTCGGCCAGCACGCGGTCGGTGATGTCGCGGACGTTGGCGATCACGCCGCCGACCGCGGGGTCGTCGAGGCAGTTGGTGAACACCGACTCGTACCAGCGCCAGGTGCCGTCGCCGTGGCGCATCCGACCGTCGACCCGGACGGTGAGCCGCTGGGCCGAGGCCATCTTGCGGTACTGGCGGATGATCTCGCGCTGATCGTCGGGATGGACGGCGGCGATCATCTGCCGCGAGAGGAGTGTGTCGGCCGACCATCCCCAGAGGCGCTCGGCCCCGGGGCTCGCCCAGGTGACGTAGCCGTCCCGGTCGGCGAGGAGGATCACCCCGTCGGCGTGCTCGAGCAGGGCCTGGAGCCGGCTCTCGGCCCGGGCCGCCAGCTCCTCGGCCGCCTTCCGGTCGGTGATGTCGCGGAAGGAGTTGACCACCGCCCCCACCCCGGCGTGATCGAGGAGGTTGACGCTGGTGCACTCGCACCAGCGATACGAGCCGTCGGCGTGGCGGACCCGCATCTCGGCCCGGGTGGTGCCGTCCGGGCGAGCCAGCAGGCCGCGGGCCCGCTCCACCGCGCCACCCCGGTCGGTCCGGTGCACGAAGGAGAAGCCGTTGCGCCCGATGAGCGCCTCGGGCTCGAAGCCGAACATCTGGCGCACGGCGGGGGTGGCGTAGACGATCGCGTTCGACGCATCAGTGAGAACGATGGCGTCGTAGCTGTGCTGGACCAGCACCTCGAACCGATCGGCATCCATGGCGCCCCCGGCCACCAGCGACACCCCGCGGGACGCTGGCGGGGATCAGCGTACGGGATCGCGGGCGGGCTCGCCCGGGTTCGCGCTCTCGGCCACCAGGCGGCCGAGGATGTGGACACCGTGGGAGAACAGCACGGTGTGCCCGGCGTGGGGCAGGAGCTCGAGCCGGGCGCGGGGGAGGGCCTCCACCAGGTGGCGGGTCTGGGCCAGCGGCACGAAGTTGTCGTCGGCCCCGGCCCACACCGTGACCGGCGCGTCGACCTCGCCCAGATCGAAGCCCCAGTCGCCGGCGACGAGGCCGACGTCGTGGACGGGCCCCCGAGTGCCGTGGCGGGCCGCCTCCCGGTAGGCCAGGACGCGGTTGTCGCGCAGGGCCGGGGTGGAGAGCAGCTGCCGGTCGGCCGCGCACATCTCGGCCGTGCCCACCAGGATGGCCAGGTCGGGGAGGGCCGCCAGGGCGCGGTTGGCCACGACCATCCCGAGCTCGACCACCCGACCGAGGGACCGGGCCAGCTCGAGCCCGATCCGGGGACCGAGGCCGGTGCCGTCATCGAACGCACGTCCGCCCGGGGGAGCGAGGGACCCGACGAGGCTCACCGCGGCGACGCGATCGGGGAGCCCGTGGGCGACCTGCAGGGCGTAGGCCCCGCCACCGGAGTACCCCAGCACGGCGAACCGGTCGATCCCGAGGTGGTCGGCCAGGACCGCGACGTCGTCGGCCCAGTCGGTGAGACGCCGACCGGGCAGGTGGTCGGAGGCGCCGACGCCGGGCCGGTCGACGGCGATGAACCGCCCGCCGACCGATCCGTCCCCGGCGGTGGGCATCACCGCCGAGGGGAGGAAGTCCAGCCTCGATCCCGGGGAGCCGTGGAACAGCAGGACGGGCGGCCCGGTCGGATCGCCGTGCTCGTCGTAGGCGAGCAGCCGGCCGCCGGGCAGGGCGACGAAGCGGGGGTCATGCACGGTCGCCCATGATGCCACCGGAGCCCGGCCCGCGGACCATCGGTCCATAGCGTCACGTGACGTTATGGTCGGCGGGCAGCAGGGCCCCGAGAGTCATGGGCCACGACCCGATTCGGGATCGCAGGGCTCCGGGGCCGGGAGGCGACGTCACGCACGGGGCGACGAGTCCCTCGAGCGTCGTGCGCGCTCATGTGGGTCCGAGATCCTCGTGGGTGCGACTTGTTCGCGGCCGCGAACACTTCGCACCCACGGAAGGACGTCCACCCACGGAGGACGTCGCGCCCCGCTGCTCCCCGTCGTTCGGGCTTGACGCCCATAATCTCCGTTATGTCTAGTCCGGGGTAAGGCGAGCCGGACCGGTCTCAGGTGACCACGGACTCGAGCAGGGCCCGCACCCCCGCCGGGGCCTTGGCCGGCGATCCGGCGTCGAACGGGGGTTGCGGGTCGTACTCGATGGCGAGCTGGACGGCCTGGGCGACCTCGTCGCCGAAGAGCCGGCTGGCGAGGACCAGACCCATGTCGATCCCCGAGGACACGCCGGCGGCGGTGATGATCCTGCCCCGCTCCACCACCCGTTGGCCGGTGGGGACGGCACCGAGGGCGCCGAGGCGGTCGAGGGAGCGCCAGTGGCAGGTCGCCTCCACCCCGTCGAGGAGCCCGGCCAGGGCCAGGAGGATCGACCCGGTGCACACGCTGGTGGTCCAGGTCGTCGTGGGGTGGACGGCCCGGAGCCACGCCACCACCGGATGGTCCGGCCCAGCGATCCGCTCCCCGGGCCCACCGGGGACGACCACGATGTCGGGGGCCGGGACCTCGGCCAGCGCCGCCGTGGCCTCGATCGTCAGTCGGCCGGTGTGGTCGGTGACCGGGCCCGCGGTCTCGGCCACGAAGACCGCCTCCACCCCGGGGATGTCGGCCAGCACCTGGAACGGGCCCACGATGTCGAGGGCGGTGAAGCGGTCGTAGAGGACGAGAGCGAGTTGCATGGGTCGATCGTCTCCTGCCCCGTCCATGGCGGCAAGGACGAACGGGCGACGATCCCGGCCACCCGCCTCCGGCCGGGCCCCCGGTAGCCTGCGTGATCCACCCGGCCCGCGGCGACGAACGGCCGGTGCCACCACCCGAGGAGCCCGATGCCCGCCGACGTCCCCCCCACCCGCCCATCCCGCCGCCCCGGCGCCTTGGCCGCCCGGCTGGCCATGGGCACCACGTTCACCACGATCGGCGCCCTGCACTTCGTGGCCCCGGCTTCCTTCGAGGCCATCGTGCCCGACGCCCTGCCCGCCAAGCGCCTCCTGGTCTACGGCACCGGGGTGCTCGAAACGGCCGGCGGCATCCAGTTGCTGCGCCGTCCGAGCCGGCGGCTCGGCCTCGCCCTCGTGGTGCTGCTGCTCGCCATCTTCCCGGCCAACGTCAACCAGGCCTTCTCCGACATCGCCATCGACGGGTTGCCCAAGCCGCCCCGCTGGCTGCTCTTCGCCCGGCTCCCGGTGCAGGCGTTGATGATCTGGGCCGTCCTCGTGGCCACCCGCCCGACCGAGGAGGCCTGACCGGTCAGGTCGACGTCGTGCGGGGCTCGATCCAGAGCTCGGCCACCGGCCGGGCGTTCTCCAGGAGCCAGTCGAACGCCTCACGCAGGTCGTCGGGCTCGTGGCCGTGCTCGAGGTCGCGCTCGACGTCCTGGATGGCGGCCTGCAGGCAGTAGAGGCGGCTCTGGAGCTCCTCGAGCGCGGCGCGCGCCACCACCAGGTCGTCGTCGCCGAGCCCGTGGGCGGCCGCCAGCTTGCGGGCCATGTGGGCCTGCTGCCGGCACCCTTGCCGGCAGTACCGGCGGGGCCGCCCCGGTCCGGCCGGCACGGTGAACGCACGGCCGCACCAGAGGCAGCGGTCCTGGCGCTCCCGGGCGGGGCGGCGGGCCGGGGCGCGCCCCTCCCCCGCGTCCGGCGTTCCAGGGGGACGGTCGGCGGGTTTCGTCACGTGACGTAGTTCAGCACCGCCGCCCGCCCGGGACGCGGATGGCTCAGCCGGTGAACGCCGGCGTGGCCTGCACGACCGGCGTCGTCGTGCTCGTGGTCGACGGCGCCACGGTCGTGGTGGTCGTGGCCGGCGGCGGGAAGGCGGCCGCGGCCAGCGGGAACGGCGCACCGACCAGGCCCCAGATGCCTTGGCGGGTGGCGAAGACGTCGGGCGCCCCGTTGCTGTACGGGGACGCCAGCGCCCCCTGGTCGGCAGCGTCGGCGGTCGTGCCGAGCTGCCAGGTGAGCAGTGCGGTGACCGGCGTGGCGTTGCCCTTCACCCAGCGACCGGCCGACGGGTTCTCGCCGCCGGCCACGATGGCCTGGATCACCAGGGCCTCGGAGTTGGGGTCGGCCCCACCGCCCGGGATGAAGGCGAACCCCCCGTCGGCCCCCTCAGCGGCGGCGAGGAAGTCGAGACCCGCCGCCACGGCGGCGCTGCGCCCGGCCGCGGCCAGCGCCTCCACGGCGATGGCGGTGCTGTTGGTGTCGGGGCCGCTGAAGGTGTTGGGGTCGGGGGCGGGGCAGTCCACCGTGGTGTCGGCCCGATAGCCGAGGAAGCCCCCGGTGGCCGACGACGGCGTGGCGCCGCACTGCTGGGCCACGAGCCAGTCGACCGCAGTGACCGGCAGCGGGGCCCCGATGGCATGGAGCCCCATCAGGGCGAGGGACTGGCGGTACACGCCGTCGTAGGTGGGATCCCCGTCGCCATAGAGGCCGGCATGCAGCGTCCCGAGCGTGGCCGCCAGGCGGGCCGGCAGATCGAGGCCGCCGAACTGGGTCGGGGTGATGCCGGCGAGGTGGGCCAGCATCAGCAGCGCGCCGATGCGGCCCGGGTCATCGCTGCCGTTGGGCGTGATCACGGTCAGCGCATTGGCCTGGAGCCAGCTGAGGATCCGGTCGAAGGTGGCGTGGTCGGTGCCCGACGCGGCGAGGGCCAGCGCGGCGTCGAGCGTGGACGACACGTCGGGCTGGTTGGCCCCGTTGGGGATGAAGCCCGACGCCCCCACCTGGCCGGCCAGCCACACGCTGGCCAGGTCGGCAGCGACGGCGGGGTCGGCGGTGAGCGGCGCGGCCGCCGCCGGGTGGGCGGCGAGGGCGGTCACCGGGAGCGAGACCGCGACGAGCGCGGCCACGAGGGCACGAAGGCGAAGCATGAGGAGGTTCCTTTCCGTGGGGTCAGCCGGAACCTCGGATGAGGATCGCTTCGATGGCTCAGCCCCGTTTTCCACGACGGCGCATCCAGAGCCGTGCGGCAGCAGGTATTCCGACTCGCCGCCCCTGGAGAGGCGACCCACGGCTGCGGGACAGCGCCGGACTCTGACCGGCTTCCCCTATCTGCCGCACGTATCAGTGCCCGGCCATCGAACCACACGACCGGCTCGGCGACCAAGCCCGACCCCGCCCGACCCACCGGCCGGTATGGCGGCGTAGAGTTGGGGTCCCAGTCGCCGCAGGAGGGGAACCGATGGCCCGCAAGCCCTTGCGCTACCAGATCCCGACGTTCGATTCGGTGGAGGACGAGCGCCGCCACATCAAGATCAGGCTCGCCGCCGCCTTCCGGCTGTTCGGGAAGTTCGGCTTCAGCGAAGGCGTGGCCGGCCACATCACCGCCCGCGACCCCGAGCTCCCGGACCACTTCTGGGTCAACCCGTTCGCGGTGGACTTCTCCGTCATCCGGGCGTCGGACCTGCTCCTCGTCAACCACCAGGGCGAGATCGTCGAGGGCGACTACGCCGTCAACGACGCCGCCTTCGCCATCCACTCCCAGGTCCACGCCGCCCGGCCCGACGTGCAGGCCGCGGCGCACGCCCACTCGCTCAACGGCAAGGCCTTCTCGTCGCTCGGCCAGGAGCTGCTGCCGCTCACCCAGGACGCCTGCGCCTTCTACGGCGACCATGCCCTCTTCGACGACTACACCGGGGTGGTGCTCGACCTCGAGGAGGGCAAGCGCATCGCCCATGCCCTCGGCGACCGCAAGGCGGCGATCCTGCGCAACCACGGCCTGCTCACCGTCGGCCACTCGGTCGACGAGGCGGCGTGGTGGTTCATCACGATGGAACGCAGCTGCCAGGCCCAGCTGCTGGCCCAGGCCGCCGGCACGCCCCGCCCGATCGACGACGACACCGCGGCCCTCACCGCCGGCCACGTCGGCTCCCACATGGCCGGCTGGCTGAGCTTCCAGCCGCTGTTCGAGCAGATCATCCGGGCCCAGCCCGACCTCGCCGAGTGACGGCGACGGTGGCGAGCGACGACCTGCGCCAGCGGCGGGAGGACCGCCTCCTCCGCCTCCTCGACGCCGAGAACCGGCACGACCTCGACGCGATCTGCGCCGTGTTCCCCCACCCGCGCTACGAGCTCATCGGCACCCACAAGGTCTACGACGGCCGCGAGCAGGTCGGCCACTACCTGCACGAGCGCAGCAACGCCTTCCCCGACTACCGCTACGAGCTGATCGCCCACCACCACGCCGACGACGCCGTGATCGCCGAGGTCTGGGTCACCGGCACCTTGCTCGGCTCCATCGAGGGGGCGGAGCGGATCGAGCCCACCGGGCGCGGGTTCCGGTGCCGGATGGCAGCGTTCTTCCTGTTCCGGGGCGACACCCTCGACACCGTGCGGATCTACTTCGACACGGCCACGATCGCCCGCCAGCTGGCCTAGCCGCGGCCGAGCCGTCGCCGCCGTCGCCCTCAGCGCATCGCCGCCACCTGGGCCTGCACGACGGCGATCAGGCTGCCCTGCACGAGGCCCATCTCGGTGACGTGCAGCCCCCACCCCTTCGACTCGGTCAGGAACCGCTCGGGGTTGCGGACGTCGCCGGGCGCACCCTTGGCCGAGGCCTCGAGCACCGTGACCGATCCGTCGGAGACGCAGGCCAGCTGGACGAAGCCCGGGGCGGTGACCCACGGGGTGGTGATGGTGACGCCGGGGGCGAAGTCACCCTGGTTGCCCACGATCGGCACGACGTCGGCCACTGCGCCCGGCGCGGCGGCGAGGTCGGCCGGGTTGGTGCAGAGACGCCGGGTGTCGGCCCGCTCGGCGCTGCCCCAGCGCGTGCGGTCGTCCTTGTCGCCGCCCTTGACCACGGTGTTGAAGCCGATGACGCACCCGGTCTGGGTGGCGCTCCGGCAGGCCGGGATGTCGGTGAACGAGCCGCCGACGTCCTTGCCCGCCGCCACCTCGGTGCGGCCCCCGCCGAGGATGGCCGACACGAGGTGGGCCCGGACCTCGGCGTTGGCCGGGCCGTCGAGCTCCTTCTTCATCAGGTCGACCAGCATGCCCGACCCCTGGGAGTGGCCCATCAGCACGAAGGGGCGGCCCTCGTTCCAGTGGCGCATGTAGTAGCGGAAGGCCTCGCGCACGTCGCCGTAGGCCGTCTCGAAGAGCTCGGCCGCGTTGGGGGCACCGAACCCGGCGAAGGTGACCTGCCGGTAGAGCGGTGCGAAGACCCGGCAGTGCTGGGAGAAGCGCACGGCCTGGTTGCGGGTGACGGCGATCTCCTGGGACGGGTCGGCCGCCATCTTGGTGTCGGCCGGCGCCCGCTCGTCGCCCCCGAAGTTCACCGTGGGGTACACGTAGAAGCAGTCGTAGGACGGGTTGGCGTCGCGCTGGACCTTCTCGACCTGCGTCGAGCCGTCGGCCTTGATGGTGGTGGTGTCGAGGCTCTCGGTGGTGCAGAGGTCGCCGGCCTTCCCGGCCCGGCACACCCAGTTCTCGTCCTTGGCGTAGGTGGCCGACTCGACGTCGGCGTAGCGGGCCAGCGGGCCGCCGGCCCGGGACCCGCCGCCGGACGGCGCCGACGTCCCGGTCGCCCCTCCCCCGCCCGCCGGAGCGGTCGCCGGGGCGCCGGTGGCCGGCGGGCCGGCGGTGGCGCCGGAGCCGGTGCTGCCCGACGAGCACGCGCCCGCCAGCAACGAGGCCACCCCGACGACGGGCACAGCCAAGGTCAACGACAGGGTTCGACGGCGCACAGGTCCTCCTCCGGTGGTTCGCCGCCATGCTACGGAACGGACGGGCCGTCCGGCGCGCCCTTTGGCTACTTGACCGGGCGGTCAAGTTCCGATCGAATGGCGCCATGGACTGGCCCCTGCGCTTCGGCATCTTCATGGCTCCGTTCCACCCGACCGGGCAGAACCCCACCACGGCGCTCGAACGCGACCTCGGGCTGGTCGTCCACCTCGACACGCTCGGGTTCGACGAGGCGTGGTTCGGCGAGCACCACTCGGCCGGCTACGAGATCATCGCCTCGCCCGAGCTCTTCATCGCCCACGCCGCCGAGCGGACCCGCCACATCCGCCTCGGCACCGGTGTGGTGTCGCTCCCGTACCACCACCCCTTCATGGTGGCCCAGCGCATCGTGCAGCTCGACCACATCACCCGCGGCCGGGTGATGCTCGGGGTCGGCCCCGGCGCCCTCCCCTCCGACGCCTTCATGCTCGGCATCGATCCTGCGGTGCAGCGTGACCGCATGGAGGAGGCACTCGACGTCATCCTGGAGCTGTTCCGCTCCGACGAGCCCGTGACCCGCGAGACGGAGTGGTTCACCCTCCGCAACGCCCGCCTGCACCTGCGGCCCTACACCCAGCCCCATCCCGAGGTCGCGGTGGCGGCGATGATTTCCCCGTCGGGCCCGCGAGCGGCCGGGAAGTACGGCTGCTCC
>JAKOVR010000037.1 GCA_029782025.1 Actinomycetes bacterium | reverse complement strand
GCCGAACGCGTAGGCCTCGGCCGTGTCGAGGAGGTTCACCCCGAGGTCGAGGGCTCTGGTGACGATGTCGTGGGCGATGGAGCCGGCGTAGTCCTTGCCGTATCCCCACTCGGCGGAACCGAACTGCCAGGTGCCGACCCCGATGGCCGAGAGCCGCACCCCGGAGACCTCGACGAAACGCATGGGCGCAGGTTAGACACGTCAGCGTCCGGACGCGACGGCGTGGGTGCGCACTGCATCGGGCGCCGCTGCAGTGCGCACCCACAGGACGGGGCCCCGGGGGTGAGGGTCACGCCTCGCAGGCGTTGCGCAGGTCGGTGAGGTCGGAGCAGGTGTCGGTGCCGTTGCCCCCGTTGAGGGTGTCGGTACCGGCGTTGCCGTAGAGGGCGTCGTTGCCGTCGTAGCCCCAAAGCTCGTCGTTGCCGTAGCCGCCGCTGAGGGTGTCGGCGCCCGGCGACCCGACGAGGAGGTCGTCGTAGTTCGAGCCGTAGGCGGCCTCGATCCCGGTGAAGGTGTCCCAGCCGATCGCCGTGGTCGCTCCCCGGTCCCAGGCTGCGGCCTGGCCGAGGTTCACCACCGTCGCGGCGGCGGCGTTGCTGTAGGCGACCGTGTCGGTCCCGGCGCCGCCCCGCACCACGTCGTTGCCGGCGCCGGGGTAGAACCAGTCGTTGCCCTCGAAGCCGCAGAGCACGTCGGCCCCGCTGGTGCCCACCAGGGAGTCGGCGCCCGCCGTCCCCACCTTCGTGCAGTCGGTCCCGCTCACGGCGATGGCCTTGGCGGCGTCGGCGAAGTCCCCGCCGCCGATGGCGGTCTGGAAGGACTGGTTCACCTTGCCCACCGCCACCTTGATGGTGATGGTGGCCGACGCCCCGGGGGCGAGGACCGCCGTCGTGCAGGCGTTGGCGGTGCAGGTGCCTCCCGTGATCCGGGCGCCGGTGTAGACGGTGGCGGCGATGCCGGCGGTACCCTGCCCTCCGCCGGCCCAGAAGAACGAGGCCGAACCCGAGGCGGTGCCGGTGTTGGTGATTCGCCAGGTGTGGGCGACCACGTCGCCCGGCGTGGCGGTAGCGGCGCCGGACACGAAGGAGGCGGTGAAGGCCGGAGCGCCCGTCGGCGCCGGCTGGATCGAGGCCGGCCCCTTCCCGATGCACGGGCTGCCGGCGGCCAGGCGGAAGTCCTTGGCGGCTCGGTTCACGTAGACCGGCGCAGCCAGCGTGTTGGCGCCGAAGGCGATGCCGTTGCCTGCGGTCGGCGTGCCGGCCGGGTCGATGCAGTTCCCGGCGGCCTGGTTGCCGTAGGTGGGCGACCCGTTCGGGAAGTTGCCGTAGATCGACGCCGGGTTCTTCGACGGCTGGAAGTCGGTCCGGCGGTTGCTCATGATGTTGTCCCGCACGGTGGTGTTCGAGGAGTACCAGGGGTAGCCGTCGGTGAGGGCCGAGCCGATGTTGACGTGGCTGGCGTTGCCGTCGAAGAGGTTGTTGGCGATGAGCGTGCCGTCGGCCCTGGGCCAGGTCTGGAGGCCCCGCCAGCCGTTGTCGTAGATCAGGTTGTTGGTCACCTGGGCCCGGTGGCTGTAGACGAGGTAGACGCCGTGCGACCCCGAGTCGCTCGCCGACCAGGTGAGCGTGGTCGAGTTGCCGCAGTCGTGGATCCGGTTGCCGTCGATCACCACGTCGTCGGAAGGGTCGCCGTTGTCGACGTTGGTGTAGGCCGACATCGACCCGAGGTTGATGCAGATGCCGTACGGGTTGGCGATGTCGTTGTTGCGGAGCTCGATCCGGTCGCCCTGGATCTGGAGGCTGGTCCCCTTCGGATGGTCGGGGGCGCCGGTGAAGCGGAGGTCCCGGATGACGACGTCGTGGACGTCGGGGTTCACCCGCATCTCGCCGGCGAAGCTGGCCGTGCCGCCGGGCTCGGCCAGGACCGTGACCGGGGAACCGGCGATGCCGCCCTTGCGGATCACCCCTGTCCCGACGTAGCCGTACTGGTCGCGCCAGTCGAGGGCGGAGCCGTTCTTCACGCAGCCGACCTGGCCGGGAGCGAGGAGGTCGGTCAGGGCCTGCAGGGTGCGGACCGGGTTGGCCTGGGTGCCGTCGCCGGTCCAGCTCCCGCCGTGGGCGCCGTCGGCGGCCCAGCGGCTGCAGACCACGGCGGCGTCGGCCGCGGGGGCCGGCCCGGAGGTGGCGGCACCGGCGAACACCGGCAACGAGGTCAACGCCGACAGGGCGACGAGCCCGGCGGCACCGAAGCGGTGGCGACGGGAGGTGGTGGTGGAGGAGTGCTCGGTCATGGGTCGATCATCCGGTGACCGACCGCCAGCCTCTGTGCGCGGGGTGACACAGCGGGTGTGCACCTCGTCCTGCGCCTGGTCCCGTGGGTGCGTAGTGTTGGCGTTCGCGAACAATTCGCACCCACGGAGTCGGTCATAGCGGGGTCGGCCTCGCCTTCCCACCGATCTGTGGTGGACTGGAGGCATGAGCGAGACGTTGGCGGCGGGGAGTTCGTTCGCGGGGCTCGAGGTGGTGGAGCAGGTGGCGACGGGTGGGATGAGCGTGCTCTATCGCGCCGTGGATCCGTCGTTGGGGCGGACGGTGGCGTTGAAGGTGATGGCGGAGCGGCTGTCGGGTGACGACACGTTCCGGCGGCGGTTCCTGACGGAGTGCCGGGCGGCGTCGGCGATCGATCATCCGAACGTGATCCCGGTGTATGCGGCGGGGGAGCACGAGGGGCGGCTCTACCTGACGATGCGGTTCGTGCCGGGTGGGTCGGATCTGCGGCGGCTGCTGCGCACGTCGGGTCCGTTGGCTCCCGAGGTGGCGGTGGCCGTGCTGGGCCAGCTGGGTGGGGCGCTCGATGCGGTGCACCAGGCGGGGCTGGTGCACCGGGACGTCAAGCCCGAGAACGTGCTGTTGGCCGAGACGGCGCCCGGGTCGGCGCCGTTCGTGTACCTCACCGATTTCGGGGTGAGTCGGGGTGGGGCGGGGTCGACGATGACCGAGCCGGGGAGCATCGTGGGCACGTTGGCGTATGCCGCGCCGGAGCAGATCCGCTCGGCGCCGGTGTCGCCCCGGACCGATGTGTACGCGATGGCGTGCGTGGCCTTCGAGTGCCTGACGGGTCATCGGCCCTTCGAGCCCGACAACGAGGCGGCGCTGCTGTACGCCCATCTGCACGATGCCCCGCCGCCGGTGTCGTCGTGGCGTCCGGAGCTGCCGGCCTCGGTGGATGGCGTGTTCGCCGCCGCGTTGGCCAAGGAGCCCGAGGAGCGTCCGGCGTCGGCGGGCGCGTTCGTGGCCGGTCTGGCCGCGGCGCTCGGTCTGGACCCGGTCCGCAGCACCGGTCCCCTGCCTGTCGTCGGGGCGGCCGCGGCTGGCGTTGTCCCCGTCGGGCAGCAGGACACGGTGGCGAGCGACACCGGCACGGACCCCTCGGACGCCCCGACCGGTGTCCAGTCCGCGGCGGCCCTCGCCGTGCCGCTCATGGCCGGCGGGGCCATGCCCACGTTGCCCACCCCCCAGCCGATCGGCGAGGGCTCGGCGGCGTCGTCGTCGTCGCCGCCGGTGCCGGTGGGCGGTGACGGTGAACCGTCGGCGGGTGGGTCCCGGCGGGCACTGGCCGCGGCGGCGGCGGTGCTGGCGCTGGTGCTGCTGTTCGGGGGCGTGGCGTTGGCGCGTTCGCGTAGCGGCGGCGACGGTGAGCTCACCGCCACCGGTCCCACGTCGACGGCCACGTCCGCCCCGGCGGCCGGGCCGGCGGCCACCGGCACCACCGTCGCGGCCACCGACGGGAGCTCCGTCGACACCGGCGCTCCTGGCTCCACCGATCCGACCGTCGACGGCTCGTCGCTCCCCCCGACGAGCGACACCGCCTCGACGCCCACCTCGGGCGGCGGATCGGCCTCGTCCACGCCCACCGTGACCTCGGGCCCCACGGTCACCCGCACCAACCCGACCGTCATCAACACCACCCCGACCGTCGGGCCCACCACCCCCACCACGCAGACCTTCCCGCCCACCGGGCCCCGGAACGTCCAGGCCAAGGACCCGCAGTCCACCCCCGTCTGCGGTGCCTTCCCGGACACCGTCACCATCACGCTCACCTGGCAGGCTCCCCAGGACAACGGCGGCGCGGCGATCACCAGCTACCACATCACCGTCAACGCCCAGGGTTCCAACAAAGGGGCGGGCTACACCAGCACGGCCGACGTGGCCGGCAACGTCACCTCGAGCCAGGTGACGGTGCCCGGCTCGCCCAACGGCGTCAACGGTGCCGACTGGTACTACAGCTTCGACGTGGTGGCCATCAACGCCAAGGGTCCGGGGCCGTCGACCCGGGCGTCGGCGGTGATGCCCGACGTGGTAGGCACCAACCTGTGCGACTCGGACTACTGGCGCCGGGTGCGAGCGGTGGGGCTCGTCGGCATCACGCCCTACCCCGTGGATCCTCCGTCGTGCTCGCTCGCCGGTCGGGTCTACGACCAGGCGTCGTACCCGAAGGGGAACGTGTACAGCGCCGGCACCACGGTGTCGGTCAAGGTCTACAACTACACGTGCTGACGCCCGGGTAGGGCTGCGCCGCCGGGTCCTCAGCGGGCGGCGCGGCGCAGGGCGGCGGCGTCGGTGACGGTGACCTTCCCCCGGCCGAGCGATACGTAGCCGGCCTCTTCGGCCGCCTTCAGCACCCGGTTGGCGGTGGGGCGGGCCGTCCCGGCCATGGTGGCGAGGTCGTCCTGGGTGAGGGGCACCTCGATCGGCCGCGTCGGCCCGCGGGCCCCGCCGTCGTCATCGAGCCCGTAGCTCCTCGCCGCCTGCTCGAGCCGCCGGAGGAGGCGCTGCTCGGCCGGCACGTACAGCGCCTCGAGGAGGTGCCCCGACAGCCGACGGACCTGGGCCGCCAGCGCGGCGGTGAGCACGCGCTCGAGCCCGGGGTGGGCGGCCCGCAGCCGCTCGAACTCCGACCCGGGCACGGCCATGGTCTCCGCGCCCTCCACGGCCACGGCCGACGCGGTGCGACGGCTGTCGGGGCTGAGCAGGGCCCCTTCGCCGAAGGACTCGCCCCGGCCGAGCACGGTGAGCGTGGCGACCTCCCCCATCGGGGTCGACACCCGGATGACCACGTGCCCCTTCTCGATGAGGTGGATGGCGTCGCCGGGGTCGCCTTCGTGGAACACCACCTCGCCCCGTTTGAAGCGGCGCCGACGGGCCGAGCGCAGCAGGTCGCGGCGCTGGTCGTCGGTGAGCACGTCGAGGATCGACGGGGTCAGCGGCTCGGTCATCGGCCGGACTGTACCGGTGACGGCCGTGTCGCCGGGATGTGTCCTGGTGTGTGCGCGGCGTGACAGATCCGCCGGGCCTCCGGGCGGACGATGCATCCGTGCCCACCACCACCCGATCCCAGGAGCCCACCGTGCCCGCCACCCCCACGTCCGCCCTTTCCGCCGTCGCCTCCTCCGCCCCCAAGGGGCGCCGGGCCGGCGTGGCCGGTCTCGCCCTCGCCCTCGCCGCCGGCGTCGCCGGGGGGATCGTGGCCCCCGCCGGCGAGGCCGGCGCCGTGACCGTCCCGTCGGTCTGCACCCACTGGGCCTCGCCCACCGGCAGCGACCTCGCCGCCGGCACCGCCGCCGCGCCGTTCGCCTCGTTCAAGCGCCTGGCCGACGCCATGGGCCCCGGCACCGTCGGGTGCCTGACCACCGGCACCTACGTCGCGTCGCTCACGGGCGAGGACGTGAACCTGGTCAAGGGTGGCACCTCCACCACTCGGGCCACCATCCGCAGCGCGCCCGGCGCCGACGTCACCGTCCGGGGCAGGGTGGTCGTGGCCTCCACGGCCAGCGACCTCGTGCTGGCGGGTCTGCGCCTCGACGGGGTCACGCCGTCGGGCCGGGAGACGTCGAGCGTCACCGTCGAGGCTGACCGGGTGCACCTCGTCGGCAACGACATCACCGCCCCGACCCGCATCTGTGTGAGCGTCGGCTACGGCCGCGTGGTGAGCGGGTTCGTGGCCGAGGCCAACCGCATCCACCACTGCGGCGACGGGCTGCCGCTCGTCAACGGCAAGCCGGTGCGCCAAGAGCACGGCCTCTACCTCGAGCAGGTGCGGGGCGCGGTCGTCCGCAACAACCTGATCGACCACAACTACACCCGTGGCATCCAGCTCTACTACGACGCCGACGGCTCGCTGATCGAGAACAACACCATCGACAGCAACGAGGACGGCATCAACCTCGGCGCCAAGCTCGCCGGTGGGGTCGCCTACCGGTCGGAGAGCAACACCATCCGCAACAACCTCATCACCAACTCCAAGCTGTGGGCCGTCGAGTCCTACTACGACGAGGTGCGGCCGCTGACCACGGCGCCGGGCAACGTGGTGAGCGGGAACTGTGTCTTCGGCGCCAGCTCGGCCAGCGTCTACAACGTGCTCGAGGGGTTCACCTACACCGGCAACACGTGGGTCGACCCGCAGTACAACGGCCAGCCCACCGGCGACTACCGCCTCAAGGCCACGAGCCCGTGCATCGGCAAGGGCATCCGCCCCCAGCTGGCCTCGCCGCTGCGCACCGCCACCGCTCCCGGTTCGGTCCGCTTCGACGCCCGGCTCAACCCGAGCCGCATGACCGCCACCTGGTTCGTGCGGGTCCGGCCCTGCACCGACAGCACCTGCAGCGCCGTCGGGGCCTGGGTGGCCTCGCCCTCGGCCAACGTGGTCGGCGTGACCGACGTCGCCGTGTCCCGCACCGTCACCGGGCTCGCCTCGGGCCGGACGTACCAGGCCCAGATCGTGGCCCACCAGGCCCTCCTGCCGGCCACCAACGCCTCGGCCCTGGTGGTGGTCTCCGCGGGGACCTTCGTGGCGCCTTGATCCTTCCACCCTCCCCGTCCTTCGCCCGCCGGTTCACCGACGGGCGAAGGCGCGTCCCCGGTCAGGTGAGCGAGATGCGCAGCGCCGAGTTGCCGATGACGATCTCGTCGCCGTCGGCCAGCACGTGGGTGCGGGCGGGCATGCCGTTGACCGTGGTCCCGTTGGTGGACCCGAGGTCCTCGGCCAGCCAGCGGCCGTCTACGGCGTGGATCCGGAGATGGCGGCGGCTGACGTCCTCGTCGTCGATCCGGATGCTCACGTCTCGACCGCGGCCCACCGTCACCCCGTCGGCGGGGAGGTCGACCACCTCGCCCGTCGGGAGCCGGAGCAGCGCCCGGCGGGCCCCGTCCCGCACCGTGGTGGGCGCCTCGGGGCCGCCGGTCGCGCCGCCGGGCCCGGGTGCCGGGGGGACGAGGCCGGGCAGGACGACGGTGCCGAGCCCCGGGGACCGCTGCTGCTCGGTGGCGCCGGACGGCACCGGACCGGCCCGGAGCACGGCGTCGGCCGCGGTGAGCAGCTCGGCGATGGGGCTGGACGTCAGCTGGCTGGCGTCGTCGGTGGCGACCACCACCAGCCAGCCCGGCGTGCGGCCGAGGTCGGCCAGCCAGGCCAGATCGGCCGGCGAGAGCGGTGGGTCGATGTCGGCGGGGAGCAGGGCGGCGGCGCCCCCTGCCGTCCCGAGCGCGGCCAGCACCGGATCCTGGTCCGGTGGGGCCGCCGGGCGCGTCCCGCCGGGATCGAGCTCGAGCAGATGGACGGCGCCGGCGGGGAGGGCGGCCTCGACAGCCTCCCGGGCCGCCTCGGCCCGCGACCGCGAGCCCGGATCGGCGGCGATCACGGCGCTCACGTCGACCCCCGTGGTGGCGATGGCCGCCGCCAGCTCGTCGAGGACGGTGCCGGTGATCTCCCGCGGTCCGGCCAGGACCACGAGCGACCCCCGACCGGATCGGGCCGTGTGCCACCGGTCGGCCAGGGCCACGAAGACCTCGGGGTGGCTGACGAGCCGCGTGGCCTCGGCGGTGGCGCCGCCGGTGGGCGCCGGTGTCGCCGTCGACGGCGCCCGGCCCATGTCGGCGCCCGACGACACGCCGGTGAGCGAGGCCAACGGTGGGCCCAGCTCCAGCACCCACGCCGCGACCGGTTCATCGATTCCCTTGAGGCTCCGCTCGCCCCTGGCCTCGAAGGCGTAGGTGCCGCGATGAGCGACGAGGGAGCGGGTGAGGTCTGACACCTGCACCGTGCCGCCGGGGGCGTCGTCGCACAGCCGTCGCGCCACCACGACGGCCAAGCCGAAGAGCGTGCCGGCCTCGCCCTCGATCGGCTCGCCGGTGTGGACGCCGATGCGCAGCCCCACCTGGGCGGCGAGGGGCCAGGCGCGGTTGGCCAGGGCGACGGCGTGCTGCATCGCCGCCGCGGCGTCGAGGGCATCGGCCGCCCCCGGGAAGGCGGCGAACAAGCCGTCGCCGGTGAGGTCGACGGTGCGACCCTGATGGGCGAGCGTGATCCGTTCGAGCGTGCCCATCACGGCCCGGCGCACCTTGCCGGCCGTGACCTCGCCCAACGCCCGGAGCTGCTCGGTCGACCCGACCTGGTCAGCGAAGAGCAGCGTCTGGGTCGGCACGATCCGATCGTACGCGCCCGTGCCACCGAACGACGCGGGGGTCCGGCCCGGCGATGCCGACGACCGGACGGTCAGCCGGCGGGAAGCCCAAGAGCCGTCCGCACCCCGGACGCCATCCACGGCGCGACCTCTTGGGCTCCGGCCTTCTCGTAGTGCAGACCGTCCGGGCGCAACGTCACGCCCCCGCTCTCCGTTCGGCACACGTCAGGGCACAGCCAGGCGGCGTAGTCGATCACGCCAGACCGATCGGGCTCGCTCGCCGCGACGCGACGGAGGACGTCGTTCAGGTGGTCGAATCGCCAGCGTTCGGCCATGGTCCACTCGGCTGGGGCGGTCTGGCTCGGCGACGCTGCCGGGGGTGCTGTGAGGAACAGCACCCGGGCGCCGCCTCGTGACAAGACGGCCACCATGCTCCGGAACGTCGCCTCCAGCCTCGAATCGAGGGCAGCCGATCCGAAGGCCTGCCGATCCCCGTCGATGGCGCGGTCGAAGACCTCCCACGGGCCGATGCTCACGAGGACGGCGTCGGGCCGGAACTGATCGACGGCGGTTGCCCAAGCTTCCTGCCAGTCGTCGCACACGATGCTGTGCGCCGCCTCCTTCCCGGTGCTCTCCACGCGGGCTGCGGGCACGAGCTCGCAGTAGTACCGCGCCTGGTTCCACACGGACACGAGGGACGCCGTGCGCGGGGTCCCTTCGAAGCCGAAGCTCAGGCTGAAGGCCACCGAGTCGCCGACGAGCAGGACCCGAGGAACCGCGCCGCGGGTCGCCGACGGACTGACAGGGAAGACGGAGTCGACCGTCGGCTGCGGTCGGGTCGGCCCCGGTGCCCTGACCGCGAGGAGCGCGGCGGCAAGGGCGAGGACCGTGCCGATGGCAACACCGATCCGGGCCCCCGGGCCGGGGGATGGCATCGCCTGCCCCACCGGGCGAGCAAGGACGTCGTCCATCGTGAGGGGCGGCGCGACCCGGTCGAGATCGTCGCGGAGGAGCTGCCCGAGGTCACGGTCCATCGTCGACCTCCATCGCGGCTCGCAGCTTGGCCAACCCCCGGTCGGCATGGTTCTGGACGGTCGACCGACGGAGGCCGAGCAGCCGGGCGATCTCGGCGTGGCTGAGGCCGAGTCCGTGGGCGAGGAGCACCACCGCGCGCTGCCGATCGGTGAGCGAGGCCAGCGCCGGACCGAGGCCGGGCTCGAACGACGGCACCGCCGTGGCTCGCTCGGGCAGCTTTCCTTCTGGCTTGAGAAGGCGCCTGGCGCTGGTCTGCCCGACCCGGAACAGGTAGCCCGCAGCGTTGTCCATCGCCTTGACCCTGTCCCAGTGCTGCCAGGCCCAGGTCAACGCATCGGCCGTGGCCTCACGGCCGACCTCCGGCCCGTAGTAGGCGACGAGCGCGGCCCGCAGACGCGGCTCTGCGTCCTCGAAGAAGGTCGTGAACTCGGGCGCGGGATCGCGGCTTGCAGTCACATCGGGACCGACGTCGACCGCCGGCTGGCGTGGCACACCCTGTGAAACCCCCACGGCCTTCGAGTGCACCACACCCGGCCGGCCCGTGCCCGACGATGCCGAGGACCGGCGGCGGGCCGGCCGGTACTACGGTGCCGGGCGATGGCGAGGGACGTCGATCGGGGCGCGGCGGGGGAGACGACCGTGCCGGACGCGCGCTGGGCCGCCATCCGGTTCGCCAAGGTGGCGGCCGTGCTCGGCGTGGTGTCGTGGGCGTCGATCGAGTTCCTGAACCGCAA
>JAKOVR010000023.1 GCA_029782025.1 Actinomycetes bacterium | reverse complement strand
GCTGCGCGCGGCCCACCACGCCGAGGTCCGCCTGCTGGTGGAGGCGGCCCACGTCGTCGGCTCGGAGCGCGACGTCGCCGTGCACGTCGAGTACCGCACGCAGATGGCCTGTGGCGACCCGTCCCCGGCCCACACCGTGGCCGCCATCCACCGGCTCAGCCCGGCCAACGTGCGCCAGATCGACCGTCGCATGCGGGTGCGGATCGGGGCGCTGGCCGAGCGCGACGAGCGCTACGCGCCCTTGGCCCGGCTGGCCTGGATCAGCGGCTGAGGCCGAGGGCGGCGCGGCCCGGCCCGCAGGCCTCGTCGAGGGCGGCCCGCTCGGCCGGGGCGAGGGCGGGCGCCCGCGTCGGCGGGACGCCGCGGATCAAGCCCGCCGCCCGCTCGATCCACCCGTGGTCGGCGGGGAGGTCGAAGAATCCGGCGATGGCCGCCAGTTCGGCGACCGGGTCGGCCAGCACGTCCTCGAAGGCCACCTGGTGGTACCGGCCGGCGGCCCGGAGCGGGGCCACGTGGGCCATGCCGTGGAGGAGCTGGTCGCTCCAGTAGCGGCCGCACACCGCGGTGGGCGGCGGGGTGGCCAGCATGGCCTCCACCACGTCCTCGCCCGCGTCCTCGTCGACCTCGGGGACGACGTCGTAGAGCAGGCACACGGCCAGCCGGTAGAAGGGGTGGGCCTGGATCGAGAGCGCGGTCTCGGGCCCGTCGCGGTGGAGGTGCACCACCCGGGCGTCGGGCCACAGGCGCAGGAGATCGCCGAGGTAGTCGATCGAGGAGCCCGACCGTTCGATCCACACGGACCGGCCGAGCCGACGGGTGAGCCATCCGAACAGGTCGGCGTACTGCGTGGCGGCCGGGGCGGGGGCGAGGGTCCGGGCGTGGGCGACGAGCTCGTCGTAGAGCCGGTCGGGATCGTCGACCAGACGGCCGAGGGTGGAGATGAGCACCCACGGCACCGGCGTGTCGGGGCGGTATCGGTCGCCCGGCCGGAACGGGTAGGTGATCTCCTCGGCCCGGTAGCCCCGTTGGAGGGCCTGGTGGGTCACGTCGTTGGGCGTGGCGATCAGGTCGGCGAGCTCGTCGCCGGTCATCGGCCCGTCGGGGAAGCGGCGACCCCAGTCGAGCCCGGTGAAGAACTCGTTGACCGGGCACACCGCCGGGTGCTCGCCCAGCATCCGGGTGAGCAGCGTCGACCCGCACCGCCCGGTGCCGACCACGAAGCGGGGTGGGTCGGCGGCGGTCATGCCCGGTAGCGGCGGGCCACGGCCTCGGCCCGCCGGCGCTGCGCGTCGGCCCGGGCGGCCGGGTCGGTGCGGGGGCAGCCGGGCGGCAGCGCGTCGGCCAGGTCGGTCAGGGGCACGGTGCGATAGCCGAGTGGGGGCGGAACCCCGTCGTGACCGAGGTCGGGGAGCAGGTAGCGCACGGCGAGCGTGCCCCGGGTGGCGCCGGCCGGGTCGAGCCAGTTGGCCACGCCGGGGTCGTCGCGGGCGATCACGAAGGTGTAGCGGCCGTCGGGGTCGGCCTGGGCCTGATGGCTGTTGAGCGAGCTCTGGTGGTGGGCGAAGTCGACGCTGGCCCACCACGGGTCGGCCAGCGACACCGACCAGAGCCGGCACGGTGGCGGGGCGAGGGTGAGCACGACGGCGTCGCGGTCGGGGTCGTCGAGGCGGAACGGCCCGAACCCGTAGGCCTGCCCCTTCAGGCCGGCGGCCTCGGCGGGGGGGACGAACGGATCGATGGTGGCACCGGGGGTGCCGTCGGCGAAGCCCCGGCCCAGCGCGGCCCAGCAGTCGGCGCCGGCGGTGAGCCACTGCTGCAGCAGGACCAGCCGGGCCGTGACCGCGTCGAGGCCGTCGTCGGTCGCGCCGGCGGTGGCGTCGAGGCGCTCGATCACCAGGTCGGCGGGCCGCTCGCGCTCCCAGTCGCCGAAGTACTGGCGCACGAGCAGGAAGCTGCTGCCCTCGGCCGGGCCGATGGTGACGTCGAGGGGTTGTCCCGGTCCGGCGCCGAGGTCGTCGGCAGTGGCCGACCACACGGCCCGCCACCCCGTGTAGTTGCCGTCGCCGAAGTGGCCGGTGTTGACCTGCAGTTCGAGGTGGGTAGCGGTGCCCCGGTCGCCGTGGACGCGGTAGGTGCCGTCCGGGGCGAGCCGGGTGATGAGGTAGAGGCAGTCGGGGTTGTCGAGGCCCCAGCGCATGGACGGCTCCACCATCCGACCCAGGCTCGGCGCCACGGTGTCGTCGTGGGCCACGCAGACCGACAGCCCGGCGGCGAGGAAGTGGGCGGCGTAGCGCAGACCGGCGGCGGCATCGGCCCCGGTTGTGCCGTCGAGCAGGCGGCCGAGGTCGGCGATGGTGGCGGCCAGGGCGGCCCATGTGGCGTGGGGGTCGGGCGACGGGGGGTCGGCGGTCGTGGCGGGCGCGGCGGGAGCAGCTCCGGAGGGATCGGTCGCGGTCATCGGTCCTCGAACCGGGGGACGCGCCGCTCGGCGAAGGCCGTGCCCCCCTCGACGGTGTCGTGCATGGCCATCTGGGCGGCGGCGTGGCGGTGGCCGAGGGCGAGGGCCTCGGCCGGCGCCGTGTACCAGCCGGCCAGCACCAGCTCCTTGAAGTTGCGCACCGCGGCGGGGGCGAGGGCGGCGAGCCGGCCAGCCCACCCCATGGCGGTGGGCAGGGCCTCGCCGTCGGGCACGACCCGGTTGAGCCAGCCCATCTCGTGGAGGCGGGAGGCGGGGAGGCGCTCGTCGGCCAGCAGGGCCAGCTCCAGGGCGTGGGCCGGCAGCACCTGGCGGGCCAGCGCGCCGAGCCACTGGGCCGGCAGGTTCCACCGTGCTTCGGGGAGGCCGAAGGTCGACGACGCCCCGGCGATGCGCAGGTCGCACCCGGTGGCCAGCATCATCCCGCCGCCGAGGCACAGGCCCTCGATGGCGGCGATGACCGGCTTGGTGGCCAACGGCTCGGCCACCTCGGGATACGGCGGGTCGGCGAAGCCACCGCCGCCGACGGCGGCGATGTCGGCGCCCACGCAGAACGCGGCCCGGGCGGGATCGGGCCCGGGGTCAGCGGTGAGCACCCCGACCCGCAGGGCCGGGTCGTCGCTCAGCCGGTCCCACGCTGCGCCCACCGCGGCCAGCACCGAGCCGTCGTAGGCGTTGCGCTTCTGGGGCCGGGCGAGCGTGACGACGAGCACGGGCCCGTCGGTCGCCACCCGCACGAAGGGGCTGGTCACGGGCGGACCTCCACCGTGGGGATCGACTCGGCCGGCATCTGCGGCATCGGGGCGCCGTCACCGGGCTCGGCCGGCTCCTCGTTGCGCATGAACAGCGTCGTCCCCGTGCTGTCGGACCCCTGGTCGACCGGGGGGAGCCAGCGGTCCTCGTCGACCGGCGTGCCGTCGGGGGCGAGGAGGCGCAGCTTGGCCACGATGCGCTGCGCCGCCGACCCCTTCGGGTGGCAGGCGAAGAGGGTGGCGGTGTGGGCGTAGCTCTGCGCGGCGATCCCGATGTGCTCGGGGGTGACCACGATGAGGCCGCGCACCTCGTAGGTGTAGGTGGCCTCGGGCATCACGAACAGCACCTTGTCGCCGGGGACGAGCTCGTCGAGCCGGTTGAAGGGCTTGCTGAACGTGGTGCGGTGCCCCGCCACGACCACGTTGCCGAGCTGCCCCGGCATGGCCGTGCCCGGCCACCACCCCGGGCCCCGGTTCACCGCGGTGAGGGTGATGCCCCGCTGGAGCGGCTGGTCCACCCCCAACTTGGGGATCTGCAGGCGACCGAGCACCACCTCCGGGGTGGGGGCGTACCAGTCCTTCGGCGGCCGGTCGGGCAGGGGCAGGGCCGGGAGCGTGAACACCGGCGTGGTGCCGGCCGTGCCGGGGGACGAGGCCGGAGGAGCGGTGGCGACGGCCGGCGCCGAGGTGGGGGCCACGGCCAGGGCGGCGGTGCCCTCGTCGCGGCGGGCCGCGGCGACGATCCCCACGAGGGCGGCCACGACCGCCAGTCCGAGCACGGCCCGCCGGCGCATGGTCACACCGTACCGAGGATCTCCGCCAGCTGGTCGGCGAGCGCGGTCACCATGCCGACGTACGTGGCGGTGGGGTCGCCGGCCGGGCCGAGACGGTCGGCGGCGACGGTGGCGACGGGGACCGGGTGTCCGACGGCGCGGGCGAGGGCGTCGCTCATCGCCGCCGGGTCGCTCGGTTGGGCGCCGAGCACGGGACCCGCCGTTCCGGCGTCGCGCAGCGCGGCGGCCACGGTGGTGGCCCAGCGGTCCAGGTCCGGACCGCCGCCCTCGGGTGGTGCCGGCACGGGACGCACGGTGAGGCCGTAGCGGGCGGCGAAGTAGCCGAGGCTCTCGAGGTCGGTCACGACGGTGCGCCGGCCCTCCGGCAAGGGATTGAGTACCGATTGCACGTGCTCGTCGAGGGCGGCGAGGTCGCGCTCGAGGTCGGAGCGGGCCGGCACGCCGGCGGCCTCGGCGATGAGCCGCCCGGCCCGGCCGGCCCGGTCGGGGTCGAGCCACCAGTGCGGGTCGGGGCGGGGATCGGTGGCCGAGCGGGGGGTGGGGGCGAGACGGTCGGCCAGCTCCAGCACGCGGGTCCCCCGCCGTCGGGCGGCGTCGAGCACGGCGGGATCGTCGAATCCGGCCCCCACGGCGACGAGCAGCTCGGCCTCGGCCGGCGGGCTGGGCTGCATCGCACCGCCGAGGGCGAGGTCGGCGATGCCCGCCAGCACGTCGGTGGTGGCGGCGATCCGCACCCGTCGGGCCGGGGTGGCGGCCGTGGCCCCGGTTCCGGCGCCGGAGCCGGGCGGGGGTGCGGGTTCGGTGGTACCGGAGCAGGCGGCGCCGATGAGGGCGGCGGCCAGCGCCAGCGCCACCGCCAGTGCCGCGGTCCGACCGGTGCCGCGCCGGCGCGGCGACCGCCGGTCAGGGCGCGACCGGGACCACATGGGCAGCCAGCGGGGCGAGGCGGTGGCCGGCACCGTCGACCTCGATGACGGTGGCCGACACGCCGTTGCGGTCGAGGAGGCGGGCGACGCCGCGGCTCAGCACCGGGGGGACCACCTCGTCGTCGGCCCCGGCCACGATCTGCACGCCGCCGGCCGGCGGCGCCGCGAACGACCAGGGGACGAGCGCGGGGTCGAGGAGGAACGGCGCGACCACGGCGACGGCGCCGACCGCGGATCGGTCGGCGTGGAAGGCGGCGGCCAGGGCGACGGCCGCGCCCTGGGAGTAGCCGCCCACGACGATCTCGGCTGGTCCGATCCCCTCGGCGGCGAGCGCGTCGATGGCGGTGTGGACGGTGGCCAATGCGGCAACCACCTCCAGGGGGTCGGGCCCGTCGGGGCCGTCCTGGAACCACGCCGGCCCGCCCGGCGCATGGGCCAGCCCGCGCGGCGTGACCAGCGCCAGCGAGCCCGACGGGTCGAGCGCCGCGGCGAGCGGCGCGAGCGTGGCCGGTTCGTCCTCGTACCCGTGGACGAGCACGAGCGCCTTCACGGGGTGGCCCTCACCGGGTGACCGTCACCAGCGGAGGCCTTCACCGGGCGAGGCCCATCGGCGCGCCGAGGAGGAGGCGCCGGGCCTCGGTCTGGGCCCGCACGATGCAGGCCGGGATGCCGAGCCCGGTGCGGCTCGCCCCCACCACGGCGAGGGCGGGGTGGTGCTGGGCCAGCCAGCGGTCCGAGGCGGCCACCCGGTCGAGGTGGCCGGGCGTGAATTGGGGGAGCCCGTCGGGCCAGCGGGTGACCCGCACGGCCACCCCGGGGCTGGTGGGCTGCACGCGGGCATCGAGCCCGATGGTGCGGCGAAGGTCGGCGAAGACCCGGTCGGCCAACTCGGCGTCGGTGAGCGCGAGGGCGGCAGGGTCGCCGGCCCGGCCGGCCGACACCCGCAGGACCACACGGTCGGGAGCCATGTCGTGCACGTGCTGCCACTTCGACGACGAATAGGAGCAGGCGGTGATGAACAGCTGGGGGTCGGCGTCGGCGAAGCCCGGGGGGACGGTGAGGAAGCCGCTGCCTTCCAGGGGGTCGCCGACGGCCGCCCGGGGGAGCACGACGGTGACGACGACGACCGAGGCGTAGTCGAGGGCGCCGAGCTCGGCCGCCACCGGGGGAGCGACCGGGGCCAGCACCCGGCTGGCGGTCGCGGCCGGGCAGGCCACCACCACGGCATCGGCCAGGAGCTGGCTGTGACCGTGGGGCTCGTCGAGGTGGACGGTGTAGACGGGCCGGGCCCGGCCGGGCAGGTGGGCCGCGGTCACGGCCGTGGCGGTGGTGTCGAGGTGGACGGTGGCACCGGCGTCGGTGACGGCGTCGAGCAGCGCGGCGGGGAGGCGGCCCATGCCGGGGGTGAGCCCGTGGAAGACCGGCCGGCCGGGCGCCGCCGTGGCCGCCGCGGCGCGGGCGGCGGCCACGCCGGCCAGGAGCGACCCGTGCTCCCGCAGGGCGGCGGCCAGCTGGGGGGCGCCGGTGTCGAGGCTGAGGCGGTCGGCGTCGCCGGCGTTGACCCCGGCCAGGAGCGGGGCGGCCAGACGCTCGAAGGCCTCGTCGCCTATGCGCGGGCGCAGCACCTCGCCCACGGTGGCGTCACCGGCCTGGCGGTCCTCGGGCTGGTCGGTCTCCTCCCGCAGGCGGGCGAGACCGGCGTCGGTGAGGATGCCGGCCGCCTCCACCGCATCGAGATCGGTGGGGACGCCGAGCATCAAGCCCTCGGGCAGGCGGACGAGCGCACCCCCGAGCCAGAGGAAGGCCGACCCAGTGGCGGGGGACGTGAGCTCGGCGTCGAGGCCGAGCTCCTGGCAGAGGGCGGCGGCCTGGGGGACCCGGGCCAGCATGGCGTCGGCGCCGGCGTCGATCTGGAGGGCGTCAGGCTCGTCGCCCACCGGCTCGGTGCGGAGCTTGCCGCCGACCCGGTCGGACGCCTCGAGGATGGTGACCTCGGTGTCGGGCGCGGCGGAGAGGATGGTGTGCGCCGCGGTGAGCCCGGCGATGCCGGCGCCGATGACCACGACCCGCCCGATCGCGCGCGGCACCTCCACGTGGTCGTGGTCGGCCGGTGCCGGTGCCGGTGCCGCTGCCGGCACGGCGTCCTCGACGTGCTCGTCCGGTTCGCCGGGCTCGATGGGCTCGGGCTCCTCGGAGGACTCGTCGTCTGGTTCGTCGGTCTCGTCGGTCTCGTCGGGCTCTTCGGTCTTGTCGGCCTTGTCGGGCTCTTCGGTCTTGTCGGCCTTGTCGGGCTCTTCGTCGGTTTCGTCGGCCGGTCGACCGGAGAACGCGTCGGCGGCGTGGGCCACGATGCCGGCCAGGGAGGCCATCACGGCCGGGTCGTCGTTGATGCTGCGGGTGCGGGCGAAGGCCAGCCCCACCTCCTCGGCCACCCGGGCCGCTTCGATGTCGAGGTCGTAGAGCACCTCGAGGTGGTCGGCGGTGAACCCCTGCGGGCACACGAGCACGCCCTCGGAGCGGCCCGTCGCCGCCAGCTCACGGATCACCTCGAGCACGTCGGGCCCGCGCCACGGTTCCGGGGTGCGCCCCGCGCTCTGCCAGGCCAGACCCCACGCGCCGTAGCGGGGAAGACCGCTGCGCTCGGCCACCGCCTGGGCGCTGGCCGCCAGTTCGTCGGGGTAGGGGTCGCCCTCGAGGACCCGCTCGGGCAACGAGTGGGCGGTGAAGAGCACGTGGTGGTGCTCGGGCAGCGTGGCCGCCGCCTCCTCCACCGCGCCGGCCAGGAAGTCGAGGAACGCCGGTTCGTCGGCCCAGGAGCTGACGCCGGCGAAGGCGAGGTCGCGGGCGGCGCAGGCCTCGGCCGCCCGCTCGAGGTACTGCCCCACGCTGCCCTTGGCGTAGTGGGGGGCGAGCACCAGCCCCACCACTGCGTCGGCGCCGGCCGTGGCCAGGGCCTCGACCGCGTCCTCGATGAAGGGCGACGCGTGCTTCTGGCCCAGGGCGGTGACGAACCGACCCTGGCCATGAGCTTCGTCGAGCGAGCGCTGGATGGCGGAGCGCTGCGCCTCCGTGCGCTCGCGGAGGGGTGAGATCCCGCCGATGGCCTCGTAGCGGGAGCGGAGGTCCTCGACCTGCTCGGCCGTCGGCGGCCGGCCCCGCCGAATGTGGGTGTAGTAGGCCTCGAGGTCGTCGAGGGTGGCTGGGGTGCCGTAGGCCATCACCACGACACCGATGGGGGCGGGCTGGTGGTCGACGGGCTCGGACATGCCGTGATCCTCCCACGCCCGCGTGTGCTCTACTAGCGCGGTGGGACCAGCGGAGACGATGGCCGCCTATGGGCAGGCCTGGGCCGACGGCGACCCGGAACGGGCGTGGACCTTCTATGCCGACGACGTGGTGATGCACCTGCCCGGTCGGGGAGCGCTGGCCGGCGACCACGTGGGGCGCGCCGCCGTGATCGCCGCCATCCGGGCGCTGCTGGCCCGTACCGACGGGGCCGTGGCCGAGATCGAGGTCCTCGACCGGATGGTGTCGGGGGAGCGCGTGGCCATGCTCGTGCGCGAAGCGGTGGAGCGCGACGGTCGTCGGCTGGAGTTGCGCAGGGTCAACACCTACCGGGTGGTCGACGGTCGGATCGCCGAGATCGACATCTTCGAGGCCAACCAGTACGAGGTCGACGAGTTCTTCGACTGACTCGTCGAGGAGCCCGTCGCGGGCCGCTCAGGGTGGGGCGGGGCCGGCTCGGGGGCCGGGGGGTGGGTGGGTGCCGTGGTGTTGGGAGTGGCGTTGGGTGCCGGTGGGGCTGGTGAAGATGAAGCGGCCGTTGCCGGTGGGGGTGAGGGTCCAGCCGGCGGCGTGGGCGACGCGGCGGTGGTGGTGCCGGCAGAGCAGCGCCATGTTGTTCTCGTCGGTGCAGCCGCCGTGTTCCCAGTGTTCGATGTGATGCGCATCGCACCAGGACGGTGGGGCGGTGCAGCCGGGGAAGATGCAGCCGCCGTCGCGGATGGCGAGGGCGATGCGCAGGGTGCGGGTGGCGTAGCGGCGGCTGCGGCCGTAGGCGAGGGGGACGCCGTTGGTGTTGAGGGTGACGCGGGCCCAGGCGGCATCGCAGGCCAGCAGGGAAGCGGAGCGGTCGTCGACCAATGCGCGGTCGAGGGTGGTGACGGTCAGGTCGGTGTCGTGGATGAGGAGGATGGCTTCGCTGCGGGGTTGTTCGTTGTGGTGGCCGTCGCTGGGGGTGTGGGCGGCGCCGTGGCGGATCAGGTCGATGAGTGCTTCGGCCATGATCACCGAGCGGCTGGGGATGGGGAGGTCGGTGAACTCGGCGTTGTCGCGGGCGTAGGTGTGGAAGAGGGTGTCGGCGCGGTCGTTGAGGAGGGTGGTGAGGGTGACGGCGTGGTCGCCGGTGAGGGTGCCGTGGATCTGGACGACCCCGTCGAGGAGCGGATCGACCGTGAGTCGGTTCCGGTCGGACTCGCGGATCGGGTCGTGCCCGCCGTCCTGATCGAGGAGTTCGGCGGCGCCGTGGACGTCGCGGCGCCACACGTCGAACACGGTGCCTTCCGCGGCATCAACCAGCTGGGGGACGATCGAAGCGAACGCCTCGGCGATCCGGGGGTTGGCGGCGATCGCCAACACGGTGGCGTGGTGGTCGCTGATGCGGCCGTCGATCATGGCGTCGGCGACGCCGGGGAGGCAGCGGCGGAGCTTGACCGCGGTGCGGACCTTGCCGCGGGCGACCTTGGGCGGCAGGTGGGCTTCGCGTGCGAGCCAGGTGCCGGTGGGCAGGGCGTGTTCGAACTCGGTGGTGCCCCGAAGCTCGAGCTCGGCCAGGACCCCGGCCTGGGCGGCGGCGATCGCGGCGGTGGCGTGCTCGTAGCCGACGGCGAGGCGCTGGAGTTGGGTGTCGGTGCACAGGGCGGGATCGGCGCCGGCGGCCTTGCGGCACCGCTCGAGCAGATCCACCAGATCGTCCATACCCGACAGGATACGAACCCCCTATGACAGGAAAGCGGGTACGAACAAAAGATCGTAGACCTATCTCCGGAAAGGCCCGTGGGTGCGAATTGTTCGCATGCGCGAACAATTCGGGGTCTCCTGACGCAGGTGTGGGTGGGGTGAGGGTCGGGTAGTCAGCGGGGGGTGGCTGGGAGGGGTGTTCGTGGGGTGCGCGAGACGCGCACGGGGTGGGACCACAGTTCGAGGTGTCTAAAGCCAGAACTGGAGGAGGTCCGCGCCCGTGCGCGTCACGACAGCATTCAAGCGTCTTCTGCGCCTCGATGGGGTGAAC
>JAKOVR010000015.1 GCA_029782025.1 Actinomycetes bacterium | reverse complement strand
CACGGCCGAGCCGATGCCGACGGCCACCAGCACGATGATCGGCTGCACCACGTTGGGCAGGATGTGGCGCCAGATGATGCGGAAGCTGGGCACCCCGACGGCGCGGGCCGCCTCGACGTACTCGAGGTTCTTGGCCTGCAGGAAGCCGGCCCGGATCACGCGCGCGGTCGTGAGCCACGAGGTGATGGCGAGGGTGAAGATGACCGCACCCACGCCCCGACCGATCACGGCGATGAAGGCGAAGGCCAGGATGAGGTACGGGATGCCGAGGAGGACGTCGACCACCCGCATGAGCACGGCGTCGACCCACTTGCCCCGCCAGCCGGCGACGGCCCCGAGCGTGACGCCGATGAAGGTCTCGAGCAACGTCACCACGAACCCGATGAACAGCGACAGGCGGATGCCGTGCACCACCCGGGCGAACACGTCACGGCCGAGGTTGTCGGTCCCGAACCAGTGGGCGGCGTCGGGGCCGGTCTTGGACAGGTACTTCTCCTGGGCGAGGGGGTCCTGACACAGGAACGGCCCGACCAGGCCCACGAGGAGCAGGACGACCACCAGGACCAGCCCGAACATGGCCAGCTTGTTCTTCTTGAACCGGCGCCAGGCATCCTGACGGAACGAGCGCGAGGGGCGCACGTCGGCGAGGGAATCCTCGATGGCGAGGACGGTGTCGTCGCTCATGACGGCGCCGCCTCTCCCAGCCGGACGCGGGGATCGAACCAGGCGTAGCTGATGTCGACGAGCATGTTGGCCAGCCCGTAGACCAGCACCACGACGACGGTGAGGCCGATCATCACCGGGAGGTCCCGCCCGTCGGCGGCCTGGGCGATCTTGGAGCCGAGGCCGGGCCAGTTGAACACGGTCTCGGTGAGGATGGCCGAGCCGACCAGGGTGCCGAAGTCGATGCCGATGAACGTGACCACCGGGATCATGGCGTTGCGCAACGAGTGGCGCATCGTGATCTGGCGTTCCTTCAGGCCCTTGGCCCGGGCCGTGCGCACGTAGTCGGCCTTGCCCACCTCGAGCATCGTGGTGCGGGCCAGCCGGGCCACGATCACGGTGGACACCGACGCCAGGACGAGCACGGGCTGGAGCATGTACTGCACCTGTTCCCCGATCGGGATCACCCCGAGGAACCACTGGTTGGGTCCCACCCCCTGCACCGGGAGCTTGGCCCACTCCGGCCAGCCGTGGGTGTTGGCGTAGACACCGGTGATCTGCTGGAGCAGGAAGGCCAGCACGAAGACCGGGGTGGCGCTCAGGAGCGCGGCGAGGACGGTGGTGACGGAATCGGCGATCGAGTAGCGGCGGACGGCGGCCAGCACCCCCGACCCGATGCCCACCGTGGCCTCCAGCGCGATGGCCCAGAAGGCGAGCCGGAGGCTGGCCGGGGCCTTGTCCTTGATGATGTCGGTGACGTCGGCGCCGTCGCGGTAGGACTGGCCGAAGTCGAACGTGACCACGCGGCCGAGGTAGCGGCCGTACTGGACGATCACCGGCTGGTCGAGGCCGTACTTCTCCCTGATGTTCTGCACCACCTGCGGGTCAGGGTTCTTGGTGCCCCCACCGGCGATGAGCTCGGCCGGATCCTCGGGGAGCAGGAAGAAGAGGAAGAACAGGAGCGTGACCGTGCCCCACAGCACGAGCAGCAGGGCGCCGATGCGGCGGACGATGAAGGCGGTCAGGGCAGGGGCTCCTCACGGGAACGGGCCGGGGGGCAGAGCGGATCGCCCTGCCCCCCGGCCCCACGTTCACGGGTTGGGTTCGGCTACTTCTTCAGGCCGACCCGCTCCCACAGGATGAGGCCGAGCGGCGGCTGGTCGTAGCCCAGCACCTTGTCGCCGTAGACCTGGTCGCCCTTGTACCAGTTGAGCGGCACGGCGGCGACGACGTCGTTCAGGAGGTAGGACTCGGCCTCCTGGTAGTACTGGGCCCGCTTGGCGTCGTCGGGCTCGGACTGGGCCTTGGCCACGAGGTCGTCGAACTTCTTGTCGGAGAACGACCCCATGTTGTTCCCACCGACGGAGTCGGTGCTGTACAGGTCGTACATGAAGTTGCCGTAGGTCGGGTAGTCGGCGTACCAGCCGGCCCGGCAGAAGTGGCAACCGCCCTTGGCCATGGAGCCGAAGTACTTCTCCGACACCGGGTTGGTCTTGGACTCGATGCCGATCGCCTTCAGGTTCTCCTGGATGATCGCCACCACGTCCTCGTGGCTACCGCCGGTGTTGAAGTCGATGGTGATCGGGCCGCTGAGCGAGTTGCCCGCCGCCTTCCACTCCTCGAAGGCCTTCTTGGCTGCGGCCTCGTCGTACTTGCAGTACTTGCACAGACCGTCCTTGAACCCGGGGATGCCGGGCATGGCGATGCCAGTGGAAAGGGTGCGCGACCCCTCGTAGACCTTCTTGTTGATCTGCTCGCGGTCGATGGCCAGCGAGATCGCCTGGCGGAGCTTGACGTTCTTCTCACCGCCGAGCTGCGGGTCGGTGGTGCCGAAGTCGAAGTGGTACGAGCCGAGGGTCGGGGAGCTGACGGTGTTGCCGTACTTGGCCATGGCGTCGGCGTAGCGACCCGACGGGATCGTGGCCGACATCAGGTTGCCGGATTCGAAGTCGGTGTAGGCCGACTCCGGGTCCTTCGAGATCTTGAAGACGATCTTGTCGAGCTTGGCCTTCTTGTCGCCGAGGACGTTGCCGGCCCACTTGTCGTTGCGGACGAGGACGACTTCCTGCTCCGACGCCGCCTTCTCCATCTTGAACGGACCGTTGCCGATCATGATGCCCTTGCCCCACTTGTTCTGGTCGTCGAGCTTGGACACCTCCTTCTCGGGCAGCGGGCCGAAGAAGGGATGGGAGACGATGGCGGCGAAGTCGGCCTGGGGCTTCTCGAGGATCACCTTGAGGGTCATGGCCTTGTCGTCGGCGATGATCGAGTCGTCGAGGTTCTTGACCGTGCCGTCCTGCAGCTTCGAGCCGTTCTTCACGAAGTTGATCAGGTAGCCGTAGGGCGAGGCGAAGTCCTTCTGACCGTTGCGCACCCAGGCGTACTTGAAGCTCGACGGGAGCACCGGATCGTCGTTGGTGAAGACCTGGCCCTTCTTGATGGTGAAGGTGATCTCGGTGGCGTCCTTGTTGAACTCCCACTTCTCGGCCACCAGGCCCTTGAGCTTGGGCTTGGCCTTGTCGGAGAAATCGAAGTCGGTCAGGCCGTCGTAGAGGGCCGTGGTGACCTGCGACTCGTCGAGGGTCTGCACCAGGCCGGGGTCGTAGCTCGTGAGGTTGTCCGCGCTCGAGAGCTGGGCACCGTCGATGAACGTACCGCCCTCGGGAATGTCGACCGCGGGCTTGATCGTGCCACTCGGGGCCCCGCCGGAGGTTCCCCCGGTGGTGCCGCCCGTGCCGCCGCCGGCGTTGTTGGTGGTGGTGCTCGAGCAGCCGGCCATCATGAGGCTGGCTACGACCGGCCCCGCTGCCAGCCATCGAACGTGTCGTCGTTGCAGCAAACTTCCTCCTCGAAAGTTGGTCTCTACCCACCGGGCCCGACAACGACCATATACGCTCCCCCCTCGGCTGGTGACATTCGCCACAGATCCGCAATGTCCGACGACGAGCTCATCGCCCGCATCGCCCAGCGCGCCGCCGACCCGGCGCGACGCACCGACCTGCGCGATTCGGCGTTCTCGGCGTGGGTCCAGAGCATGGACATCGGCGAGATGGTCAGCACCGTGCAGCAGGTCCAGGAGGACCTGTTCAAGGTGGTCGAGGGCAGCGGCGGGCGCGACCCCGAGGTGCAGTCCCGGGTGGCCGCCTTCTCGCAGCTGATGCACCAGCCGGCGGCCGTCGACCTGCCCGGGGTCGCCTCCCCGGACGTGGTGGCCGACGCCGAACGGCGGTTGGGGTTCGCCCTGCCCGACCTGCTGCGGCGGTGCTACCTGGAGGTGGCCAACGGCGGGTTCGGCCCGGGCCTGGGGATCCTGGGGCTGGAGGGGGGCTGGGAGTTCCGGGGCAGCGACCTCATCCGGATGTACCGCACGTACCACGACGAAGGCCCGTTCGCGAATTGGGACTGGCCCCACGGCGTGCTCCCGGTCGCCGACCTCGGCGGCGGGGCCCTCGCCTGCGTCGACACCCGCCATCCCGACGCACCGGTGGTGGTGTGGGACGAGGACCTCGACTTCGACGAGGAGGACGAGGAGGCCTCCGGCGTCCCCACCTTCACCGACGAGGCGCCGTCGCTGCGCGCCTGGCTCGAAGCCTGGCTCGACTCGTAGGTGGCCACCGGCCCGCCGCCGCCCCGGAACGGCCCGGCCCGCCCCGGCCGGCGGTCAGCGGAAGGCGGGGAGGACGTCGGCGGCGAAGCGCTCGAGGCCGGCCCGGTCGAAGGGTGAGCGCAGGGCCAGGATCACCCACTCCGCGCCCCGGTCGACGTAGGCACCGACCCGGTCGACCACCTCGGCCCCGGCCCCCACGAGCACGCCCGGGCGCACGAACTCGGCGATGGTGCCGAACTGGGCCCGCAGGTCGTCGTCGTCGAGGGCCATGCCCACGTTCACGCTGCGCGTGACCTCACCCGGGTCGCGCCCGACGGCGACGCAGTGCTCGCTCAGCACGCCCGACTTGCGGGCCCACTCCTCGGGGGCGACGAAGGGGATGTTCCAGCCATCAGCGAACTCCGCGGCGATGCGCAGCGTCACCTTCTCACCGCCGCCGCCCACCCAGATGGGCAGGCGGGCCTGGTCGGGCTTGGGTTCGCAACGGGCGTCGGTGAGGGTGAAGAACTCGCCTGCGAACGTGGTGGTGTCCTCGGTGAGCAGGCCCCGCACGCACTGGATCGACTCCCGCAGGAGGCGCAGCCGGTAGCCGGGGGAGCCGTAGGGGATGCCGTAGGCGTCGTACTCGATCTGCGACCACCCGCCGCCCAACCCGAGGGTGACCCGGCCGCCGGAGAGCTGGTCGATGGTGGCCATGGCGTTGGCCAGCACGGCGGGGTGGCGGTAGCCGGCGGAGTAGACGAGGCTCCCGCAGCGCACCGTGTCGGTGGTGGCGGCCAGGGCGGCGTGGGCGGCCACGGCTTCGAGGCAGTGGGGGTCGCCGGTGCCGTCGGCGGCGTAGAAGTGGTCCCAGATCGAGATCCACTCGAACCCGAGCGCCTCGATGTGGCGCCACAGCTCCACGAGCTCGGGCATGGAGGTGCGCTGGAGGCCGGTGTGGACACCGAAGCGGACGGCGGGCATCGCCGCACGCTATCCCGGGAACCCGCCGCAGGACCCCCTTGCCCAGTCGGGTAAACGGTGTTAAGTTCACGCCCATGACGATCGACGCCGCCCCCGCCCCGTCCGAGTTCCTCTCGGGCCTGCTCACCCCCGTCACCGACGAGCGCGACGACCGCGACCTCGAGGTCGTGGGCCAGCTGCCGGCCGGGCTCAACGGGATGTTCCTCCGCAACGGCCCGAACCCTCAGTTCACCCCGCTCGGCGCCTACCACCCCTTCGACGGCGACGGCATGGTCCACGCCGTCTACTTCGAGGACGGCAAGGCCCGCTACCGCAACCGCTGGGTGGAGTCCAAGGGGCTCCTGGCCGAGCGCAAGCGGGGGGCGGCCCAGTTCGGCGGCCTGGCCGAGCTGGCCTCGATCGATCCCGACGTGATGGCCGAGGCCGGGTTCATGAAGAACACGGCCAACACCCACACGCTGCGCCACGCCGGCCGCATCTTCGCCCTCATGGAGGCCTGCCCTCCCACCGAGCTGAGCCGTGAGCTCGAGACGCTCGGGGAGTGGACCTTCGACGGCAAGCTCGACGGTGGGATGACGGCCCACCCCAAGATCGACCCCGTCACCGGCGAGCTCCACTTCTTCTGGTACAGCCCGTTCCCGCCGTACCTGCGCTACCACGTGGTCGACGCCTCGGGCGAGCTGGTCCACAGCGCCGCCATCGACCTGCCCAACCCGGTGATGATGCACGACTTCGCCCTCACCGAGCACTACGCCATCTTCCTCGACTCGCCGGCGGTGTTCGACGTGATGTCGGCCATGAACGGCGGGCCGATCATGCGGTGGGACCCCGACGCCGGCACCCGCATCGGCATCCTCCCCCGCAAGGGCGACGCCGCCGACATGCGCTGGATCGAGGTCGACCCCTTCTACGTGGTCCACGTGTTCAACGCCTGGGAGACCGACGGCCGCATCGAGCTGCGGGCCCCCCGCTTCGCCACCATGCCCGGCGGGTTCGAGTTCGACCACCCCACCGGCAAGGAGGCGCCGCTGCCGTGGCGCTGGTCGATCGACCCGGCCACCGGTGCGGTCAGCGACGAGCAGACCGACGACCGGCCCGGCGAGTTCCCCCGCGTCAACGACGACCGGGCCACGATGCCCACCCGCTACCTGTACAACGCCCAGGCCCGCACCTGGGAGTTCGCCTTCGAGTTCCACGGGGTGGTCAAGTACGACCTCGAGACCGGCGCCACCCAGGAGCACTACTACGCCGACAGCGAGGTCAGCGGCGAGCACGCCTTCGCCCCGAACCCCGACGGCACCAGCGAGGACGACGGCTGGCTCCTCAGCTTCGTCACCGACCGGGCCACCGACACCACCGACCTCGTGGTGCTCGACGCCCGCGACCTCGGGGCCGAACCCGTCGCCCGTGTGCGCATCCCCCGCCGCGTGCCCATCGGTTTCCACGCCAACTGGTTCCCCGAGTCCTGACCCGGGCTCAGTCCTGACCCGGGCTCAGTCCTGACCCGGGCTCAGTCCTGACCCGGGCTCGGTCCGCCCGGCCCGAGCCGACCCTTCGGCTCGGGCCTACGGTCCGTCCCCGCGGATCAACCGGCGGAGACGGTCGACGCGGTGATCGTCCGGGCCGAGGAGGTCGACCAACCATCCGAGGGCCTCGTGCTCGTCGGCGGAACCGACGGCGATCATCTCCTCGATGTCGGCCCAGTCCTTGGTCCGGTCGAAGAAGGCCTTGAACACGAGCAGGTCGGTCGCGTCGAGGATCGGAAGGGTGGCACCGGCGAAGGGAACCCGGCGCGTGCGCAGGCTGGCCCGATCGTGGAACCCGGCGGTGGAGAAGAACAGGTCGACCGGGGTGTCGCCCCAGAAGAGGCGCACCTGCCCGTCCCGCTCGGCCGTCCGCAGCTGCGCCTTGGACCAGGCGATCTCGTCCGGCAGGTTGCCGAACACCTCGGACGCCGCCGCCGGCGGGCAGAACACGTTGATGTCGATGTCCCGCGTGCCTCTCGGCTCTGCGATGTGGAAGGCCAGCGCCAACGCGCCGCCGAAGGCGTGTGGCGTGTCGGCCCCGGTGAGGGCGGCCTCGATGGCCAGAATCTTGTCGGCCAGCTCGATCACGAGGGGAACCTCGGGTACGGCAAGGTGCGCGGGGCCCGGCGCTTGGGGAGGTGCTCGGCCAGACGGAGGACCTCCAGCAGGATCCGCCCGTTGCGGAGATCGTCGGCGCCCGCGGCGGGGGCGACGACCAGGTCGCACCCGGCCGCCCGGAGCAGGCGCAGCAGGGTCGCCCCGGTCGGGTCGCGCCGGCCCGATTCGTACTCGACCACCGCCGCCGGCGACGTGCCGGCCCGGCGGGCCAACTCCCGCTTGGACAGGCCCGCCGCCTCCCGAGCCGACGTGATCATCTCCGCGGGTTCCACGCGGTCATGTTATCGGATCCGATAACACTCAGGCGCCCGTCGTCGCTGGCGCAGCCGCCGGCCGATCCCCTCGGGCCGGCGTGCGCTGCTGGTAGGAGTTGTGCAGCTCGTCCTGGATCACGGTGGCGATCCCGTCGTCGTCCTCCACCACCAGCGGCGCGGTGAGCGTCCGGGCCGCGTAGGTCCACCCCGGCGGCAGCGCCAGCCGGGCACCGAGGCCGGCCAGCGCGTCGACCGTGAGACCGGGGTCGACCTCGAGGCTGTAGGACTGCATCACGTACACCGCTCCGTCGGGCGCGGTCAGCTCGTAGACCGTCCGACCGGCGGAGAAGACGAACTCGGTGTCGCGCCGCACCGAGATCCGGGCGTAGGGCCGGCGATCGGGGAGGCCCTTGCCGAGGTCGACCGTGGCGATCGACCGCATGGCGACGCCACCGAAGTCCCGGATCGCGCCCGAACCGGCGAGCTTGTTGGCCACGATGTCGTCGAGCACCCAGTAGCGCGGCCCGTTGGGGAGGGCCACCGTCACGCCGAGGTCGGCCCGCACCTTGGCCGGGTCGATGGCCGCGAACGCCGCCTGCGGGCAGTCGTTCAACCCCTGGGTGCCCCACACCTCGGCCCTGGTGGCGGCGTCGGTGACGGTGACCGTCAGCACCTCGCAGTAGCGCACCCCGTACTGGTGGGCCAGCCCGCCGGCCGGCGCACTGCCCGGTGGGGTCGAGCCGGGCGTCGTACCGGCGGTCGTGCCGGTCGACCCGGAGCCAGACGATCCGGATCCGGACGGCGGCGACGGTGTGCCCGCAGGGTTGCTGCTGCAGGACACGACGGCGGTGGCGACGGCCAGCGCCGCGACGAGGATGACGGCACGACGCATCGGAGGACCCTAGCCACGCTGCGCCCGGCCCCCGGCCCCGGGGCCCGGGGCCCGGGGCCCGCGTCTTCGGATACAGAATGCCGGTCGCCACGACCGGTGATCTGTATCGAAACGCGCCTACAGGTCGGCGAGGAGGCGGTTGAACGTGGCGCTCGGACGCATGGCGGCCGCCGCCCGCGCCGCATCGGGGTGGTAGTAGCCGCCGATGTCGACCGGCGCGCCCTGCACCGCAGCGAGCTCGGCCTGGATCAGGTCCTCCTCGGCCGCCAGCGCGGCGGCGAGGGGCACGAACAGGTCGGCCAGCTCCGGATCGTCGGTCTGGGTGGCCAGCTCATGGGCCCAGTAGGTGGCCAGGTACACGTGGCTGCCGCGGTTGTCGATCTCCCCCACCTTGCGCGACGGCGACCGGCCGGCCTCAAGCAGCGTGCCGGTGGCCCGGTCGAGGGTGTCGGCCAGCACCTGGGCCCGCTGGTTGCCGGTGGCGCCGGCCAGGTGCTCGAACGAGGCGGCCAGGGCGAGGAACTCGCCGAGCGAGTCCCACCGGAGGTGGTTCTCCTTGAGGAACTGCTGCACGTGCTTGGGCGCCGATCCGCCGGCGCCGGTCTCGAACAGCCCTCCGCCGTTCATGAGCGGCACGACCGACAGCATCTTGGCGCTGGTGCCGAGCTCGAGGATGGGGAAGAGGTCGGTGAGGTAGTCCCGGAGGACGTTGCCGGTGACCGAGATGGTGTCGAGGCCCTGGCGGATCCGGTCGACGCTGAACTGCGTGGCCGCGGCCGGGGCCATGATCTCGATCTGCAGACCGCTGGTGTCGTGGTCGGGGAGGTAGGTCCGCACCTTGGCGATCAGCTGGGCGTCGTGGGCCCGGGCCTCGTCGAGCCAGAACACCGCCGGGGCGCCGGTGGCCCGGGCCCGGGTGACGGCCAGCTTCACCCAGTCGCGGATGGCGGCGTCCTTGGTCTGGCAGGCCCGCCAGATGTCGCCGGCGGCCACGGCGTGCTCCATCAACACCGCCCCGCCGGCGTCGACCACCCGCACGGTGCCGGCGGCGGGGATCTCGAAGGTCTTGTCGTGGGAGCCGTACTCCTCGGCCTTCTGGGCCATGAGCCCGACGTTGGGGACGCTGCCCATGGTGGTGGGGTCGTAGGCGCCGTGGGCCTTGCAGTCGGCGATGACGACCTCGTAGACGCCGGCGTAGCTCGAATCGGGGATCACGGCCTTGGTGTCCTGCTGCTCGCCGGCCGCGTTCCACATCTGGCCCGAGGTGCGGATCATCGCCGGCATGGAGGCGTCGACGATCACGTCGCTCGGCACGTGGAGGTTGGTGATGCCCCGGTCGGAGTCGACCATGGCGAGGGCGGGGCCGGCGGCGAGGGCGGCCTGGATGTCGGCCTCGATGGCGGCCCGACGGTCGTCGGTGAGGGTGCCGACGCGGGCGAGCAGGTCGCCCACGCCCTGGTTGGGGTCGACGCCGAGCTCGGCGAAGGTGGCGGCGTGGGCCGCGAACACGTCGGCGAAGTAGGCCTGGACGGCGTGGCCGAAGATGATCGGGTCGGAGACCTTCATCATCGTGGCCTTCAGATGGATCGAGAACAGCACGCCCTTGGCCCGGGCGTCGGCCAGCTCGGCGTCGAGGAAGGCGCGCAGGGCCGCCGCACGCATGACGGTGGCGTCGACCACCTCGCCCGACAGCACGGGGAGGCTGTCCTTGAGCACCGTGACCGTGCCGTCGTCGCCCACCAGCTCGATGCGGAGGGTGTCGGCGGCGGCCATCGTGACGGACTGCTCGTTGGCGAAGAAGTCGTCGGCGCCCATGGTGGCCACGTGCGTGCGCGAGTCGGGTGACCACGCCCCCATCGAGTGGGGGTGGCTGCGGGCGTAGGCCTTCACCGACGCCGGGGCCCGGCGGTCGGAGTTGCCCTCGCGCAGCACGGGGTTCACGGCGCTGCCCTTCACCTTGTCGTACCGGGCCTTGGCGTCGCGCTCGGCGTCGGTGGCGGGCTCGTCGACGTAGTCGGGGAGGGCGAAGCCCTGGGCCCGGAGCTCGTCGATGGCGGCCTTGAGCTGGGGGACGGACGCCGAGATGTTGGGCAGCTTGATGACGTTGGCCTCGGGGCGGGTGACCAGCTCACCGAGCTCACCCAGATCGTCGGCGATCCGCTGCTCGGGCGTGAGGGCCTCGGGGAAGAGGGCGAGGATCCGGCCGGCCAGGCTGATGTCGCGGGTCTCGACGTCGACGCCCGCCGCGGCGGCGAAGGCCTGCAGGATGGGGAGGAAGGAGTAGGTGGCCAGCGCCGGCGCCTCGTCGGTGAGGGTCCAGATGATCGTGCCGCTGCCGTTGCCGTTGCCGTTGCCGTTGCCGTTGGTCCCGTCGCTCATGGCCGCAGACCTTACCGCCCCCCCATCGCTCCCCCGTCTGGATGCAGATCGGGCCGCAGGGGTCACTCGCTGCATCCAGACGGCGGTTGACGGGGCGGGCCTGGGCGTGATAGTTAACCATCATGTTAACTACAGTGGCCCCGCCCGACCTGGACGACGATGAGCTGGACGCCCGGTTCGCCGCCCTGGCCGACCCGATCCGCCGGGGCATCGTGGCCCGACTGGCCGAGGGCGAAGCCACGGTCAACGAGCTGGCCGCGCCGTTCGCCGTCAGCCTCCCGGCCATCTCCCGACATCTGAAGGTGCTCGAGCGGGCCGGCCTCATCACCCGGGGCCGCGAGGCCCAGCGTCGCCCGTGCCGGCTCCGACCCGAGGCCTTGGCCGAGGTCGGCGCCTGGGCCGAGCACACCCGCCAGGCCTGGGAGCAGCGCCTCGACCGCCTCGAGGCGTTCCTGGCCACGCCGGGGCCGACGACCACGAACCCGACCACCACCCTCGAAGGGACCGCACCATGACCACCTCCCCCACCACCGGCCGCACCGAGTGGGCCCTCGACCGGGAGATCGTCCTCGTCCGCGTGCTGGACGCACCGCGGACCCGGGTGTTCGAGGCCTGGACCGATCCGGACCTCCTCCCCCGCTGGTTCGGGCCCGACGGGTACACCTGCCACACCCACGAGATCGACATCCGACCGGGCGGCCACTGGC
>JAKOVR010000198.1 GCA_029782025.1 Actinomycetes bacterium | reverse complement strand
CGGCGGAGACCGTCGTCGGTGTCGAGGCCCGGCCCCTGGCGGCACAGGTAGGCGGCGGCGGTCAGGTTGGTGTCGTAGTAGTTCTGGGGGTCGGCCCGGCCGTCGCCGTCACCGTCGCGGGCGAAGGCCCGCCAGGTGGTGGGGATGAACTGCATGGGCCCGACGGCGCGGTCGATGTCGTCCCGCCCGTCGAGCTCGCCGTCGTCGGAGTCCTTGATGACCGCGGTGCCGTTGGAGCCGTCGAGCACGGGGCCGTAGATCGGCACCGTGAGGTTGCCGTCGGCGTCGACGTAGCCCCCGGCATACGTGCCGTGGTGGCTCTCGGTCCGCCCGATGCCGGCCAGGGCTTGCCACCGCAGCCCACAGCCCGGATCGGTGGCGCGGCTCAGCTTGGCCGCCCGGTAGTAGGCGTTGAACACCACGAGGGAGTAGTCGAGGTCGACCACCCGGGCCAGCAGGCGGGTGTCGGCGACTGCCCGCTTGTCGAGCGACAGCTGCGTCGTGGCCTGCTCGCGCTCCTCGGCCGCCCGGTCCCTCGTCTCGGAGACCCGCCCGATGCGTTCGTCCACGGCGCGCTGCTCGGCTTCGGTCCGGGCCAATGTCGTGGTCATCTCGTCGAGCACGGCCAGGTTCAGGCGCTGCTCGGCCAGCTGGTCACCGTGCAGCGTGCTCACGTAGACCCGCCGCCGGCTGTTGACCAGCGCCTCCTCCACGTCGAGGCTGCCCTCGATCGGGCCCCCCAGGCCCCCCCGGACGTACCCGTCCACGGCGACGCCCTTCAGCTCCCCCCGCAGCTCGCGGAGCCGGTTCTCGGCCTTGCCCTTGCGGCGGATGGCCACGTTGCGCTCACTGGCCAGGCGGGTCTTGGCCGCGAGCAGGTCGGTCAGCTCGGTGACGGCGTGGTTGAAGGTCTCGGCGGCCTGATCCCGCCGTTGCTGGGTGCCGAGGTAGGCGGCGACGGCCCGGTCGTAGTCCTCGCCCTCGAGGGGGACGGCGCCGAGGTCCGGGTCGACCCGGGGATCGTCGACGATGATGACCGGCGCCGGCTGGCGGAGGTGGCGGGGCACCTCGGTGCCGTCGATCCCGTCGGTGCCCCCCGCGTCGGTGGAGGTGGGGTCCTGCGCCCTGGCCGGGGCGGCCAGGGCCAACGGTGCGGTGAGGACGAGCCCCGCGGCGAGCACCTGGGCGCCCCTGGCGCGGCGGCGGCGGACGGGGGGCCGCCGCTCGGTGGCCGTGGGGGGTGGGGGGGTAGGGCGCGGGCGTGGCATGGCGAGGTCGAGGGGGCGGGGAACCCGGCCGGTCCAGGCCAGCACCGTATACTCCCTCCGCTCCGGGACCGGGCCACCGCCCGGTCCCGCCGCTCCGTTCCGTCGTCCCGCCCTGGAGAGTTCGTGCCCGCTCCGTCCCCATCGAACCAGCCGACGACCGACGTCCCCGTCGCCGACCAGGACACGACCGAGGGGGCACCGGCGCCGGGGCGCACCTTCGACCAGGTGTTCCAGGGCATCCGCGACGTCGAGGGCTGGATGACGAGGGGCCAGGCCGCCCGCCTGTGGGACCGGGCCTCGGAGCTGCGTCCGGGCGACCGCATCGTCGAGATCGGCTCCTTCCACGGACGCTCCGCCATCGTGCTGGCGTCGGCCGCCCCGGCCGGCGTCGAGATCGTCACGATCGATCCGCACGGGGGCAACGACCGGGGTCCCCACGAGTTCGAGGGGTTCGCCGACGAGGCCGAGCAGGATCACCAGATCTTCCTCGGGAACCTCGAGCGGGCCGGTGTGCGGCACCGCATCCACCACCTCCGCAAGTACAGCCACGACGCCGTCGCCGACGTCCCCGGCGAGATCGAGCTCCTGTACATCGACGGTGCTCACCGGTACCGGCCGGCGCTCGACGACATCCGGCGTTGGGCCCCCAAGGTGCCTCTGAAGGGCACCCTCCTGATCCATGACAGCTTCGCGGCGTGGGGGCTCACCTGGGCCATCTACCTCACCATGCTCTTCTCCGGGAAGTTCCGCTACGTCGGGCGCTCCAACACGATGGCCGAGTACCAGCGCGTCGATCTCACCCCCGCCGACCGGATGGCCAACGCCTTCCGGCAGCTGCTCGAGCTCCCCTACTTCGCCCGCAACCTGCTCATCAAGGTGCTGATCCTGGCCAAGCTCGCACCGTTGACGCGGCTGCTCGGAGGGGACGGTCGATGGCCGTACTGACGGCCCGGAGCCGGTCACGGGCCCGGGCGCCGGGCGCACCGGACCGGGTGGCATGACCGCCACCTCGGGGGAGGACGGGGAGGCGGCACGAACGGACGACACCAGCCGACCCGGCGGCGCCGGGTTGCGGCTGCTGCGCGCCGGTCATGGCGAGGTGATCAAGGGATCGGTGTGGTTCGTGGCCAACGTGGCCGTGACCGCCGTCGGGGGGTTCGGCTACTGGTCCCTCGCCGCCCACTTCTCCAGCAACGAGACCGTCGGCCTGGCCTCGACGCTCTTCGCCGCGCTGCTCTTCGTCAACTACGCCACCTCGATGGGGCTGCCGGTGGCCGTGGCCCGCTTCTGCGTGGGCAACACCCGCCACGCCAACACGCTCTACAACTGGGCGCTGGCCTTCACCGCCACCACCGCCGTCGTGGGTGGCGCGGCCTTCCTCGTCGCCGCCCAGTCCCCGACCCTGTTCCGCCCCGAGGCCCACGACGCGCTCTTCGGGCTCTCCCCGGTCGGTGGGGCGGCCATCTTCATCGGTCTGGTCACCGGCCAGTCCCTCGCCGTCCTCGTCGAGGTGCGTCTCGTCACCCTCCGGCTGTGGCACTGGGTCCTGGCCCGCGTGGTGCTGGTGGCCACCCTGCGCATCCCGCTGCTCTACGTGCACGCGCTGTCCGCCAACCCGCTCGGCCTCCTCATCATCATGGCCGGGTTGCCGGCCCTGTCCGGGGTGGTGGGCGTGCTGTTGCTGCGGCGGGCCACCCCGCTGCCGCTCCGGGGCGGGTTCCGTGACCTGCCCCCGGACGCCCCACTGGCGCTCCAGTTCTCGATGGTCAACTACGCGGGGCTCCTCGCCGCGTGGGGCCCCCAGTACCTCCTCCCCATCATCGTGAACCAACGGGTGAGCAGCACCGAGAACGCCAGCTTCTACCTCGCCTGGACCGTGACGTCGGTGGTGTTCCTCGTACCCCACACCATCGCCCAGGTGGTGCTGGCGGAAGGCAGTCGCGACGAGGACCGGCTCGCCCACCTGGCCCGGGCCCGCCACCAGGTGCGGACCGGCCTCGTGCTCGCCGTCGGGGTGATGGGCGGCCTGGCGGTCGGTGCGGCGGTGCTGGCCGGTCCGGGCACGCGCCTCGCCTTCGGCGAGCGCTACGACGACACGGCGACGATCCTCCCCCGCCTGGTGGCCGCCGGCGTGCCCTGGGCCGTCACGTCGATCTGCCTGGCCTACGCCCGGATGCGGCACCATTCGGCGGGCACCGTGGTCATCACCGCCGGGTTCGCGCTCTGCACGATCGTGCCCTGCACGGCGCTGGTCGGGACCCGCGGCATCAGTGGCGCGGCCGACGGCTGGCTGATCGGCAACGTCGTGGCCGCGGTCATCGCCGTCCTGGCGACGCTCTCGGTGTCACGTCGGGCCCGGGGTGATCTGGTACCGTCGCCCCCGCCCCAGCCGGCCCGGTGATGCGGCGCCGCCGGCCGTCGATGGGCACGTGTGCCCGACCAGATCCGGAACTCCATGGACGACCCCACTCCCGACGACGCCTCGACCCCGCCCACCCCGTCCTCACCGTCCACAGCGTCCACGGCACCGGCTCCGGCCCCGGCCGCGGCCGATGAGGAGTGGGACGAGGCCGACTCCATCCTGAGCTGGAAGCTCCTGGTCGCCATCGCCGTGGTGCTCGGGGTGCTCGGTCTCGGGGCCATGGTGGTGCTCAACGGGCGGAAAGCCGACACCAACGCCTCGACCACCGGGACCGACAAGGCCGGCGGCGGGCAGCAGAACCAGCCGGCGGTGCGCGACCAGTTCGACCGGGCCGACAACTCCGCCGGTCTGGGTAAGGCCCGCACCGGCGAGGACTGGGAGGCCGTGTCGGGCACCTGGGGCGTGAAGGAGGGGAAGGCCTACATCAGCGTCCTCAACGACAAGGGCCCCCGCAACCTCGCCGTCGTCGACATCGGCTCGGGTGACGGTTCCGTCCAGGCGACGGCGTCGAAGTTCACCGACGGGTGGGGGCTGGTGTTCCGCTATCGGGGGCCCAACGCGTACTGGTACATCGCCGGTTCGGCCTCGGCCAAGACCTTCAACGTGTTCAAGGTCAAGGACGGCAAGTCGGCCAAGCCCGACGGCGTCGAGAACATCGGTCTGGTGAAGGGCCTGGAGGACGGCACCACCATCAAGGTGGAGTTCGTCGGCCCCACCATCACCGTGTTCGTGAACGGGTCGCCGGTGAAGACCTTCACCGACAGCTACCTCCAGACCCAGGGCACCAAGGCGGGGCTCATCGGTGAGGGAAAGAAGGTCGCCGATGCCCGCTGGAGCGAGTTCGTGGCCCTCAAGGGGCTCGACGCACCATCGGTGACGGCTCCCGAGCGTTCCACCACCAGCAAGCCGAAGGCCTCGTCCTCCACCACCACGGCGGGGGAGGGGGCACCGTCCACCACGGGCGGCGGCCAGGCCAGCTCGAGCACCACGAAGGCCACCAAGCAACCGGGGGCCGGCGGCACGACGGTGCCGTGAGCTCGACCGTTCCCGCGTCGCCGGCGTCCACCACCGGTCCGGCCGAGGGCGGGACGGCGCGAGTCGGCCAGCGCCTCCGACGGGCGCTGCTGCCCGACCACGGGGGGCGGTTCGCCACCCTCGACGGGTTCCGGGCCATCGCCGCGTTCGGGGTGGTGCTCTACCACGTCGCCGGGGCCGCCGGATTGGTGCGCGACGGTGGCTTCGTGGCCAGCCTGCTCGGCAACCTCGGCAACTTCGGGGTGGCGGTGTTCTTCCTCCTGTCGGGCTTCCTGCTGTACCGGCCCTTCGTCGTCGCCCACCTCGCCGACCGTCCAGCCCCGAGGTGGCGGCACTTCTACTGGAACCGCCTGGTCCGCATCGTTCCCGGCTACTGGCTGGCCCTCACCGCCTTCCTGCTGCTGGTGGGGTTCAAGGGAGGGGAGCGGCGCCTCGACGAGTACGTCACGCTCTACTCCTTCACCCAGATCTACCGCCCCCGGTTCGGCATCGTCGGCCTGTCGGTGGCCTGGACGCTCTGCATCGAGATCTCCTTCTACGCCGTGCTCCCCGTCCTGGCCCTGGCCATCCGACGCGGCGTGGCGGGATCGGCCCGGACGGACCGCACCAAGATGCAGGGCCAGCTCCTCGGGCTGGCCCTGCTCGTGGTGATCGCCTGGACCTACCGCCTGGTGGTGGTGCCCCTGTCGACCACCGCCGACGACAGCCAGCACCTGTGGCTCCCGAACTACCTCGACTGGTTCGCCTTCGGCATGGTGATGGCGGTGGCTGTGACCTGGGCCGACCGCGGCCACGCCCTGCCCCGGCTGATCCGGGTGCTGGCCAACACCCCCTGGGTGTGCTGGGTCCTGAGCGCCTGGACCTACGTCATCCTGGCCCTGCTGCGGGGGATCGACCCGGCCACCGTGGTGGGGGCGGCCAAGGAGACGACAGCGCAGGTCTTCACCCGCTTCCTGTTCAACGGGGTGTCGGCGCTGTTCCTGCTCCTCCCGGGCATCGTCGGCAGCACGGCCCACAGCCCGATCCGGCAGGCCCTCGCCCGTCCCGTCCCGCGCTACCTGGGCACCATCTCCTACGGGGTGTACCTCTGGCACAAGCTCTGGCTCGACTGGCTCAAGCCCGAACGGGAGAAGCCGGGCGACACCGGGGGTTTCGGTGGGGTCGGCGACGCGGTGCGCCGCGTCGTGGGCGGGACCCGCGACGCGCTGCAGGGGGCGATCGGCTCGGCCTTCGTGCCGCTGCTGGTCGGTGTCGTGGTCCTCACGATCGTCACCGCGTCGGCGAGCTGGTTCGGTTGGGAGCGCCAGTTCCTCCGCCTCAAGCGGGGTAGCGCCGCCGCGTGACCGCCACCGCCCGCGCCGACGCCGGTCGCGACGCGTCGTCGCGCCCGCGGCCCGATCAGCCCGAGGGGGCGCCGCACGGCGCCGCCGGCCGCGCCTGGGCGTGGTTCTGCGCCACGGGCTGGCCGACCTTCTGGGTCCTCACCGCCCTGGCGGTGGCGGCCACGGTGTCGAATTCGCGGGGCCGGTACGTCGGCGACAACCGCTTCGAGCAGTACTGGAACCCGGCCCGGCGGGTCGTGAAGTCCTTCACCATCTGGGACGGCACCCGTGGCCTCGGCCGGGTCCGGGAGGACTTCTGGCCCGGCGGCACCGTGCCGATGGCCGTGTTCCGGGCCATCGGGCTCGACGCCATCCTCACCGAGCACCTCTGGCACGCGCTCCTGCTGGTGGTGGCGGGCATGGGGATGGTCGAGGTGATGCGGCTGTTCGTGCCCCGTCGCTCGCTCGAGCACCTCCTGGCCGCGCTGGCCCTCATGTTCGGGGCCTACTCCGCCACCTTCCTCACCCCGTTCTCGAACCTCTACCTGCAGGTCGCGATGGCCCCGTGGCTGATCGTCGCCTTCCGCCGGGGCCTGCTGGCCGAGCGGCCGTGGCGGTGGGCCGGCGTATTCGCCCTGCTCGTCCTCGTGCCCGGCAACGTCGACGTCCCCGGGCTCGTCTACAACATGGTCCCGCTCATCCCGCTGTCGGTGTACATGCTCCTGGTCGAGCGGTCGGTGACGCTGCGGCGCTACGTCGGCTGGGTCGCCGGAGCGGGAGGGCTGACCCTCCTGACCAACGCCGCCGTGCTGGCCAAGATCTACCTCGGCGCCGCCGCGTTCAACCAGCGGCTCAACGACACCGAGGCGGCCGAGATCAGCTTCCAGGCCTCGAGTTGGCCCGAGTCGGCGCGGGGCCTCGGCAACTGGCTGTCGTACTTCAAGGACAACGGGCAACTCCTCAAGCCCCAGTTCGCCAGCTACTTCGACAACCCCTGGGTGGTCTTCTGCACCTTCGTCCCGATGCTGGTGGCCTTCTTCGCCTTCTGGCTCAGCCAGTGGCGCCCGCGGCTCTTGTTCGCCGGCTTCGCCCTGTTCTCGCTGTTCGTCCTGGTGGGTGCCTTCCCCCTGAACGCGCCGGCCCCGGTCGGGGTGCGCATCCTCTGGGCCTTCAACAAGATCCCGTTCCTCACCGCCTTCCGCAACACCTACAAGATCGGTTCCGGGTTGGCCATCGGGTTCTCGGCCCTGATGGCCTACGGCGTCGGGGCCACCGTCCGACGCATCGCCGCCGTGGACCGCCAGTTGGCGGCCATCCCGCTCGCCCTCGTGCTGTCCGCCATGACGGTGACCGCGTTCCCCTTCTGGAGCGGCAACCTCTACAACGACACCCAGCAGTTCAAGGAGATCCCCGGGTACTGGAACGACGCGCTCCGGTGGCTCGACGAGCAGCCCGGCAACGACCGGGTGCTCATCCTCCCGATGACCAGCCGCTCCCGCTACCGGTGGGGATGGGTCGGCGACGACATCTTCGACGCGCTCCTGGCCCGTCCCCACGCCATCGCCACCGGGGTGCCGCTGTCCACCCCGCAGGCGGCCAACCTGATCGAGACCGTCTCCTTCAACGCCGCCGATCCGGCCTACCGGGCCGGCACCTTGGCGCCGGTCCTGCGGCGGCTCGGCGTGCGCTATGTGCTGCTGCGCAACGACCTCGACTGGAAGGCGATCAAGCGGCCGCGCCCGGCGGCGTTCGAGGGCCTCCGCCACGACCCCGACCTCACCCGGATCGCCACCTTCGGCGGGGTGGGCGAGAACACCCGCGCCGACGGCGACGAGAGCGCCGACGCCAAGCTGGAGGCGGGCCTCCCGCCCGTGGAGATCTTCGAGCTGCGGTTGCCGGGCAGCCCCGACGTCCGCATGATCGCCCGGCAGCCCCCGCTGCTGGTGGCCGGCGACGGCGCGGCCTGGACCCCGTTGGCCATGAGCGGGTACCTCGCCGGCGACCTGCCCGTGGAGTACACCGGAGCGTTCGCCCCCGACGACCTGAAGGAGGCGCTGACCTCGGGCGGGTCGGTGGTCGTGACCGACACCAACCGGCGCCGCCTCCGGGTGATGCTCAGCTACGAACCCGACTACAGCTACCTGCTGGCCGACCAGCAGTCGCTCGACCGGACGGTACGGGGTCTGTTCACGACGACCGGCTCGGAGTCGGTGGCGTGGTACCCCGACGCCAAGCAGATCTCGCTCACCGGACCCCCCCGCACCACCGACGGCTCCCAACCCTGGTTCCGGCCCAGCAACGCCTTCGACGGCAACCCCGCCACCATCTGGTCGATGCGCAAGTCGGAGGGCCCGACCGCGCGCATCTTCCAGATCTACCTGGCTGCGCCCAAGCACGTCACCAAAGCGTCGTTCGACCTGCCGGTGCTCCTCGGCGACGGGCAGGGGATCCAGGAGATCTCGCTGAGCTTCAGCGACGGCAGCGTCCAGCCCGTCTCGATGCGCAACGCCACCGTCGCGCCGGGGACCAACCTCCGCCACGTCGAGGTGAGCTTCCCCGACAAGTACACGAGCTACATCGGGGTGCGCATCTCGGCCGTCGATCCCAACGCCAACGTGGTCGGGGTGGCCGACATCACCTTCCCGGGCCTCGACCTCACCGAGTACGTGCAGGCGCCCACCGACGTCCAGCTGCTCGCCACCCAACGGCCCGACATCGGCGAGCTGGCCAACCGGGCCCCGTTCAACTTCCTCTTCTACCGTCAGCAGGGCGTCGGCCCGGTGGACGAGGAGACCACGTTGCGCCGCCGGTTCCTGGTGCTGAACCAACGACCCTTCGACGTCGTCGGCGACCTGCGGGTCCGCCCCGGGAGCAGCGACGCCGGCATCAACCGCGTGGTCGGGCAACCCCTCTCGGCCGAGGGGAGCCGCCGGTTCGAGGCCGACCCGGCCAACTGGGCCGGCTACGCCGTCGACAACGATCCCGCCACGTCCTGGGTGGCCCCGGCCCGCCCGGGCGAGACGATCACCCTCCGCCTCGGATCCCAGGGCGGCCGGCCCGTGCGGTCCGTGAGCCTCTCGGCGTCGAAGAAGGAGGGCTTCTCGGTCCCCAAGCGCGTCACGGTGATCGCCGGTGGGCGCGAGGTGCCCCTCGACCTGCAGTCGTACGCCACCTGCCCCGCCGGCGGGAGCCCGCAAGGGTGCCGGGCCGGGTCGGTCGACCTCGCCGGTGTCACGGCCGACTCGGTGCAGGTCCGCATCGACGAGGTCGAGGGTCAGAGCGTGAAGATGAAGGTC
>JAKOVR010000189.1 GCA_029782025.1 Actinomycetes bacterium | reverse complement strand
GGCGGCGCCGACCTCGTCGCGGTAGGCGAGGGAGATCTCGTAGCGGTGGTGGCCGTCGGCGATCACCACCGGGGCGCCGGCCACCGCGGCCGAGATCGCGGCCTGGCGCTCGGGGTCGGCGATGGTCCAGGTGCTGTGCTCGACGGCGTCGTCGTCCAGCCACGTGGTGACCCGGTCGTCGGCCCGGGGCTCGACCAGCGCGGTGAGCCCGGCGGCGGGGGAGAGGCCCCACACCGCCGAGAGGTTGGCGTGGGTGGCGCGGGTGAGGTCGAGGCGGTCGGTCTTGGCCTTCGGGGTGGTCTGCTCGTGGGGCAGGATGCCGCCCTGGCCGGGCGGCGTGAGCTCGAGGGCGCCGAACACCCCGGTCGTGTGGCGGGGCCGCCCCGCCTCGTCGCGCGAGGTCATGCGGTACCCGTAGAACGTCGGGGGGTCCTGCACGAGGACGCCCTCTCGTCGCCACTGCGCCATCGTGTCGGCCGCCGCCCGGTAGGGGTCGCCGTCGGCCTGGGGCAGGTCGATCGTGACGACGTTGTGGGGGTCCCGGGCCGCCAGCCCGGCGCGCTCCTCGTCGTCGATCACGTCGTAGGGAGGCGCGGTGACGAGGGCGGGATCGAAGCGGTCGGGGTCGTAGCGGAGGCCGGGAAACGGTCGGAACGTGGGCACGGCCCTGTTCTAGCGGACCGGCGCCGACTTCTCGGATTCCGTCGCCGCGTGCGACGATCCGGTCCATGGCCTGGGCCCTCGACCTCGACGGCGTGCTGTGGCTGGGGGAGGAACCCATCCCCGGGGCGGCGGCCGCCGTCGCCGCCTTGCGGGCCCGGGGCGAGACGGTGGGGTTCGTCACCAACAACTCCTCGGTGCCGCGGTCCGAGGTGGAGGAGAAGCTCGAGCGCTTCGGCATCGATCCCGGTGGGGCCGTCCTGACCTCGGCGATGGCGGCGGCCCGGCTCGTCATGCCGGGCGAGCGCGTCCTCGTGTGTGCCGGGCCCGGCGTGGTGGAGGAGCTCGAGCGGCGGGGCGTCGAGGTGGTGCGGGACGGCGACGCCGACGCCGTGATGGTGGGCTTCCACCGCGACTTCGACTACGAGCGCATGCGCATCGCCAGCGTCGCGGTGCGTCGTGGGGCCCGGCTCATCGCCACGAACGCCGACGCCACCTACCCGACCCCGGACGGGCTCATCCCCGGGGGCGGGGCCATCCTGGCCTCGATCGTGACCGCCTCCGGAGCCACGCCGGAGATCGCGGGGAAGCCCCATGCCCCCATGGCCGAGCTCGTCCGGGCGCTGCTCGGCCCCGACGGCGTGATGGTGGGGGACCGGGCCGACACCGACGGGCGGTTCGCCGTGCAGCTCGGGTACCGGTTCCTCCTGGTGCTGTCGGGGGTGACGGGGCCGGGCGACCTGCCGGTGGAACCCGTGCCCGCCGCTGTCGCCGCCGACCTCGCCGCCGCCGTGGCCCTCCTCGGCGACGGCGGCGCGCTCGCCCCGTAGCCGGCCCGTCAGCCGAGGGGGTCCCCGACGATGGTCGGGAGCCAGCGCAGCACCTCGTCCCACCAGGCCTTCGTGGGACGGATCACGTCGAAGTGGTCGGCCTTGGGGAGCTCCACCAGCGACACCGTGTCGCCGGCCCGGAGCGCCCGATCGGTGAAGGCCCGGCTGTGCTCCGGGGGGACCTTCTTGTCCTGGGCGCCGTGCATGACCAGCATCGGGATCCCGAGCGGCAGGAGCTCGATGGGATCGGCCTGGCGGTAGCGGGCCGGGCGGTCATCGGGCGACCCGCCCATGAACGCGAGCGTGCTGTCGGCCAGCGTCTGCAGGTCGCCGTTGCCGCCGGCGGCCGCCCGCGAGAGGTCGAGGACGCCCGACAGGCTCACCGCCGCCTTCGGGTGGACGGCGGCGCCCTCCCGGCCGTCACGCCCCGTCCGGGCCGCGGCCCAGACCATGAGCTGGGCCCCCGCGCTGTGGCCCAGGAACACCACCTTCTCGAGGTCGAGCCGATGGTTGGCGGTCAGGGCGGTGAGCTTGTCGATCCCGGCCCCCACGTCCTCGGCCGTCACGGGCCAGCCGCCGCCGTCCTCGCCGACGGTGCGGTAGTCGATGTTCCAGGTGGCGTAGCCGAGCCGGGTGAGGTCGTCGGAGATCGGCGCCATGGACTCACGGGTGAAGCCCGGGCTCCAGTACCCGCCGTGGACGAGCACCACCACGGGCCGGGCCGTCGGCTCGAGCGGCACGCGCAGGGTGCCGGCCTGCTTCGGGTGGTCGCCGTAGCGGACCTCCTCGGACGACACGGCGCTCGGCTGTGACGCCGGCGGCTTCGAGCATCCCGCGGCCCACGCCAGCGCGGCAGCTCCCGCGCCGAGCACGGCGCGGCGCGACGGTCGGGCTACCTCTGATCGGGGGGCGTCGTTCACGGGAGGAGGCCACCGTATCGAGCGGCGCGGTCCGAGTGGTGGCACAGGGTCGGGAGCCGGTTTGGCGCCGCTGGCAGGGCTCTCTTACCCTGCAGGCATGGCACGTCGCGATCTGTTCAAGTCCCCGCTGGACGCCGGCCGTGAGGCCACCCAGGCGGCCCAGGAGCGGTGGGAATCGGTCCTCTCCTCGCTGCAGCAGACGGCGGAGCAGCAGGTCGAGCAGGTGCAGCAGCTCGCCAACGAGGTGGTGGAGCAGGGCCGGCGCCAGAGCGAGCGCCTGCTCGAGGTGATCGACCGGGAGATCCGGGCCCAGATCGCCAACGTGGGCATCGCCACCAAGGCCGACATCCGCCGGCTGGAGAAGAAGATCGAGAGCCTCACCGGCCGGGGGGCGGCGAAGCCGGCGCCGGCCGCGGCCGCCCCGGCCAAGAAGGCCGTGGCGAAGAAGGCGGTGGCGAAGAAGGCCCCGGCTAAGAAGGCAGCGGCCAAGAAGGCTCCGGCCAAGAAGGCTCCGGCCAAGAAGGCTTAGGCCGTTCCGTCGGGGTCCCCGACGGCAGCGCGTGGCGCGTACCGCAGCCTGGTCCACCGGACCAGCCAGGTCACGCACGCCGCCAGCAGCACGAGGGTGAGCGGTTCGATCGTGAAGCGGAACCGGTTGTTCTCGCCGATCTCGAACGCGTTGGCGGCCACCGTCAGCAGCACCGTGGTCAGGCCGGCGGCGGCGGCGGTGGCCCGCACGGCGTTCATCCCGTGCCGACGCCAACGCCACACGCCGAGCACCCCCGCCGCCGCGGCGGCGGCGCAGGCGGCGACGGCCAGGAGGCTGATGTGGAGGTCGTTGAGCCCTGTCTGGTCGCGCCGCAGGCCTTCGGGGCGGGGGTTGTCCCAGGGCACGGCCCATTCGACCCAGGTCCGGTACCAGCGGGCGTATCCCTCGATGTGGGCCCGCTGGGGTTCGAGGAACACGTAGTCGCTCGCCGCCTTGAAGAAGATCTCGTAGGAGGCGAGCTGCCCGGCCAGCACCCGCCGCGGGTAGCGCCGGAGGATCACCAGGCCGTCGTGCTGTTCCGCGGCGTAGATGGGGAGGTAGCACTCGTAGTTGAAGTTCACCGAGCCCCGGGGTGCGGTGGGCTCGGCCAGGACCGGGATGTCGGGGTGGGCCGGCGTGCACGGCGGCCCGAGGGCTTCGTACCCGGCGTAGGGCTGGAACGGGAGCGACTCGGCGTACCGGGAGATGGCACCGCTCGTGACCAAGGCGTCGCGCTCGCCGCCGGCGATCTGCTCGTTGGTGGTGCGGGAGAGGTTCATGCCGAACCAGGAGCTGAGCGAGGGCGAATGGAACAGCACCGCGTTCTTGACCACCAGGACGGCGACGAGGCCCAGGGGGACGCCGGCGATGGCGGCGGCGACGCGCCATCCTGTCCGGGGGCGGTGGGCCAGGGCGGCGGCGAGGAACAGCAGGACGAGCCACACGGGGTGGAACAGCGACCGGGTGAGCACGAGGGCGCCGCCGGCGGCGGCGAGGCCGGCCAGCGGCCGCACCCGGCCGGTGGAGGCGTAGCGGTGGAACAGGTCGAAGGTGGCGAGCAGGAGCAGGACGAGCGGGTACTCGTAGAACAGCCAGTGCTCGTAGAGGAGGGCGCCGGGGGAGACGATGAAGAGGACGGCGAGGGCGGCGGCGACGCGTCGGGGGACGCCGAGGCGCACGGCCAGGTCGTGCATCAGGGCCATGATCCCGAGGCCCATGGCGCTGAACAGGATGCGGAACGTGACGGCGGTGTCGAGCGGGACAGCCAGGCCGGCGGCGAGGAAGGCGTTGAACAGCGGCGGCTGGGTGTGCAGGTACCAGAGCGACTCGAGGGGACGGGCCTGCAGGTGCACCGGGTCGACGATCTGCCAGGCATAGGTGATCGGGCTGATGTCGTAGATCATCCCGGACCGACTGGCCAGGACCCGGCTGGCGACGAAGGCGGCCAGCATCGCCGCCGGCAGGGCCCACCGGCGAACGGGCGGGAAGAAGCGGGTCATCCGACGGCGCCCGCCGCGGGCGCGGCGCGGCGGGCGGTGATGAGGACGAAGCGCTCGCCCGGCGCCGCCAACCGCCGGGCCCACGTGGACCGGGCGAGCTCGTCGGCTCCCGCCGGGCTGACCCCGGTGAGCTCGAGGCCGGCGGCCCGGTAGGCGGCGGCGAGCGTGCCGTCTGGGTCGCCGGGGCGAGGCTGGTCGAGGCCGACGATGTCGGTCGGGACCGGGGGGCGCCAGATGTCGGTCCCGACGACGGCGGTGAGCTCGCCGTCGGTCCGGAGGAGGCCGCACAGGCCGGTCAGCACGCCGCGGTCGCCCCGGACGACCCCACGGAGCAGGCTGCTCCACGGCAGCACCACGTCGACCCGGTGGGCCCGTCCCGAGAGGATCGGCGGCGGGGCCTCGGCGCTGGCCACGCAGAACCACACGTTGGGGCACCCGCCCCGGGACGGCTTGCGCTGCGCCTTCCGCGCCGTGTCGGCCATCCGCTCGGCCGCGGGGTCGATGCCGATGACGAGCCAGTCGGGGTGCTGCTGGGCCAGGCGGTAGGCGCCGCGCCCGTCGCCGGTGCCGACGTCGACCACGACCACCGCCGCCGCGTCGAGCGCGGCCTCGACCTCCGCGTCGTCGAGCGGGCGGCGCTCACGGCCGACGAGGAGGTCCATCGGCGGTCATCGTAGGGTGGAGCTGGCGCCGCCGCCTGTCCACCATCGGGCACGATGGGACGATGACGGCCCGCCTCCTCGCCCGTGTCGTCGCCCGGGGGCACCCGGCGATCAGGGCCACCCACGACGCCACGCTCGAGCTGGCGGAGGCGACCGACATCACGGAACGGGCGACGTGCGTCATCGGTGTGGGTGCGACCGTCGTCGAGGGCGGGCTCGGCGGGCTCGTCGGCCCGGTGCGGGCCACGCTCACGGTCGACGGCGATCCGGTGCCCGTGTTCGACGTGGTGGCGACGGCCAACCCGACCTGGCATCCCGGTGACGGTCTCGTGCTCCGCCGGAGCACCGCCCGGGGCCACGACACCATCGCCACCGAGAGCCCGGTGGGCGCCCGCGATCTGCCCCGCACGGTCGCGGCCCGACTCCGGGACCCTGCCACCGCCCTCACTCTCGAGCTCCGGGTGGCGAGCGGACGGGCCGACGGCCGCCCGCTCGTGGTGCTGGTCGGCGACGGTGGACCCACGGCCGAGGCCTGGCTGCACGCCGGGCACCCGGTCGTCGGCGCCGGGGATGCCGGTGCGCTCGAGGCGGCCGCCCGCACCCTCGCCGGTGGCGTGCTCGTGGTGCACGACGCATCGGGCTGGCCCGGGCTGGCGGTCCCTGCGCTCGTACGGTCGCTCGGTGCCGAACCGGTGTGGGACACCGCCGGGCTGTCGCCCGAGGTGGGGCTGGCCAACGTCCTCGGGGGCGACGGGCCCGTCGTGATCGCTCCGGCCGGGACCGGGTCGAAGGCGTTCGAGGGGGCGATGCAGTGGGCCCGGCGGGGTGGGCGCGTGGTCGGGGCGCTGTCCGCGGCCCGAGCCCGGGCGCTCCTGGCCCGGACCCGCGGGGCGGAGCCGCCGGCGGCGGCGGCGCTGGCCTTGCGCTGGAATCGGCCCGACCGGTCGCTGGTGCGGGGCCGTCCCGACGACGTCGCCGGCGCCCTGGCGGGGGAGCGGCACGACCTCCTGCTCGGGCTCTCCTTCGGGTGGGCGGACGGCTCGGGCGGCGGCGGCGAGGAGGAGCCGGTGCCGCCGGCCGTGGTGCGGGCGCTCCTCGACGCGGGGGTCCCGGCTCGGACGGTGGTCGATGTCCTCACGGCGGCGACGGGGGCGCGCCGCAACGCGGTCACCGGGTTCGTGCGGCGGGCCGACGGTGACCGAACCGGGGGCGGTGAGCGGCCATGATGGTCGGGTGAGGTCCCGATGAGCACGATCGGCTTCGTGGTGAACGAGGCGCGTCCCGAGGCGCTGGCGCTGGCCGGCGAGCTGGCGCACTGGGTCGCCGAGCAGGGCCACACCGCCCGGCTGACCGAGACCGATTCGGGGCCGGACGTGCTCGACGGCGTCGACGTGCTGGTGAGCCTCGGCGGCGACGGCACGATCCTGCGCACGGTCGACCTTGCCGGGAGGCGCACGATCCCGGTGCTCGGCATCAACCTCGGCCAGCTCGGCTACCTCACCCAGGTGGAGCCCGACCAGGCCCGGGCAGCCATGGGCCGCGTGCTCGCCGGCGACTACGAGATCGACGAGCGGATGATGCTGCAGGTCGAGCTGGTGCGCCACGGCCGCGCCGACGATGCGCCGGCGCTCGAGGCCCTGGCCCTCAACGAGGCGGTGCTGGAGAAGACGCTGAGTGGCCACACCGTCCGGCTGGAGGTGCGCCTCGACGGCGACCTGTTCACGCCCTACGAGGCCGACGCGCTGATCGTGGCCACCCCCACCGGTTCGACGGCCTACGCCTTCTCCGCCCGGGGCCCCATCATCGCCCCGTCGCACCGGGCGCTGCTGCTCACCCCGGTGTCGCCCCACATGCTCTTCGACCGGTCCCTCGTCCTCGGCCCCGACACGGAGATCTCCCTCACCGTGAACGGCGGGCGCAGCGCCACGCTGACCGTCGACGGTCGCGTCCTCGCCGAGGTGCACGACGGCGACACGCTGCGCTGCCGGGCCAGCACCCACGTGGCCCGCCTGGTGGAGCTGGGCCACCGGGACTTCCACCGGATCCTCAAGTCGAAGTTCGGGTTGAGCGACCGATGATCCTCGAACTGGTGGTCCGGAACCTGGGCGTGATCGAGGAGATCGCGGTCGTCTTCGGCCCCGGCATGACGGCGCTCACCGGCGAGACCGGCGCGGGCAAGACGCTCGTCGTGGGCGCCCTCGACCTGCTCCTCGGCGGACGGGCCGACACCTCGATCGTCCGGGCCGGGACGTCGGAGGCCACGGTCGAGGGCCGGTTCCTCCTCACGGTCGACGGCGAGGAGCGGGAGGTCGTCCTCCGGCGGGTGGTGCCCGCCGACGGGCGCAGCCGGGCCTACGTCGACGGCAACCTGGCCACGGTGGCGGCGCTGGTGGCCTGCGGTCGGGATCTGGTGGACCTGCACGGACAGCACGACCACCAGTCGCTGCTCGGCGTTCCCGCCCAGCGACGGGCCCTCGACGTCTTCGGCGGGATCGACCTCGGCCCCCTCGACCAGGCCCGGGCCCGGGTGCGTGAGGTGCAGGAGCGGCTCGACGCCCTGGGCGGCGACGAGCGGGCCCGCGCCCGGGAGATCGACCTGCTGCGCTTCCAGGTGGAGGAGCTCGACGCAGCCGCCCTCGACGACGACGACGAGGACGGCGCGCTCGATCGCGAGGAGCGGCTGTTGGCCGACGCGGTGGCCCACCGGGAGGCGGCGGCGGTCGCGGTGGCCCACCTTCGCGACGAGGACGGCGCGATCGAGCTGGTGGGTCGGGCGCTGGCGGCGGTGAGCGGGCGAGACGTCTTCTCGGCCTCGGCCGACCGGCTCCACCAGGTCGTGGCCGAGCTCGAGGACGTC
>JAKOVR010000177.1 GCA_029782025.1 Actinomycetes bacterium | reverse complement strand
GATGCATTGCGCACCCACACGACGCTGGCGGGCAAGGATGGGGGGAACCAGGGAGGGCCGGCGGTCGTCTCGTGGGGAAACCGACCCGAGGAGGGGACATGGAGGATCGACGGGACCGTCGCCACGCGGCCGCACGACAGACGCAGCGCCGGCGACGCCGCCGCCGGGGCCTCGGGGCCCGGGGCACCGCCGTGCTGTTCGGGCTCACCCTCGGCGTGCTCGGCACCGGCTGCCTCGCCGTATCCCCGGTCGCGCCGATCGTCTGCGGGTGGTGCAGCGGCACCACGGTCCGGGTGCTGGTCGACGGCAAGCCGGTGGCCGACCGCTACGTCTGGGTCGACCCGGCCGGCATGTACGCCCGGACCGACGCCGAGGGCCGGCTGCTCGTGCCCTCGGTCGAGGACACCCGCAGCCCGTTGACGTTGCGCTACACCGAGCCCTTCCCGGACGACCCGTACTGCGCCTACACCTGGAGCGGCACCGACGTCGTGCCCCTCGACTCGACGGTGGCCTTCGACTTCCCGCTGCTCGACACCGGCGCCCTCTGCGCCTGACGCCGGCTCGCCGGCTCAGCTGGCGCCGTAGACCGGCGTCGGCGCCGGGGCCTTGGCCAGCAGGTCGGCCACGGCGGCCCCCACCTCGGCCGGCTCCCAGCGGGCACCCTTGTCGACCTCGGGCCCGTGCTGCCACCCGTCGGCCACGCTGATCTTGCCGCCCTCGACCTCGAAGACCCGACCGGTGACGTGGGCCGACAGCGGCGAGCCCAGCCACACCACCAGGGGCGAGACGTTCTCGGGCGCCATGGCGTCGAACTCGCCCTCGCCCGGCGCGGCCATGGTGGCGGCGAAGACCTGCTCGGTCATCCGGGTGCGGGCCGCGGGCGCGATGGCGTTGGCGGTGACCCCGTAGCGGCCGAGCTCGGCCGCCTCCACCATGGTCAGCCCGGCGATCCCCGCCTTGGCCGCCGAGTAGTTGCCCTGGCCCACCGAGCCCATCAGCCCCGCGCCCGACGACGTGTTGATGATGCGGGCGTCGGGCTGGCGGCCGGCCTTGGCCTCCTCCCGCCAGTAGGTCATGGCGTGCCGGCTCGGCGCGAAGTGCCCCTTGAGGTGCACGCGGATCACGGCGTCCCACTCCTCCTCCGAGGTGCTGAACAGCATCCGGTCGCGGAGGAACCCGGCGTTGTTGACCAGCACGTCGAGGCGGCCGAAGGTGTCGACGGCCTGGCGGACCATGGCCTCGGCCTGGGCCCAGTCGGCCACGTCGGCCCCGTTGACGACGGCCTCGCCGCCCATGGCCCGGATCTCCTCGACCACCTCGCCGGCGGGACCGGTGCCACCACCGGTGCCGTCGAGCTCGGCCCCGAGGTCGTTGACGACCACCTTGGCCCCCTGGCGGGCGAACTCGAGGGCGTGGGCCCGGCCCAACCCCCGACCGGCGCCGGTCACGATCACGACCCGGCCTTCACAGATGCGCTGCTCCGTCATGGCCCCGATGATCCCCGAAATCTGACGACCCGTCAAAAACTCCGGTAGCGTCTGCGGCCATGCGGTTCGGCATCACGATGTTCGCCACCGATCGGTCGATGGACGTGGTCGACCTGGCCCGCGAAGCCGAGGCCCGCGGGTTCGGGTCGCTCTACCTGCCCGAGCACACCCACATCCCGGTGAGCCGCCGCACGCCACCGCCCACCGGCGACGCCGAGCTGGCCGAGGAGTACAAGCGCACCCTCGACCCGTTCGTCGCCCTCGCCGCCTGCGCCGCCGTCACCAGCACGATCCGCCTGGGCACCGGCATCGCCCTCCCCGCCCAGCGGGAGCCCATCGTCACGGCCAAGGCCGTCGCCACCCTCGACCACCTCTCGAAAGGGCGGGTGGTGCTCGGCGTCGGGTTCGGGTGGAACGAGGACGAGCTGGCCGACCACGGCGTGGCCATGGCCGACCGCCGCGCCGTCGCCCGTGAGTGCATGCTGGCGATGCAGCGCCTCTGGACCGACGAGGTCGCCGGTTTCGAGGGGGAGCACATCCGGTTCAGCCCCAGCTGGTCGTGGCCCAAGCCCGTGCAACCGGGCGGGCCCAAGGTGCTCCTCGGGGGCGGCGCCGGCCCGAAGCTGTTCGCCCACATCGCCGAGTACGGCCACGGCTGGATCCCGATCGGCGGCGCCGGCCTCACCGCGGCCATCCCCGAGCTCCGCCGCGCCGTGGCCGCCGCCGGCCGCGATCCCGATGCGCTCGAGATCGTGCCCTTCGGATCGCTCCCCGACCAGGGGAAGCTCGATCACTTCGCGTCGATCGGGGTGACCGAGTGCGTGTTCCGGGTGCCGTCGGCCGGGCGCGACGAGGTGCTCCCGACCCTCGACCGCTGGGCCGCGTTGCTCTCCCCGCCGGCCTGAGCTCGCTCGGCCCCGGGCCCGGCGTCGGCGCGGTCGAGCGCCCGCACTGCCGCCAGCGCCCCGGCGAAGAGCGCCAGCCCGCCGATCACGTAGGCGTTGTCCCAGATGTGGTCGACGCCGATGTGGTCGAACTCGGCGTCGTGGTCGTAGAACGCCACCCACCAGATCGGCCCGTACCACGCCAGCCAGACCATCGGCGGCAGCAGCCACCACGCCTCCCGGCGGGCCGTGCCCAGCTCGAGCAGTGCGGCGACGAACGGCACGAACCAGGCCCAGTGGTGGTTCCAGCTCACCGGCGACACCAACAGGGACACCAGAGCGACCATCGCGAACGACGAGAGGGGGAGGTCGTGGGCGTGGAACCGCAGCGCCGCCCACAGGCCCGTCCCCGCGACGGCGAGCGCCAGGACCAGCCACAGCAGCTTGTGGTCCTCCGATGCCGTCAACCGCACGACCATCCCCTGCAGCGACTGGTTGCCCACGTAGGACAGGCGGCCGACCCGGCTCGAGTCGAACACCACGCTGGTCCAGTACCGCCACGCCGAGGACGGTTGGGCAAGGAAGCCGGCCCACACCGTGACGACCGCGGCGCCGACGGCCCGGCCCGCCGTCCTCCGGTCGCCCCGCAGGAACAGGTACACGACGAAGATGGCCGGGATGAGCTTGGTGCCGGTGGCCAGGCCGATGCCGACCCCCGACAGCACGAAGCGCCCGCCGCCGGTCACGCCGCCCCACCGCGGCGCCGGTCGGCCCTCGGCCCGAGCGGCCCGCCGGCCCCGGAGGCGGGGGAGGCCGAGCTGGCCCCACCCGAAGAGGTCCTCGACGACGAGCCACATGATGACGAGGTTCACCTGGCCGAGGGCCACCGAGTAGATCACGGGCTCGAAGGCCAGCCCCACCCCGAGCAGGGCCAGGGTCAGGTCACGGGGGGCGACGGGGATCGGTAGGCGCGGCGCGACCTGGCCGGCCAGCAACCAGCACGTCCGGGCCAGGGCGACGATGCTCACCACGGAGAAGAGCAGATAGGCGTAGCCCCACGGGATCAGCGCCAGCGGCACGAACAGCAAGGCGGCGAACGGGGTGTAGGTGAAGGGCAGGCGCGACACCGGGTAGAGCACGTCGTAGAGCGAGGCGCCGCTGATGAGCGCGTGCCCGCCCATCCGATACACGCCGAGGTCGACGTGGAGACGGATGTCGCTCGTGGGGTTGCGGGCGTAGTCGAACAACCACCACACCCGGAAGGCCACGAAGGCGGCCAGGGCAAGGGTGAGGAGCCGGCGACGGTCCCGGCCGACGGGGCGCGACGAACGACGCGTCTTCTCCGCAGCAGGGGCACCCATCGGGACGCGACGGTACTCGCCCCTCCCCCCGTCCATGCAGTCATGCCGCCGTCGCGCCGCGCCCTCGGACGGGTCCGCCGGCCGCCTCCGTCACCCCGGCCAGGTACGCCGCTCCCCCGGCACGGCGGTCGGGGCGGCGAAGGCCACACCCCCGTCCCCATCGAGCTCGTAGCGGAACAGCACGGCGATGGCCACGCCCTCGCGGTGCTCGAGCTCGATCCGCACAGCGTCGCCCGCCGGGTCGCGGAGGCGCACGTCGCTCACCACCGCGGTGGCGTCGAGGCCGTCGGCGCGGGCGGCGAGCTGCTCGTAGAGGAGCCGGAGGACAGCCTCCGCATCGGGCTGCTCGCCCTCGCCGGGATCGGCGGCGACCATCTCCAGGTCGAGGTCGCGGGAGACGACGGCGCCGTACGGGAAGAACTCGCCGTACTCCCCCAGCATCTGCTCGGCGAACGGCAGCACCTGCTGCAGGAGCGCGTCGAGCACGGCCTGGCCCTGCTCGGACACCTCGTCACGCCACGACGCCATCGCGCCCCGTCCCCGGCCTCACGCCCTCGCCCCTGGCGTTACAGCCGCTCGATGATGGTGACGTTGGCCTGGCCGCCGCCCTCGCACATGGTCTGGAGGCCGTAGCGGCCACCGGTGCGCTCGAGCTCGTGGAGCATGGTGGTCATCAACCGGGCGCCGGTGGCGCCGAGCGGGTGGCCGAGGGCGATGGCGCCGCCGTTGACGTTGACCTTGGCCAGGTCGGCGCCGCTCTCCTTGGCCCAGGCCAGCACCACCGAGGCGAACGCCTCGTTGATCTCGACCAGGTCGATGTCGTCGAGGGTCATCCCCGCCTTGGCCAGGGCGTGGCGGGTGGCCGGGATCGGGGCGGTGAGCATCCACACCGGATCGTCGGCCCGCACGCTCAGGTGGTGGATCCGGGCCCGGGGCCGGAGCCCGTGCGTGCGCACGGCGTCCTCCGAGGCGATGAGCAGCGCGGCGGCGGCGTCGGAGATCTGCGAGGCCACGGCCGCGGTGATCCACCCGTCCTCCACCAGCGGCGGCAGGCTCTTCATCTTCTCGATGTTCTGTTCCCGCCGCGGCCCCTCGTCGGTGGCGACGTCGCCGAGGGGCACGATCTCGGCCTCGAAGCGGCCCTCGTCGATGGCCTGGACGGCCCGTCGGTGCGATTCGATGGCGAAGGCCTCCATCTCCTCCCGGGTGCAGCCCCACTTCTTGGCGATCATGTCGGCGGACCGGAACTGGTTCACCTCCTCGTCGCCGTATCGGGCCTGCCAGCCCGGCGACTCGGCGAACGGCGTGGTGAACCCGAACTGCTCCCCGACGAGCATGGCCGAGCTGATCGGGATGGCGCTCATGTTCTGCACCCCGCCGGCCACCACCAGGTCGGCCGTGCCGCTCATCACCGCCTGGGCCGCGAAGTGCACGGCCTGCTGGCTCGATCCGCACTGGCGGTCGACGGTGGTGCCGGGGACGTGGTCCGGGAGGCCGGCCACCAGCCAGCAGGTGCGGGCGATGTCGCCGGCCTGCGGGCCGATCGTGTCGACGCACCCGAAGATCACGTCGTCGACCGCACCGGGGTCGACGTCGGTGCGCTCGAACAGGGCCTTGATCGGGTGGGCGCCGAGATCGGCGGCGTGGACCTGGGACAGGCCGCCGCCGCGGCGGCCGACGGGCGTGCGGACGGCGTCGACGATGTAGGCCTCGGGCATGGTGGCTCTCCTTGGTCCTGGGTCCTGGGTCCGGTGCGGGCGCCGGGTCGGGTGGGTTCGGTGGCGGGCGCGAGCGGGCTCAGGCCAGCGTCTCGCCCAGCGGATCGGGATCGGGTTCGACGGGCAGCGCGCCGGGCACGGGACCGAGCACCGCCATGGCCACCCGCTCGCGGTGCCAGGCGGCGTCGCCCCACGACGATGCCAGCGCCCAGGCCCGCTTCATGAACAGGTGGAGGTCGTACTCCACCGTGTAGCCGATGGCGCCGTGGCACTGGAGGGCGACCTTGCTCACGGCCGAGGCCGCGTCGGAGGCGTAGGCCTTGGCCATCGACACATCGCGGCTGCGGTCGGCGCCGCCGGTGGCCAACGAGAACGCCGCCCGGTACACCACCGGTCGGGCGAACTCCACGGCGAGGAGGGCGTCGGCGAGGTGGTGCTTGACCGCCTGGAAGCTCCCGATCGGCGCGCCGAACTGCTCGCGCTCCTTGGCGTAGGCCACCGTCATCTCGAGCATGCGGTCGGCCAGCCCGATGAGCTGAGCGGCGGCACCGAGGGCCCCCCGATCGAAGGAGGCGTTGATGGTGCGGTAGCCGCCCTCACCGCCGGCGATCAGGGTGCCGGGCGTGCGGTGCCAGTCGACGCCGAACAGGCGACGGGCCCCGTCGACGCTGGTCTGCTCCTCCACCAGGCGCACGTCGGCACGGGGCACGGCGTGCATCTCGTTGCCCGAGGCGAGCAGGAGCAGGTCGGCGTAGCCGGCGGCGGCGAGGTAGGGCTTGCCCTGGTGTTGCACGGCCACGATGACGTCGCCGGCGGCGATGGCGGGGAGCCAGCGGTCGGCCAGCTCGGTCGGGCCGAACTCCGCCAGCATCGGCGCGCCCACCGCCACCGTCTCCACGATGGGTTCGGGCAGGGCGGCGCGGCCGGTCTCCTCGAGCACGAGCACCCAGTCGAGCTCGTTCATCCCGAGGCCGCCGTGGGCCTCGGGCACCGTCATGCCGACGACGCCCATGTCGGCCAGCTGGCGCCACCGCTCGGGCGAGTGACCGGTCTCGTTGTCCCAGCACTCGCGCACGTGGGCGGGGGTGCAGCACGAGGCCAGGAGATCGCGCACCGCGGCGGCGAACTCGAGCTGCTGATCGGAGAAGGCGAACCGCATCATCGGCCTCCCTTGGCCCGGGGCAGACCGAGCACGCGCTCGGCGACGACGTTGCGCTGGATCTCGTTGGTGCCGGCGTAGATCGGACCGGCCAGCGCGAACTCGAAGCCCTTCATCCAGGACCCGGCGTCGACCGAGCCGGGAGAGGCGTCGATGAGCTCGCCCCGCGGGCCGAGGAGGCCGAGGGCGGCCTCGTGGAGCCGCACGTCGAGCTCGCTCCACCACAGCTTGTTGAGGCTCGACCGCGCCCCGACCGCCTCGCCGTCGACGATCCTCGTGACGTCCTGCAGCGTGTAGAGCTGGTAGGCCTCGGCGTCCATCCACGCCTGCACCACGGCCTCCCGCGACGAGGGGGCGGCGCCGTGGCCGTGGCGACGGTAGAGGTCGACCAGGCGGGCGGCGGCGGCCGTGAACCGGCCGGGGCTGCGGAGGGTGAGGCCGCGCTCGGAACCGGTGGTGGCCATGGCCACGCCCCAGCCTTCGTCGACGCCGCCGAGCACGTTGGCATCGGGCACGAAGGCGTCTTCGAGGAACACCTCGGCGAAGCCCTCGTCGCCGTCGAGCCGACCGAAGCCCCGCACCGTGACGCCGTCGGCGTCGAGGGGCACCAGGAAGTAGGTGAGGCCCTTGTGGCGCTCGCTGTCGGGGTCGGTGCGGAACAGACCGAACAGGTGGGTGCAGAACGCGCCACGCGTGGTCCAGGTCTTCTGGCCGGTGAGGCGCCAACCACCGGCGGCGTCGTCGCGCACGGCCTTCGACCGGACGTTGGCGAGATCCGAGCCGGCGTTGGGCTCGCTCCACCCCTGGCACCAGAGGTCCTCGGCCGAGGCCATGCGGGGCAGGTAGTGGTCCTGCTGCTCCTGGGTGCCGAACTCGAAGATCGTCGGGGCGAGGAGGAAGATGCCGTTCTGGGTGACCCGTTGGGGCGCCCCCACCCGGTAGTACTCCTCCTCGAAGATGAGCCACTCCCACAACGTGGCGTCGCGCCCGCCGTAGGCCGCCGGCCAGCTGACCACCGCCCACCGGGCGTCGAAGAGCTTGCGCTCCCACTCGAGGTGGAGGGCGAACCCGTCGGCGGTGTCGCCGCTCGGCAACGGGGAGGCCGGGACGTTGGCTTCGAGCCAGGCCCGGCACTCGGCCCGGAAGGCGGCTTCGCTGTCGCTCCAGGTCAGATCCATCGACGGCTCCCAGGGGTCATGGGGTGAATCCTGACGTAGTGTCAGATTTGGGCGCAAGCGGGCCCTCCTGGGCGCACCCTACCGGCCGTCCGAACCCTCTCCGGCCCGGTGGGCGTTTCTGACACTCCGTCAGAAACGCTGTACACTCGCCGCGTGACCCTCACCCACGCCTCCCCCGCGGCCGGCACCATCACCCCCGGTCGCGAGCTCCCGAAGATCGTCAGCGTCGACGACCACGTGATCGAACCGCCGACGCTCTGGATCGACCGCCTCCCGGCCCGGTACCACGAGGTGGCGCCCCGCGTGGAGCGGCACGGCCTCGGGGACCTCGCCTTCAACGGCACGAAGTACACCTACACGATCGACGAGGACGGCCCCGCCTGCGACTGGTGGCGCTACGAGGATCTGATGGTCCCGCTCCGCCGGATCATCGCCGCCGTCGGCTTCCCCCGCGATCAGGTCACCCTGTCCCCGATCACCTACGACGAGATGCGCCCGGGGTGCTGGAACCAGGCCGACCGCCTGGCCGACATGGACACCGATTGGGTCGAGGCGTCGCTGACCTTCCCGACGTTCCCGCGGTTCTGCGGCCAGACCTTCCTCGAGGCCACCGACCGCGAGCTGGCCCGGCTCTGCGTCCGGGCCTATAACGACTGGATGGTGGAGGACTGGTGCGGCGGCGCCGGCGCCGGCCGGCTGATCCCCCTGTGCCTGATCCCGTTGTGGGACGCCGAGGAGGCGGCGGCCGAGGTGCGCCGCAACGCCGCCCGGGGCGTGCACGCCGTGTGCTTCAGCGAGATCCCCCACCACCTCGGGCTCCCGTCGATCCACACCCGCCACTGGGACCCGTTCTTCGCGGCCTGCGACGAGACCGACACGGTGGTGTGCATGCACATCGGCTCGTCGTCGCAGATGCCGGCCACGTCGCCCGACGCCCCGGCCGCGGTCCAGGCCACCCTCAGCTTCAACAACTCGATGGCGTCGCTGTCGGACTACCTCTGGTCGGGCGTGTTCGACCGCTTCCCCCGCCTCAAGCTCGCCTACTCCGAGGGCCAGATCGGCTGGATCCCCTACGCCGTGGAGCGGGCCGACGACGTGTGGCACCAGCACGGGGCCTGGGCCCAGGGGGAGAAGCTGCAGCGCCCGCCGTCGGAGTACTACTACGAGCACGTCTACGGGTGCTTCTTCCGCGACCGGCACGGGGTCCGCTCCCTCGACGAGGTCGGGGTCGACAACGTGACCTTCGAGACCGACTACCCGCACTCGGACTCGTCGTGGCCCGACACCAAGGCCGTGGCCACCGCCATGTTCGCCGACCTCCCCGACGACGTCGTCTACAAGATCTGCCGCGGCAACGCCATCCGCATGCTGAGCCTCGACCTCGACTGACCCTTGGGTGCGCAAGGGTGCGCTATGCGCGCCTTTACGCACCCAAGGGTTGGACGATGCAGACTGGCGCCATGGCTGTTCCGGCGGACGATCGACCGCACGCACCGATCCTCACCTTCCTCGGCGGCACCGGCACCGTCACCGGGAGCCGCTTCCTCGTCGACACGCCCGACGCCCGCGTGCTCGTCGACTGCGGCATGTACCAGGGCCCCAAGGAGCTGCGCCTGCGCAACTGGGAGCCCTTCCCCGTCGATCCCGCCACCATCGACGCCATCGTCCTCACCCACGCCCACGTCGACCACTGCGGCTTCGTGCCCGCCCTCACCGTCCGGGGCTTCACCGGCCCCGTCTACGCCAGCGACAACACCGCCGACCTCGCCGGCATCGTCCTCCCCGACAGCGGGCACCTGCAGGAGGAGGAGGCGCGCTACGCCAACCTCAAGGGCTACTCCAAGCACCACCCGGCGCGGGCCCTCTACACCGAGGCCGACGCCCGCGCCGCCCTCCGCCAGCTCCGGCGCATGGACCACGGCGGCGAGGTCACCACGGTCGCGCCGGGGATCGGCGTCAGCTTCCGCCACGGCGGCCACATCCTCGGGTCGTCGATCGTCACGATGGAGATCGACGCCCCCGGCGGCCCCCGGCGCGTCACCTTCAGCGGCGACCTCGGCCGACCCAACCACCCTCTGCTGAACCCGCCCCAACCCCTCGACGGTGCCGACATCGTGCTGTGCGAGTCCACGTACGGCGACCGCGTGCACGACGACTCCCAGGCCCTCGAGCGCTTCGCCGACGCCGTGCGGCGCACCGCCGCCCGGGGCGGGGTGGTCGTCATCCCCGCCTTCGCCGTCGACCGGACCGAGATCCTGCTCGTCCACCTGCGGCAGCTGCGGGCCGGCGGCGCCATCCCCGACATCCCGATCTTCGTCGACAGCCCGATGGCCCTCGCCGCCCTCGACGTGTACCAGCGGGCCATCACCGATCGCGACCCCGAGATCCGCCCCGAGGTCATCGAGGAACCCGACGTGTTCGGGCGCAACGAGATCACGGAGGTGCACGAGGTCGAGGGCTCGATGAAGCTCGACGCCCTCCGCTCCCCCGCCATCATCATCTCCGCCTCGGGGATGGCCACCGGCGGCAGGGTGCTGCACCACCTTGACCGCTACCTGCCCGACCGGAAGGCCTCGGTGATCCTCGTCGGGTTCCAGGCCGCCAACACCCGCGGCCGCCTGCTGGCCGACGGGGCCCGCCAGGTGAAGCTGCTCGGCCGGTACGTGCGGGTCCGGGCCGAGGTCGTCGACCTGCCGTCGTTCTCGGTGCACGCCGACCGCTCGGAACTGCTGGCATGGCTCGGCGCCGACGACATCCCGCCCGAGGTGCTCTACGTCGTGCACGGCGAGCCCGGATCGTCGGCCAGCCTCTGCCAGGCCGTGATCGACGAGCTCGACTGGAACGCCGTCGTGCCGGCCTACGGCGAGCGCGTCCGCCTCGACTGACCTGCCAACCGAGCGCCACCCAACGGCGGCCGCCCGGTAATCCGCCGCCTCACGCCTCCGACGTGAGCCCGAGCTCGATCTTCCACTTCACGTGGACGAGGAAGTTGAGGAACGGCGGCATGATGACGCCGAAGTCCTTCGGGTCCGAGATGGTGCGCCCGTGGACGGTGATGTCGTCGTGGGCCCGCACGTCGAACACGCCGTTGGCGGCCACGGTGACGTCGAGGTCCTTGATCGAGATCCGCACCATCGTCTTGAACCCGGTGACGCCGTCGGGCTCGATCCCGAGCAGCTCGCCGCTGATGCTCTCGTAGCGCTTGGGGTCGAGGAACAGCTTGGCCCCGCCGGTGAGGAACCGGTTGCCGAGGCTGATGTCGGCCACCTTCAGCTCGAACCGCCCAGAGACCGGCGCGTCCCAGTCCACGGTGCCGTCCTCGGCCACGGTGGCGTGGAAGCTCCCGCCCATCCCGGTGATCCGGGCCCGCATCCCCGGCACCGACGGCTGGAACCGCAGGCTCATCGAAGACCGGTCCTTGAGGATCTCGTAGGTCGCCACGGCACGAGTCTGCCCCACGCGAGAGACTGCGGGGATGGAGACCCGTCGCCTCGGCCGCACCGGCCACCACAGCTCGGTCGCCGTCCTCGGCGGCGCCGCGTTCTGGGCGGCCGAACCGGAGGACGCGGCTCGCGGGTTCGCCCTCGCCCTCGACCGTGGCGTCAACCACCTCGACATCGCGCCGCAGTACGGGGCGGCCGAGGTGGTCGTCGGCCCGCTCATCCCACCGGTGCGGGACCGGCTCTTCGTCGCGGCCAAGACCCAGCGCCGCCACCCCGACGGCGTGCGGGCCGAGCTCGAGCAGTCGCTCTCCCGGCTCGGCTGCGACCAGCTCGACCTCTACCAGCTCCACGCCGTCACCGACCTCGACGTGCTCGAGGAACGGGCGGCCGCCGCCGCGGCGATCCTCCGGGCCCGCGACGAGGGGCTCGTCCGCTTCGTGGGGATCACCGGCCACGACCTCGGCGCGCCGGCCGCCCACCTCGAGGCCCTCCGCCGCTACGACCTCGACACCGTCATGTTCCCGGTGTACCCGCGGGTGTGGGCCGATGCCCGGTACCGAGCCGACGCCGAGGCGCTGCTGGCCGAGTGCCAGGGGCGCGACATCGGGGTGATGGCGATCAAGGCGGTGGCCCGGCGCCCCTGGGCCGGGCCCGAGGCGGCCCGACGCGGCGGCCCGTGGTACGAGCCGTTCGACGAGCCCACCCTGATCGACCGCGGCGTGCGGTTCGCGCTGTCCACCCCCGGCGTCCACGCCTTCTGCACGCCCGGTGACCTCTCGCTCCTCCCCACCGTCCTCGACGTCGCCGCCGGGGTCGGATCGGACGCCCCGCTGTCCGAGGCGGCGCGGGCGGCGGCCGTCGAGGCCATGGCCGGCGACGAGGTCATCTTCCCGCTGGCCGAGAAGGCCGTCCGCGCCCTCTGATCGTGCCCGGCCCGGCGACGGGGCCCGGCCGCCCGGAGGGCCCCCGGCGACCGTCGACCGCCCGGTGACGGGGGCTAGGCGCCGAGCCGCTTCAGGGTGGACTCGGCCTCGGCCACGACGCGGTCGAGGAGGTCGGCCACCGACGGCAGGTCGTCGATCACGCCGATCCCCTGCCCGGTCGGCAGGATGCCCACCTCGGGCTTGCCGTCGACCATGGTGGCCTTGATGAGCATGGGTGCGTTGGCGGCCATGGCCAGCTGGCTCCAGGTGATCTCCTGGTGCTGCTTCATGGCCAGGCCCTCCCGCACCAGGTCCCGGAACGAGGTGCCGGTCAACTTCCGGAACTCGAGGGCGTTCTTGAGCGCCTTCGGGAACCGGGTCAGGGCGCTGGCCTTCTCCAGATCGTCGACCAGCTCGGTGCGGATCACCCGCTGCGGGTAGCCGTCGATGGCCTTGGTGACGACGGTGTCGTTCACCGTCTTCCCGAGGTAGATGCGCTTGATGATCTCGGGCACGGTCGACTCGGCCGTGAGCAGGAACCGGGTGCCCATGGCGATGCCGGCGGCGCCCCAGGCCAGCGCCGCCACCAACCCCCGGCCGTCGTGGAAGCCGCCGGCCCCGATCACCGGGATGTCGACGGTGTCGACCACCTGGGGCAGGAGCAGCGACGTGGGGACCGAGCCCGTGTGCCCGCCCCCCTCGGCCCCCTGGGCGATGACGGCGTCGACCCCCCATTCGGCCACCTTCTCGGCGTGCCGCTTGGCCCCGATCGTGGGCATGGTGATGATGCCGTCGTCCTTGAGCCGGCGGATCACGTCCTTCGACGGCGCCTGGGCGAACGACGCCACCGTCACGCCCTCGGCCACCAACAGGTCGAGCCGCTCGGCGATGTCGGGCTGGTCGGCCCGCAGGTTCACCCCGAACGGCTTGCCGGGCGCCCGCTCCTTGACCTCCCGCACGGCCGCCACGAGCTGCGGGTAGGTCATCGTGGCCGAGGCGAGGATGCCGAGACCGCCGGCGTTGGCCGTGGCCGCGGTGAGCCGGGCGCCGGACACCCAGCCCATCCCCGTCTGCACGATCGGCACCTCGATCCCGAACAGGGCGCAGGCCCGGGTGTGCAAGGTCGGGTGCAGGGCGCGGCCGGACGCCCCACCGTGGGGCGCGCCGTCCGGCGCCATCAGATCTTCACCTCGGTGGCCCGGAGGCCCTTCGGGTCGATGACCTCGCGGATGAGCTGGAGCTCCTCGGGCGTCGGTTCGCGGGTGGTGGGCACGTCGCCCTCGATGACGAGCTCGAAGCCGGTGGCGGCGACGACGTCGTCGACCGACACACCGGGGTGGACCGACCGCAGGCGCATCCGGTGCTCGGGCGTCTCGAAGTCGAGCACGGCGAGGTCGGTCACGACGCGGCGGATCTCGTGGAAGCGACTGCCGGCCGGGCCGAGGGCGGCGGCCCGGTCGTACCCGACGCCGCTCACCACGTCGACCTGCTCCACGAAGACCTTGGGCGAGTGGCTCGGCACCCAGTACGACGTCGTGTGGTTGATGGTGTTGCCCGGCGCGCCCCGGAACCCGAGCAGCTGCGACTTCGGTTGGGCCCACGACCCGATGCAGGCCAGGTTCTGGTTGCCGAAGCGGTCGATCTGGCTGGCGCCCATCATCACGTGGCGGCGCCCGTTCCACAGGACGGTGAACATCTGCGGGTACGGGTTCCAGGCCTCCATGGTGGCGAGCACGGCCAGGTGCCCGTCGGCCCCGACCCCGTAGGGATCGGTCCCGGGCGGCAGCGTCTCGGACGTGAACCCGGCCAGGCCGTCGGTCATCACGAGGTGGGGCTCGAAGGTGGCGCGGGCCAGCCGGCCGCCGATCATGGGGATGGTGCCGATGGGGTTGGCCAGGCGCTCGCCGTCGCCGCGGAAGCACTCGGCCACGGCGACGCAGCACACCTCGGCGCGGGTGAAGCCCAGGTCCGTGTCGGTCGTGCTCATCGGGAACCTCCCTCGGCCCGGCGGGCGGCCACCGCGGCCTGGTAGTCGGCTTCGGACTCGAGCTGGAGCCACTGCTGCTCGAACGCCGCCCAGGCCTCGGGGTCGGTCGCGGCCTTGGCGTACTCCTTCTGGAACGCCTCGTCACGGCCGTAGTCGGGCGGGCACTCGGTGAAGTGCGCGCCCCCTGGGGCCTCGACCACGCCGGTGACGTTCAGGCGGCTGATGCGCTGGGTGTGGATCGACCCGTGGGAGCGGAAGTCCTCGGTGGGGATGATGCGCTCGGTCGACAGGTAGGTGTTGTCGGCGGCGAGCGCCATCCAGTCGTCCATGTAGGGATCGGGCCCGAGGAACTGGCCGTTGCCGCCCTCGTCGGCCCGGTTCATGTGGATGAGCGCGGCGTCGAGGGTGAGCGCGGGGACGGCGACGAGCTCCTCGGGATCCCCGCCGCCCGGCGCGGGGTACGGCGAGGTGACGGTGCGGAGGAACGGCTGGTTGGTGAGCACGTCGGAGCCGAGCCCGGCCCGGGTGGGCAGGAACGGCACCCGCCACGCCGCGGCCATGAGACCGAGCATCAGCATGCCCTCGTCGTACTCGTTGGCCTCGATCGTGCCGCTCTGGCGGGCCATCCGGTAGTGGGGCTCGAGCGGGATCGAGTCGAGCGAGACGAACCCGCTGACCACCTTGGCGACCTTGCCCGCCGCGCACAGGAGGCCGACGTCAGGGCCGCCGTAGGCCACGACGGTGAGATCGGTGAGGTCGCTGCGGAGGATCGCCCGCACGATCGACATCGGCTTGCGGCGCGAGCCCCATCCGCCGATGCCGATCGTCATGCCGCTGCGCAGCTCGGCCACGACCTCGTCCTCGGTCATCCGCTTGTCGGGTATCGCCATGGGGCACTCCATTCATTGGGTGCGTAAGGGTGCGCTATGCGCGCCCTTACGCACCCAAGGGATCACTTGGTGAAGTTCGGGTCGGTCTTGGTGACGAAGGCGTCGCGGGCTTCGTCGGCCACGCCGGAGAGGTTGAGCTCGAAGGTGAACCCCTGCTCGAACCGGTAGGAGCGCTTCACGTCCCACAGGTCGATGCCGTTGAGGCTCTCCTTGGCGGCGCGGATGACGGTGGGGCTCTTCTCGGCGATCGAACGGGCCAGCCGCATGGCCGCACCGTGGAGCGCCTCCCGGGGGACGACCTCGAGCACCGAACCGAAGTGGTGCAGCTCGGCGGCGGTCGCCGTGGCTGACGTGTAGACCATCGCCCGCATCTTGTGCTGGGGCACGAGGCGACTCAGGTGGGTGGCGGCGCCGAGCGCGCCCCGATCGACCTCCGGCAGGCCGAAGGTGGCGTCCTCCGACGCCACGATGATGTCGGCGTTGCCCACCAGGCCGATCCCGCCGCCGAGGCAGAACCCGTGCACGGCCGCGATCACCGGCACGGCGCACTCGTACACGGCGGCGAAGGCGGCGTAGCACCCGCGGTTGGCGCCGATCAGGGCGTCGAACCCCTCGGTCGCTTGCATCTCCTTGATGTCGACGCCGGCGTTGAACCCCCGGCCCTCGGCCCGCAGCACGACCGCCCGCACCGCCGGGTTCTCCCCGGCCTCGCGCACGAGGCGAGCCACCTCGAACCACCCGGCCACCGTCAGGGCGTTGACCGGCGGGTTGTCCATCACGATCTCGGCGATGCCGTCGCCGTCGATCACACACGTGTTGCCCATGGCGCTCCCTGTCGACCGGTCCGCCAGTTTCTGACGGAGCGTCAGGAGTCTATGGCAGACTGTCGCCGCTCACCATTCCCGCCGGCCCCGGCCCGCTCGCCCGCCGCTCGCCCACCCGCACACCCGTCCACCCGTCCGGAGTCCCGATGCCCACCGACCCGACCCCCCTCGCCACCGCCCTCGACCTCTCGGGCCAGGTCGTGCTCGTCACCGGCGGCACCAAGGGGGTCGGCCTCGGCATCGTGCGCCGGTTCCTCGAGGCCGGCGCCGACGTCGCCGTGACCGCCCGCAACGCCCCGGAAGAGCCCATCGGGTTCGCCGGGCGGCAGGCCACGTTCTTCCCCTGCGACGTGCGCGACCCCGAGCAGGTCCAAGGCCTGATCTCGGCCGTCGTCGACCGCCACGGCCGGCTCGACCACCTCGTGAACAACGCCGGCGGCTCGCCCCCCGCCGACGCGGCCACGGCGTCGCCCCGCTTCAGCGAGGCCATCATCAAGCTCAACCTGCTGGCGCCGCTCTACCTGGCCCAGGCCGCCCACGGCCCGATGGTGGCCCAGGACACGGGCGGGTCGATCATCAACATCGGATCGCTGTCGGGCGCCCGCCCCAGCCCCGGCTCGGCGGCCTACGGGGCGGCCAAGGCCGGGCTGCGCAACCTGAGCCTCAGCCTGGCCATGGAATGGGCCCCGGCCATCCGGGTCAACCTCGTCACCGTCGGCTACGTCGCCACCGAGAAGGTCGAGCTCTTCTACGGCGACGAGGACGGCCAGGCCCGCGTCGCCGCCACGATCCCGATGGGACGGATGGCCGCGCCCACCGATGTGGGCGACGCCTGTGTGTACCTCGCCTCCCCGCTCGCCCGGCACGTCACCGGCGCCGACCTCGCCGTCCACGGCGGCGGGGAACCCCCGCCCTTCCTCGCCGCGGCCGAGGGCTGAGCCCGGCCGGCGCCGCCGGCGCCGACCCCTTGCCCCCATCGTCCCGTCCCCGGGGTCCGGGCCGGCGCCGGGTCGGGCAGACTGGGGGCCGTGGCTGCCTCCCGTCGACCGATCCCTCCGGCCGCCGTCCGCAAGTACTTCGACGACGCCCGGGTGGGGTACCACCGCCGGGCCCGGGCCCGGGCCGACGCCCTGGCCGTGCAGTGCTCCAGCGACCCGTCGACCCGTCACCACACCCCTGCGGTCGTGCTCGTGCACGGCGAGCTCCTCGCCGCCGCCGAGGAGCTCACGCTGGCCGTGACCTACCTCGAGCAGGGGCTGGCCATGCTCGACGACGTCGGGCCGCACCCCGAGGTCGGCCGGGGAGACCGTCACCGAGCGCTGCTCGTGAGCCTGCTCCTCGAGCTCGGCCGCTACGGAACGATCACCGACCACCTCACGGTGATGGAGGCTCCCGACCGACCGATGGAGACGCGGCTGGCGGCGCTGCGGACCCGCGCCCAGCTGGCCACGATCCACGGCCACCCGGAGGTGGCCCACCAGTACCTCAACACCGCGTCGTCGATCACCGAGCGCATCCACAGCCCGTTCTCGGCCGCGACGGTCGACGCCGACCGCGCCAACCTCCTCGCCACGCAGGGCTACGTCGTCGAGGCGATGGGCCTGGCCGACCGCCTGTTCACCAAGACCATCCGACCGGTGCGGGGCGAGTACGGCCAGTGGGCCGCCTCGCTCACGGCGTCGGTGGCCTTCACGCTGTCGCGCCACTGTGCCGACCAGGGGCGGGGCTACGACCTCGAGCGCTTCCTCGTCGCCGGCATCGCCGCCGTCGAGCGCAACCCGTCGGCCTACGGCGTCGCCCACATGCAGCTGGCGATGGCCCGCGGCTGGCGCCGTCGGGGCGAGCCGGCCCGGGCCGAGGCGGCGCTGGCCCAGGCCTCCACCGGGTTCGCCGCCCTCGGCGCCACCCCCGCCCTGGCCCTGGTCACCCTGGAGTCGGCCTGCCTGGCCGAGTCGGAGCGGCTCACCACCTCGGCCCGCTCGCTCTTCGAACGGGCCCTGGCCGAGTTCACCGAGCTCGGGCATGCCTGGGAGGTCGCGGCCCTGCGGCGCCACCTCGGCCTCGCCGACGCCCGGGCCGAAGCCATCGCCGCGTCGACCGCTGGCCCGTCGCCCCTCGACATGCGGGCCAGCCGCCGCGCCCGTCAGCTCAGCTGACCCCCGTTCGCCCGGCCCCTCGTCCTGTGGGTGCGAATTGTTCGCGGTCGCGAACAATTCGCACCCACGGGGGTCAACGGTGGTTCACCGGACAAGCGTCTGACGACTCGTCAGATTCCTGCCCGAGCGGCTAGCGTCGCCGACGTGAGCAAGACCAGCGTCCCCGCCATCGAGGGGTGGTTCACGACCGACGGAGGCGCACCGGCCCTCCTCGGCTCCCGTTGCACCACCTGCGGCACGTACTCCTTCCCCAAGGAGACGTCCTTCTGCCGGAACCCGGCCTGCACCGGCCGGACCTTCGAGGAGGTCCCGCTCTCCCGCACCGGCACGCTGTGGAGCTTCACCAACAACTGCTACCAGCCGCCGGCCCCGTACGTCCCGCCGAGCGACCCGTTCGAGCCGTTCGCCATCGGCGCCGTCGAGCTGGCGGCTGAGGGGATCGTGATCCTGGGCCAGATGGTGCCGGGCACGGCGGTCGACGATCTGCGGGCCGGACTCCCCGTCGAGCTGGTGATCGACACGCTGTACGAAGACGACGACCACGAGTACCTGGTCTGGAAGTGGAAGGTGGTCGGATCGTGAGCAACGTCGGCAAGCACGACATCGCCGTCCTCGGGGTCGGCATGCACCCGTGGGGCAAGTGGGGCCGGAACTTCGTCGAGTACGGCGTCGCTGCCGCCCAGGACGCGCTGGCCGATGCCGGCCTGGCCTGGGACGACATCCAGTTCGTCGCCGGCGCCGACACCATCCGCAACGGCTACCCCGGCTTCATCGCCGGGGCGACCTTCAGCCAGGCGCTCGGCTGGAAAGGCAACCGGGTGGCGTCCTGCTACGCCGCCTGCGCTTCGGGCGCCCAGGCCATCAACATCGCCCGGGCCCAGATCCTGGCCGGCTTCTGCGACGTCGCCCTCGTCGTCGGGGCCGACACCACCCCGAAGGGCTTCTTCGCCCCCGTCGGCGGCGACCGCCCCGACGACCCCGATTGGCTGCGGTTCCGGCTCCTCGGTGCCACCAACCCCACGTACTTCGCCCTCTACGCCCGGCGCCGGATGGAGCTCTACGGGGCCACCCGGGAGGACTTCGCCGCGGTGAAGGTGAAGAACGCCCGGCACGGCCTCGCCAACCCCTACGCGCGGTACCGCAAGGAGGTCACCGCCGACGAGGTCATGGCGTCGCCCACCGTGGCCGACCCCCTCCGCCTGCTCGACATCTGCGCCACCAGCGACGGCGGCGCGGCCGTGGTGCTGTCGTCCATGGAGTTCGCCCGCACCCGCACGACCTCCCCGGTCCGCATCGCCGCGGTCTCCACCGTCACCCCGACGTACCCGCAGACCGTCATCGAGATGCCCAACTTCGCCACCGACTCCTCGGCCGTGGTCAGCCCGCCGGAGCGGGCCTTCCGCGACGCCATCGCCCACGGCGCCTACGAAGAGGCCGGCGTCGGCCCGGAGGACGTGCACCTGGCCGAGGTCTACGACCTGTCGACCGCGCTCGAGCTCGACTGGTACGAGAACATCGGGCTGTGCCCGCCCGGCGAGGCGGAGAAGCTGCTGCGCGACGGCGACACCGCCCTCGGGGGCCGCGTCCCGGTCAACGCCAGCGGCGGTCTCGCCAGCTTCGGCGAGGCCATCCCGGCCCAGGCCATCGCCCAGGTGTGCGAGCTCACCTGGCAGCTCCGGGGCGAGGCCCACGGTCGCCAGGTGGAGGGCGCCACCGTCGGCGTCACCGTGAACCAGGGCTTGTTCGGCCACGGGTCGAGCGTGCTCTGCGTGCGCTGAGCGCCTACGAGCCGCCATCCCCACCCCGGCTCCACCGGGCGGTCGACTAGGCCATGTGACCCATGTCCTAGGTCGTTCGACTCAAGCGATCGCTGGAGCGCTCCGACACCTGTCTTCGAAGACAGCAGGTGACGCGGCGGAACGGCAGTCGGCAAGGCGCACCTCTCGACCACCACAACGAGGTTCGTCATGAAGCGATTCGCGCCCCTGGCGGGGGCTTTGGTCTCCGCGCTCCTCCTCACGGCCTGCATGACCGCCGACGAGAACGCAGCGTTCACCGCAGTCAACCGGGACCGCTCCACGGCGGGTGTCCGTGTGCTCATGCCCAACGAACAGCTCGTGATCAAAGCGCAGCAATGGGCGAAGCACCTGCTCGACACGTCGGGTGACACGTGTGGCCTCACCACGCTGCACCACTCCGACCTGTACGCCGGCGCACCGGCCGGTGCCAAGGCGATCGGCGAGAACGTGGGCTGCATCTTCGTCCTCGGGTCGCCCACCGACGCCGTCGCCCAACTGGAGACGGCGTTCATGAACTCCCAGTTCCACCGCGACAACATCCTCGACACGCGGTACAACGTGGGCGCGGTCGGCATGGCCTGGAAGCAGCTCGGCAAGAACTTCTACCTGGTCTACGAGACCCAGGAGTTCGCCCAGATGTGAGCCGTCGGTCGCCGCCCCGGTCGCAGGTGACCCGGGGCGGCGGGTGCGGGTCAGAGCCGGGTGGCGAGCACCAGGCAGAACGCCAGCACCACGCCCACGATCAGGGCCCGCAGGTTGTTGCGCCGCCACGCCGCCGGCGAGCGCCACGTGACGTCGGCGACCCACTGCTCGTAGCGGAGGACGTCGGACGCGCTGATGACGGTGCCGTCGGCCATGCGCCGCCGACCCAGCCGGAAGTAGAGGCGGAGGTTGGCGTCATCGAGGTCGTCGAGCTGGGTGGTGGTGAGGCGGGGGGCTTCGCGGACCTGGGCCGCCGCCGCGCTCCACAGCATCTCGGACTCGTCCCAGGCCCGCCCCGCGGCCGGGCCGAGCAGGTCACGGATCTGCGAGGCGACCCCTGGCGGGTCGGCGTGGGAGGCGGCGTTCTGCAAGGGCTCGAGAAGGCCCATCGCGACCAGGTCGTAGATCTCGTGGTCGCCCTCGTCGAGGAGCTGGTCGATGGTGGCGAAGATCGTGGCGAGTCCGCCGGCGTCGCGTCGCTCGACCAGCCGGAAGAGGTGCTCGGCGAACGCACCGACGCGGACGTAGGCGTCGGGCTTTCCTTCGTCCTCCGACCAGGCCATGAAGTCGTAGAGGTCGGACGCGCCGAGGAACGACGGACACGACTCGATCAGCCGGTCGATCACGTTCTCCGCGGTGATCACCGTGACAGGCTACCCGGTGGGCCGGGGCGCCGTCAGGGGTGCTGGGAGCTGACCGACACCACTTCGCCGGTCATGTAGGACGAGTAGTCGCTGGCGAGGAAGACCATCACGTTGGCCACCTCCCACGGTTCGGCGGCCCGCCCGAAGGCCTCCCGCTTGGTGAGCTCGGCCAACAGCTCGTCGGTGGTGACCTTGGCCAGGAAGGGGTGCATGGCGAGGCTCGGCGCGACGGCGTTGATCCGGACGCCGAGCTCGGCCGCCTCGATCGCCGCACACCGAGTGAGCGCCATCACCCCCGCCTTCGCCGCGGCGTAGTGGCACTGGCCCTCCTGCGCCCGCCACCCGACCACCGAGGCGTTGTTCACGATGGCGCCGCCATGCCCCTGGTCGCGGAAGAGCTGGAGGGCGGCGCGGGTCGCCCGCATCGTGCCGTTGAGGGTGACGTCGAGCACGACCGACCACTGCTCGTCGGTCATGTCGATGAGATTGGCCGTGCCGCCGAGCCCGGCATTGTTCATGACGGCGTCGAGCCCGCCGAGCTGCTCCCGGGCGGCGGCGAAGAGCGCCTGCACATCGGCCTCCACGGTGACGTTGCAGAGCTGCGAGAGGGGCCGACGGCCGGTCTCCTCCTCGAGGCGATCGGCCGCTTCACCGAGCCGCCGCTCGTGGATGTCGGAGATGAGCACCTCGGCGCCCTCCTCGGCGCACCGCCGGGCCACGGCGTACCCGATGCCCGTCCCGGCGGCGGCGGTGACGACGACGCGCTTGCCGGCGAGGAGCCCGTGGGCGGCGACGTAGGGGGGCGTGGGTTGGGCAGAGCTGACCATCCCCCGAACCTAGCCCCCGTCCTGACGGTCCGTCAGATTCCCGGCCCCGTCCCGCGGACGGCTTCCGACCCCCGGTGCTCAGAGGTGGGTGCGCTCGTACTCGACGACGCGGCGGATCTCATCGGCCGACAGCGTCGACCCGAAGGCGGGCATCTGGGTCCCCTTCCCGCCGGTGACCACCTGCACGTGCTGGTCGAACGTGTACTTCTCGGCGATGTGGGTGAGGTCCGGCCCCACGAGACCGGTGCCGCGGAGGCCATGGCACTGGGCACAGCTCTTGCGGAACAGATCGGCCCCCGGCGCATCGGGCGCCGGCTGCCCTCCCCCGGCGGCCGCGTCGCCCGCCGGCGCCGACGACCCGACGGTGCCCGCGCCGCCCGGCCGGAAGGCGATCACGCCCCCGTTGCCCCCACCGGTCCCGAAGAGCGAGAACCCGTACCCCCAGTAGACGGTGCCATCCACCACCGACGGCCCGCTCCCCACCTGATCCGGGGCGGTGTGGCTCCACAGCTGGCGGCCGGAGGCGGCGTCGAGCACCACCATCGTCCCGCCGGTCGTGGCGGCGTAGACCAGGCCGGGCGTGGCCGTGACCGGGGCGTAGATGGCGCCGGCCAGGGTGACCTCCCACAGCAGGTGGCCGTCGCCGAGGTCGAGGGCGATGACCTTGGCGTTGCCGGTGGGGCCGTTCGACACCGGGTCGCCGATGTTCGAGCCGACGTAGATGCGGCCCTCCCCCACCGCCGACGTGCCGATGACCCCACCGAGGAGCGAGCCGTCGGTGAGCTTGGTCTCCCACACCACGGCGCCGGTCTCACGGTCGAGGGCGTGGTAGACGCCCCGTTTGTCGCCGGCGCCGACGAAGGCCCGACCGCCCCGCTCCCACAGGTTGGGCCCGGCCCCCACGTCACCGTCGACCCCGCCCTTGTTGCCCGTGCTCCACACGTCGGGGTACGTGAACTGGCGGGACCACGCCACCTCGCCGGTCTCGTACCGGAGGGCGACGATGCTGTCGCTGAGCGGTGCCGCGGGCGGCTCGTAGGTGTTGCCGGTGCCGACGAAGAGGAGGCGGCGGGCCGGGTCGAGCGAGGCGGTGGACCACACCCCCACGCCGGCACCACCGGCCGCGGGGTCGTCCGGGGTGGTGAAGCGCTCCCACACCATCTTGCCGGTGCTGGCGTCGAAGGCCCGGACCACGCCGCGGAAGGAGTAGTCGGCCACGGGCACCATCAGCTCGCCGCTGGCCGCGGCCTGGATCACCAGATCGCCGGCGACCACCGGCGAGGCGGGCTGGATGGCGATCGGGTGCTCGCTGACCACGGCCGTCCAGGCGATCGACCCGGTCGCCCGGTCCAGCTTCACCAGCGTCCCCGCCACGGCGGCGTAGGCCGCACCCTCGTCGATGGTGACGGAGCTCATCACGCCGGGCACGCCCCGGCGGGGCAGCTTCGTGGCCCACCGCTCCTTCCCGGTCGCCACGTCCACGGCGTGGACGGCGTCGTCCCAGGCCCCGAAGTACGCCACCCCGTCGACGATCGACGGGGTGCTGGCCACCCCGGTGAGGCCCGTCACCTCCCACACGGGCGCCAGCGTGGCGGCGTTGGCGGGGGTCACGGTCCGCTCGTACTTGTTGAACCGCGAGTTGGCCGGATCGAACCCGAACGCCGGCCACGCCACGGGCCGGGCCGGGGCCGGGGTGCCGGTCGTCGCACCGAGCCCACCGCCGGGCCCACCGCCGGACCCGCCCGTGCCCCGGGTGGGGTCGCCGGTCCCCCCGCTGCACGCCGCCGCGATCGTCGCGGCGCCGACCGCGGCCACCACCAGTCCCACCCGGATCGCTGCGCCCATCCGTCGCCCTTCGTGCACGGCGCCGGAGCCTACCGACCTCCCCGTGTGGCCCGCGTCGGGTCGTCCGACCGTACCTGCCGCCACGCCGGCGGACGGCGGAGGGCCGGAGCGGTCAGGTCTTGGGCTCGGGCGGGAGGCCGAGGGCGCGCTCGCCGATGATGTTCCGCTGGATCTGGTTCGAGCCGCCGTAGATCGTGTCGGAGCGGGTGAAGAGGAAGAGCCGCTGCGACGCGGAGAGGTTGTAGCGGCGGACGACGCTGTGGGGGTCGTCGCCGTCGTCGCACAGCAGGCCGGCGTCGCCGCGCACCTCGACGGCGGCCTCCCCGATGTCGCGGTGGAGGCGGGCCCAGTACAGCTTGCTGATGTACCCCTCACCGGAGAGCTCGGGTTTGTGGGCGTTGGTGAGCATGCGCATGGTGTTCCACCGCATGATCTCGAGGCGGCTGTGGAGCGTCGCCAGGCGTTGGCGCCATACCGGATCGGCGGCCCGACCGTTGCACTGGGCGGTGGCCACGATCTCGTCGAGCTCCCGGCGGAAGCTGAACTGCTGGGCCAGCGTCGATGCCCCCCGCTCGAACGACAGGAGCCCCATCGCCACGCGCCACCCGTTGTCGACGCCGCCGACGACCAGGTCGGCCGGTGTCCGGGCATCGGAGAAGAACACCTCGTTGAACTCCGACGTCCCGGTGATCTGCACGATGGGCCGGATCTCGATGCCGGGGGCATCCATGCTGATGAGGAGGAAGGAGATCCCCTTGTGCCGCGGGGCCTCGCGGTTGGTGCGGCCCAGCACGAAGCACCACTGGCTCCACTGGGCCAGCGAGGTCCAGACCTTCTGGCCGTTGAGCACCCACTCGCCGCTGGCCTCGTCGAGGTCGGCTCGCAGCGACAGGTTGGCCAGGTCGGAGCCGGCGTTGGGCTCGCTGTAGCCCTGGCACCACAGCTCCTCGCCCGAGCGGATCTTCGGCAGGAAGCGGGCCTGCTGCTCCGGTGAGCCGAAGTGGATGATCGTGGGTCCGATCAACCCTTCGCCGATGTGGCCGACCCGGCCGGGACCGCCGGCGCGGGCGTACTCCTCGTACCAGATCACCTGGAGGTGGATCGGGAGCTCGCGGCCCCCGTGCTCCCGGGGCCAGCCCACGCAGGTCCACCCGTCGGCCCCGAGCCGCCGCTCCCAGGCCACCCGCTCGTCGTAGAAGGCGTGCTCGTCGCCGCTGCCCCCCCGGCCGCGGATCTCCGCGAACTCCCCGTGGAGCAGCTCGTCGAGATAGGCGCGGGCCTCCGTGCGGAAGGCGGCCTCCTCGGCCGTGAAGCGCAGGTCCATCGCGGCCAGACTACCCACCGATCTGACGCCTCGTCAGATCGAAGCGGCGCCGGGCCCTGGAGCCTTGGGTGCGTAAGGGTGCGCTATGCGCGCCCTTACGCACCCAAGGACCGGGTGAGCGACCGGGGGCGATCAGTCGAGGAAGCGGGACAGGCTCTCGATCACGCAGGCGGGGCGGTCGGCGCCCTCGATCTCGATCGTGATCACCATCGTGGTCTGGATGCCACCCTTGGCCTCGTCGACGGCCCGGAGCTCGACCCCCGCCCGCACCCGCGATCCCACCGGCACCGGGGCCGGGAACCGCACCTTGTCGACGCCGTAGTTGATGCCCATCGACACCCCCTCGACCGCCACCACCTGGGGCAGGAAGAAGTTCGACAGCGCCATGGTGAGGTAGCCGTGGGCGATGGTGGCGCCGAAGGGGCCGTCCTTGGCCCGCACCGGATCGACGTGGATCCACTGGTGGTCGCCGGTGGCCTCGGCGAACAGGTCGATGCGCTCCTGGGTGATCTCGAGCCACTCGGACCATCCGAGGTGGGTCCCGACCGCGGCCCGCACCTCGTCGGTGCCACGGAAGACGGTCTGGGCCTCGGGCGGGGTCGGCGCGTCGTCGGTCATCCCCCCATCACAGGACCTCGCCCCCCGTCGGCGCAAACCGACCGCCAGGAGGCCGCAAACCTGACACGGGTGTCATAGTGTGGCGCCATGACGAAGCCGCGACGCGTCGCCATCGTCGGCGCCGCCCTCTCCGACACCGGGCGGGTCGACCACCGCACCAACTACTTCCTCCACGCCCAGGCCACCAAGCGGGCCATCGAGGACGCCGGGCTGACCAAGGCCGACGTCGACGGGCTGGCCTCCAACGGGCTGGGCACGCTCAACCCCATCGAGGTGGGCGAGTACATGGGCCTGAAGCCGACCTGGATCGACTCGACCCAGGTCGGGGGGAGCACGTGGGAGGTGATGGCCTGCCACGCCGTCGACGCCATCGCCATGGGCCACGCCGACGTCGTGGTGCTCGTGTACGGCTCCACCACCCGGGCCGACCTCAAGCGGGGCCAACGCCGCGCCAACCTCTCCTATGGCATGAACGGCCCCGTCCAGTTCGAGGTCCCCTACGGCCACACCCTCATCGCCAAGTACGCGATGTCCACCCGTCGCCACATGCACGAGTACGGCACCACGATCGAGCAGCTGGCCGAGGTGGCGGTGAGCGCCCGCTACAACGCCGGTTTCAATCCCGACGCCTACTACCGCGATCCGATCACCGTCGACGAGGTGCTGTCGGGCCGCATGATCGCCGACCCCTTCACCAAGCTGCAGTGCTGCATCCGTTCCGACGGTGGGTGCGCCATCGTGCTGGCGGCGGAGGACCGCGTGCCCGACTGCCGCACCAAGCCCGTGTGGGTGCTGGGCCACGGCGAACACGTCAGCCACACCACCATGAGCGAGTGGCGCGACATGACCACCGGTCCGGCGGCCATCAGCGGCCGCCACGCCTTCGAGCGGGCCGGGGTGCGGCCCGACGAGGTCGACTTCGCCTGCCTCTACGACGCCTTCACCTTCATGGAGCTCTGCACCATCGAGGATCTCGGGTTCTGCGCCAAGGGCGAGGGCGGCGCCTTCGTCGGCGACGGCCGCATCCGCCTCGGGGGCGACTTCCCGGTCAACCCCGACGGCGGTGGGTTGTCGGCCTGCCATCCCGGCATGCGGGGCCTGTTCCTCATGGTCGAGGCCACCCGCCAGCTCCGGGCCGACTACGAGGGCGGCAAGGGCCACACCCACGACGGGGTGCCGATCCCGGCCGAGCGGCAGGTGCCTGGAGCCAGGATCGGCGTGGCCAGCGGGACGGGTGGCTGGTTCTGCTCGAGCGGCACGCTCGTGCTCGGCGTCGACTGACACTCCACAGGAGCACCCCGCCCGGGCCCACCGGCGTGGCCAGGCGAACTGGCCGCAGCCCCGCACGAGGCGGAGGGCCGCGGCCAGCTCGCCGTTCGCACCCCCGGTCTCACGACCAGGAGATCACGTCCGCCGAGAAGCTCCCGTCGAAGGTCTGGGTCTTGATGGTCCCGCAGACCTTCTTCTGGGCCTTGTCGACCACGGTGACCGTGGCCGTCTCCTTCAGCGACGAGAACCCGGTGAAGTACACCTTGCCATCCTTGTCGTAGGCCTCGGAGGTGTTGAGCTGGAGCGGGCCGAGCTCGTCGGCGGAGGACTTGTACGTGCCGGCCTCGAGGTTGCCCTTGGTGGCGGACAGGTAGAAGGTCACGTAGAGCTGGTCGCCGGTGACCTTCGGCGGCGCGATCGAGCCGACCTTGTCATCGGGGACCTCGAAGCTGCCGATCGAGACGTTGGCGGTGTGCCCCAAGGTCACGGCGACCTTGCCGGCCTTGGTCGAGAAGGTCTTGTCGCCGTTGCTGGTGTGCACGGTGATCTCCGTCTTGTCGGGGCAGGACCCGCCGCCACCGCTCGCCGCGGCTGCCGTCGTGCCGGTGGTCCCGCCCTTGGCGGTGGTGCCGGTACCGCCGCCGGCCGCCGCTGCGGTCGTCGTGGGGGCGCCGGAGGCGGCAGGGGCCGCCGTCCCGGTCGTGGCGGCGCTGTCGGTCTTCGAGCAGGCCGCGGCGGCCAGCACGAGGGTGGTGGCCAGCATGCCGGCCGCGAGGGGCATCGGGGCGCGCGAGGTCGAGGTGGTGTGCATGTGATCTCCATGGGGACGGGCCGCAAGGCGGCGATTCGGGGGTGCGGGGGGAACGGTGTCGGCTCCCGACTGCATCCTGGGGGCGATGCCTCCCGCTGTCACCACTCAACTCCGGGGCTCGGGTGAGTGGTGCCGTCGACCCCGCTCCACGGTGGCCGCCGCCCTCGGTACGCTGCGACGATGCCGCGCCCGCAGGTGTCCCGCCGGAACCGAGTCCGTTGAGCGACGCACCCACGGCCGGCCCGTCCCCCGACCTCGAGCCCCTTCTCGCCGCCATGCTGCCGGGCTGGATCGAATCGGCCACCGCCGCTCGCCTGCTCGCCGGCGCGGCGACGGCGGGCGAGCTCGAGGCCCGGGTGTTGGGGGCCTGGACCGACGGCCGCCTCCACCATGACGACGGGATGTGGTGGGCCCCACCGGAGCCTGCGGCCGATCGGACACCGGCTCCGGCTCCGGCAGCGGCAGCGGCAGCGGCAGCGGCAGCGGCAGCGGCAGCGGCAGCGGCAGCGGCAGCGGTCACCGTCCCGCCCGACGGCGGCATCGAGGAGGTCGCCTCGAGGATGCGCCGGCTCTGCTTCGAAGGCCGTCCGGACGCGGCGCTCGCCCTCGGCTACGAGGCCGGGGTCGCGGCCCTAGCGGCCGCCGCGGCCGAGCCCGACCCCGGCGGCCCGGCCCATGGGACCGTGGCCCAGATCGGGCTGGCCACGGTCTTCGCCCTCGTCGACGCTGGCCGGGTCCATCCAGCGGAGGCCATCGCCCGGACCGGCCACGACGAGGCGGTCCGCCAAGGCGCAGGCTTGGCGCAGGGGTGGTTCGCCGCCGCCCGCGCCGCGACGAGCATGCTCGCCGGCCGGGTGCTCGACGCACGGCGGTGGGCCACCGAGGGCCGCCTGCTCGGCCGCCTCCACCACGACGGCCGCCTCCACGCCATCAGCACCGAGGCGCTCCTCATGAGCTACGGGCTGCTCGGGGAGCCGGCACCGATGCTCGTGGCGCCGGCGGTGCCGACCAGCGTCCGCGGGGTGGACGAGGACCAGCTCACCGCGCTGGGGCTCCCCGCCGGGCTCGATCTCGACGTCCGCCGACGGGCGTGGGGCGGCACCGGCCGGGAACGGGCCGCCGCCCTCGACGCGTTGGCGTCGGCCAGCGCGGCCGCGGCCACCCAAGGGCTGTTCGGTCTCGCCACCGCCTTCGCCGGTGAGGTCGCCCTCCTCGGTGACGCGCCGCGGGCCCGCCAGCTCCTCGCCGACCTCGGGCCCGTCGACGGGGACCTGTACCCCCTCTGGCCGGTGATCGTCGACGCCGCCGTCGACGGCGACGCCGCCACCCTCGCCCGCTGCGCCGACCGCTTGGAGGAGCTCGGGGTGATGGGCGTGGCGTCGGTGCTCACGGTCCACGCCGCCGGCCTCGAGCTCGAGTCCGCGCCGGAGCGGGCTCGCGAGCTGATGCGGGCCGCCAACCGTCGGGCCCACGGTGTGCAGCACGGCGAGGCCTACCTCGCCCAGTTCCGCCGGATGCTCCCGCTCCGGGAGCGGGAGCGGGAGATCGCCGAGCTGGCGGCCTCGGGACTGACGAACAAGCAGATCGCCGAGCACCTGGTGATCTCCATCCGCACCGTGGAGAACCACCTCTACCGCGTGTACGAGAAGCTCGGCATCGAAGGGAGGACGGCCCTCGTCGACCTGTTCTCCGGGCCGATCCAGCCGCGATGATGGACGGCCATGACCCTCGCTGCCACCGCCGCTGAAGCGGCCCGCCGCTTCCCCGATGCCGTGGCCATCGAGGCCGCCGGCGGGTGGACGCTCAGCTTCGGGCTCCTCGACCGGCTGGCCGACGAGGTGGCCGTGGCCCTCGCCGAGGACCACGGTGTGACCGAAGGCGACCTCGTCACCCTGCTCCTGCCGTCGACGCCCGAGTACGTGGTCGCCTACGTCGCGCTGGCCAGGCTCGGTGCGGTCACGGCGGGGGTGAACCCGCGGTACACGGCCCCCGAGCGGTCGGCCGTGCTCGCCGTCGCCCAGCCCGCCCTGGTGGTGGCCACCGCCGACCTGCAGGCCGACGTCACCACCACCGCCCCGATCCTGACCGTCGACATCGCCGACGATCCCGACTCGATCCTGGCCGCGCTGCGCGCGGGCACGGCGGGCCGCGCCCTCCGCCCTCTCCCCGATCCGGCCGACCCCGAGCGCCTGGTCGCCGTGGTGTTCACCAGCGGCACGACCGGCACCCCGAAGGGGGCGATGTTCGGCCAGCGCGAACTTGCGGCGATCACGCGGGCCGACCTCGGCGACCGGGCCGACCAGTGGGGAGGCGGGGCTCCGATGATCGCCGCCACCCAGTTCGCCCACGTCGGGTTCATGACCAAGCTCCCGTGGTACCTGCAGCTCGGGTGCCGCACCATCCTCCTCGACCGGTGGCGGGCGGCCGACGTCCTCCGACTGATCGAGGAGCACCGCATCCCCTCCGTCGGGGGCATCGCCCCCCATGTCGCGCTGATGTTGCGTGACCCCACGTTCGACCAGCGGGACCTGAGCTGCGTGCAGACCATCGTGATGGGCGGCGCCTTCTCACCGCCCGAGCTCGTCCGGGAAGCCCGGCGCCGATTCGGTGCCGCCTACTCCATCCGCTACTCCTCCACCGAGTCGGGGGGCGTGGGCACGGCCACCGCCTTCGACGCCGACGACGACGAGGCCCTGTTCACCGTGGGCCGGCCCCGCGGGGGCGTGGAGATCGAGATCCGGGACGATGACGACCGGCCGGTCCCCGCCGGTGACGTCGGTGAGCTGTGCCTCCGTTCCCCCACGATGATGCGGGGCTACTGGCGCGATCCCGAGGCGACGGCCGCCACCATCCGCCACGGCTGGCTGCACTCCGGGGACCTCGCCCGCATCGACGACCGCGGCCTCGTCCGTTTGGCCGGACGCAAGAAGGAGATGTTCATCCGCGGTGGCTACAACATCTACCCGGTCGAGATCGAGGCCGTCCTGCGCGACCACCCCGCCGTGCTCGACGTCGCCGTGGTGCCGCGCCCCGACGCGGTGATGGGCGAGATCGGCGTGGCCGTCGTGGTCCCTCGGCCCGGGCACGCGGCGCCGACGCTCGAGGACCTGCGCTCCTTCGCCGCCGACCGCCTCGCCCATCACAAGCTGCCCGAGGCCGTCCGGGTGATCGACGCGTTGCCCGAGACGGCGATGCAGAAGGTCGACCGGGCGACCCTCACCCACCACGAAGCCTCGGCTGCGGCCGCGGCCGACGGGAACCGGTGACCTGGCAGACTGCTCGTCCCATGCATCGCCCCCGCCTGGTCCCGTTGCTCGGCGCGATCGCCGCTGCGGTCGCCGCGGTCGCCGCGGTCGCGGCGGTCGCGGCGTGCACCCCGGCGGCCCGGGACGGCGCCGGCCCCACGGCGGGGCTCGCCGCGGCCGGCCCCGCCGGACCCGGGGGCGCCCCCGGCACCACCCCCCGCCCCACCGTGCCCGACGTGCTCCCCGACCCGCACGTGGCCCCGGGGGCCTGCGCGTTGGTCACCTATACGCCGCCAACGGCCAAGGAGCCCCAGCAGGGCGAGCTGTGCCGGCCCCGCGACCAGCGTGACGTGGCGGTGGTGCTCGTGCACGGGGGCTCGGGCGTCGGCGGCGACCGCGCCACGCTCCTGCCGTGGGCCAGGCGCCTCGCCGCCGAGGGCTACGTCACCTTCACCGTCGACTACCACCTGTTCAAGGCCGGCTACAGCACGCAGAGCCCGGTGTTCCCCTGGCCGGAGCTCAACCTCAAGGCGGCGGTGCAGTACCTGCGCGGCGTCGGCAATGCCGTAGGCATCGCCAAGGAGCGCATCGCCGTGCAGGGCCACTCGGCCGGGGCCCGCATCGGGGCCGAGGCCTTCGTGAGCCCCGACGACCCCTGGTACGCGGGGTACGTCGGCGGCGGCAACGTCACCGGCGAAGCCGAGCGGTGGCCGGCGCTGTCCGACCGGGTCGACGCCTTCATCGGCTTCTACCACCCCTACGACGGCACGATGCAGTACGCCGAGCAGTACTACGGCGGGGGCGAGCAGAGCGCCGACGCCAAGGTGCGGGAGCGCTGGGCCCGGGCCGACAGCATCAGCCACGCCACGTCGGCCTCCGGCCCGGCGCTGTTCCTGTCCGGCGAGCGCGACTGGGCCGAGATCCTCGTCCAGCAGGACGCGTTCGCCACCATCCTCCGAGCCAAGGGCCTCGTGGCCCGAACCGTCAGCGTCGCCGGGGGCGGCCACGGGTTCGACGAGGGGTCGCCCACGACGCTGTCGCAACTCGGCGAGCAGGCCCTGGCCGAGGTGCTCACGTTCCTCGGCGAGCGCTTCCCCCAGGTTCCGGCCCGGCCGGCCCAGCACGGCCCCGTGGATCTGGCCCTGGCTCCCGGGAGCACCGGGCAGCCCACCCCCACCTACGGGGTGCGGCGCGATCGCTCCTACCCCGTGCCGGCCGGTGGCCGCACCGGGCCGTCGCCCTCCTACGTCACGCCGACCACCATCGGGGCCACCACGACCGCGGCCCCGCTCACCACCGCACCCGCCGTCACCACCCGTCCGACCACGACGCCACCCACCGTCACGTCGGTCCCGCCCACCACGGCGCCGGTCACCACCGTGCCGCCGACCACGGCCCCCTGACCGGCGTCAACCCGCCGCCGCGGCCCGGGCGTCGAGCACGGCCTTGAGCTGCGCCGTCTCGCCGAAGACCCGGCCGGCGTCGACCTTCTCGTCCCACGGGACGCCGTCGAGCTCGCGGTAGGCCCGGTACACCTGGAAGGCCAGCCGCTCGGGCTCGGCCCAGTCACCGAACCGGCCGAGCTCGATCGCGGCGGCCGCCTCCAGCGTGGTGCGGCCGGCGGCGTGGTGCACCGCCGCCTCGGCCCGAACGTAGGCGAGGTAGTCGCGCATCTCGAGCAGGCCCTCGACCCCGCACACCGGGCCGTGGCCGGGGACCACCACCTCGGGGCCCAGCGCCGCCATCGTTTCCAGCGCGCCGATCCAGGCCGCGTAGGTCCCCTCCCAGCCGATCGGGGTGCACTCCCGGAAGAGGAGGTCGCCGGTGAAGAGGACCCCGGCGTCGGGAACCCAGACCGCGAGGTCGCCGGCGGTGTGGGCCGGTCCGAGCGGCAGGAGCTGGGCCGAGCGCCGGCCGAGGTCGAGCTCGGCCCCCTGGTCGTCAACCGCCGTCGTGGGCGGGGTGAGGACGATGCCGTGGAAGTCGAACGGAGCGAGGGCCCGCACGAACCCGGCGATGGATGGTGGCGGTTCCTCCATCTCCTGCAGGGCGACGAACAGCTCGGGCGACGCCTCCGTGAGGAAGTAGTCGATGCAGCGCTGGTGCCCGATGATCTCGGCCCCGGCCTCGGCGAGGAGCTGGTTGCCCCAGCAGTGATCGCCGTTGTGGTGGGTGTTGACGAGCCGCGCCGGCGGCGTCGGCTCCACCTCGGCGTAGAGGTCGAGCATCCGCTGTGTGCGGGGCAGGTCGTAGAAGGTGTCGACGACCAGGACGTCGCCGGATCGGGCACCGGCACCTCCCCCGCTCCCGTCGCCCCGGATCAGGCCGTTGTTGGACTCCCCCAGCTTCGAGCCGTCCTGCAGGCAGGCCCAGATGCCGTCCGCGACCTGCACTCGCTCCATGGTTCCTCCGGGAGATCGACGATCGGGCGGCGGGCCGGCCGGGCCGGGCCAGCGGGCCGGGCCGGGCCAGCGGGCCGCCCCGGCCACGGTAGCGTTCGGCCATGGAACTCGGAATCGCCGGACGCCGCGCCGCCGTGGCTGGTGCCTCGTCGGGCCTGGGCTTGGCCACGGCTCGCGCCCTCGCCCGGGAAGGGGTCCAGGTCGCCATCTGCGGCCGCGACCGCGCCCGCCTCGACGCAGCCCTCGCCTCGCTCCCGCCCGGCGTGGTGGCGATCGAGGCCGACGTGGGCACGCCCGACGGCGCCACCGCCTTCGTCGAGGCCGCGGTCGACGCCCTCGGTGGGGTCGACATCCTCGTGCCCAACAGCGGCGGTCCGCCGGCCGGTACGTTCGCCTCCACCGCCCTCGACGCCTATCCGGCCGCCCTGGAGCTGAACCTGCTCAGCGTCGTGGCGATGTGCAAGGCGGCCGTCCCGGCCATGCAGGAGCGTCGGTGGGGTCGTGTGGTGGCCATCACGAGCATCGCCGTGCGCCAGCCCATCGGCACGCTCATCCTGTCCAACACCGCACGGGCCGGCGCCACCGGCTTCCTGAAGACCCTGGCCTTGGAGGTGGCGTCCGACGGGGTGACCGTCAACTCCGTGCAGCCCGGGTTCCACGCCACCGACCGCCTGCGGAACCTCAACCACGACCTCGAGGCGGTGGCGGCGGGCGTCCCGGCCGGCCGGATCGGCGACCCCGACGACTTCGGCGCCGTGGTCGCCTTCCTCTGCTCCGAGCCGGCGAACTACCTCACCGGCGTCCACCTCCCGGTCGACGGGGGCAGCTACCGCGCCCTCCTCTGACACCGTTTCAGCAAATTGACTGTGCCATCAGGTGATGGCAACGTTTGGGCTCGAGCCCGTGATCCAGGGGGGACCATGACCACTCGTGCCAGCTCCAAGGCCGCAGCGATGCTGTGCTGCCTGCTGCTCGCCGCCACCGCCACCGCCTGCCGCTCGGCCAACGACGGCGCCGCCAGCGGCGGGAGCACCGTGGCCGCAGGCAACGACAACGTGATCGAGAACTCGGAGAAGCCCACGCCGGGCGGCAAGCTCGTCTACGGCCTGATCGCCGAGACCAACGGCTGGAACCCCGGCAGTAGCCAGTGGGCGCCCAGCGGTCAGCAGGTGGCGAAGACGATCTTCGACACCCTCTCGGCCTATGACGCCGACGGGAAGATCCAGCCGTTCCTGGCCGAGCGGTTCGACCACTCGCCCAACTACGACGAGTGGACGATCACCATCCGGGAGGGCGTGAAGCTCCACAACGGCAAGCCCGTCACCGCCGAGACCATCCGGCGCGACCAGCAGTTCCTCAAGGACTCGACCCTGACGAAGTCCGTCTACGACCGGGTCGACGGGTTCACCGTGAAGAGCCCGCGGGAGCTCGTGGTGAAGCTCAAGGAACGGTGGGTCTCGTACCCCTACTCGCTGTCCACCCAGGTCGGCGTGGTCGTCGACCCCGACTGGCTCGAGAGCAAAGACACCCGGGCGCCCATCGGCACGGGCCCGTTCAAGCTCAAGAGCTGGGTCCCCGACAAGTCGATGGTCCTCGAGCGCAACCCCGACTACTGGCAGAAGGGCTACCCGCTCCTCGACGAGATCGAGTACCAGCCGATCCCCGACGAGAACAGCCGCAAGGCCGCGCTCGACGCCGGCGACATCGACATGATGGAGGTGACCGACGCCCGGTCGATCAAGCACTACAAGGACGATGCCGACACGAAGCGGTACCAGGTGTTCAACGCCACGTCGGGTGAGAGCAGCGAGGTCTTCGTGATGCTCAACACGATGAACTCGCCCCTCGACGACCCCGAGGCCCGCCTCGCCCTGGCCTACGCCACCGACGCCAAGGCCTACAACGACACCCTCAACGAAGGGCTGTTCGAGCTGGCCACCGGGCCCTTCTCGAAGAGCTCGCCCTGGTACGCCGACTCGGGCTACCCGCAGTACGACCTGGCCAAGGCCAAGGATCTGGTGGCCAAGGTCAAGGCTCGCCACGGCGGCCAGTTCACGTTCAAGCTGATCGGCCCGCCCACGCCGACGGTGACCGAGGGCCTGCAGCTCCTCAAGCAGCAGTGGGAGGCCGCCGGCATCGCCGTGCAGATCGAGACGATGCAGCAGCTCACCCTGATCGTGACGGTGATCGGCGGCACCTACCAGGCCACGTTCTGGCAGCAGTTCGACTCGCCGCATCCCGTGTCAGATTCGATCTGGTGGCATCCCCGCTCAGCGTTCCCGCTCGACGACAAGGAGCACACGTCGTTGAACTTCGCCCGCAACAAGGACGACGCCATCGGCGCCGCGCTCGACACCGCCCGCGGGCTCGAGGATCCGGCGGCCGAGAAGGCCCAGTACGCGATCGTCCAGCAGCGGATGGCCCAGGACCTGCCCTACATCTGGCTCTACCACAGCCAGATCTCGATCGTCGCCCACACGGACCTCGTCAACGTCACCAGCTACACGCTGCCGACCGGGCAGAAGGGCCTGCCCATCACCCAGGGCGCCCACCCCGTCTGGCAGATCTGGCGCAAGAAGTAGCCAGCGCCGGCCGTGCCCGGCGCGCCGTGCCCGGCGAGCCCTCGGCCCGCTCCCTCCGCCGTCTGGATGCTCCGAGCGACAGATGTGTCGCTCAGCGCATCCAGACGAGCGAAGGAGCAGCAGCAACCCGCCGGATCACTCCTCCAGGCCGATGTCTCCGCCCTGGTTGTTGGGTGTACCAGGCGTGATCACCGTGTAGTTGGCGTTGTCGTCGTTCCACTGGATCTCGGTCGCCACCAGGCGGGTGTCGTGGAGCACGACGTTCATGCCGTTGGTGGAGGGCAACTGGATCTTCGCCGTGTTGCCGGGCCCGGGCTTCAGATACACCCCGCCCTGCCAGTACAGCCCCGAGCCGGGCGCGCTGCCGAAGCTCATGTTGGTGGTGTTCGACGTCGGCTGGTAGACGGTGACCGGCGCCTCCGCCCACGGATTGCGGGTCACCTGGCCGGTGTCGGTGTTGACCACACCGGCCGCGCTGGCGTCGATCTGCGACCGCGGGCAGTTCGTCGGTGCACCCGCCGGCGTGTCGCACGGCCACGGGCTGGTGGCCCCGTTGAGGCCGTAGGTGTAAGAGGACGACACGATCCTCGACCCGGACTGGGTCATGTCGGCCTGGAAGGCGCCGCTGACCATCCAGAAGAGCACGCCGCCCTGGGGGACGGTGACTCTCGACGCCGCGTCCATCGAGAAGCCACCGCTGATCTTGTAGATGCCCGGGAGCAGAACTGCGTTCTTGGCGTTCAGGTTCAGGCCGGCGGCGTAGATGCCGGGGCGATAGGTGGTCACCCCACCGGACGTGGTGAACGATCCGGTGGCGCATCCCGGAGCCCGAGTCGGGTCAGGATCGCAGTTGAGCTTGCCGGCGAGCGAGTACGGCTGCGGATCGGGCACCCAGGCATACGGGTCGGGGGCGGTGCCGGTGAGCGTGGTGCCGGTGAGGTTGGCCTTGCCCCCGCCGGTGACGTTGGAGGAACCGTTGGGTGCCTGGATGCTGCCGGCCCACAGCATCGGGGTGCTCCCACCCTGCAGGTCCACGGCCTGGCTGCAGTTGGCGGCCGAGGCCACCAGGCCGCTCTGGACGCCGTTCCGATCCTCGACGCGGATCCGCCCCTTCAGCGTGAGCGACGGGCAGGTCTGGCTCTTGGCGTAGATGGTGGGGCCTTGCTGAGCGACGGTGTTCCGCGCCACCGAGTCCGTGCACATGTTGAGGCTCCGCTGCCCGATGACGCCGCCCAAGGCGTGATCCTGCCGCTTGCACGCCCGCACCCACACCAGCTTGTCGTCGGCCAGGGAGTTGGCCGTCGGCAAGAGGTTGTGGTTGTACGGATTGGCGACCGCCAGGT
>JAKOVR010000152.1 GCA_029782025.1 Actinomycetes bacterium | reverse complement strand
GGCCGGGGTGATCGTGGGCACCGGCATCGGCGGTATCTCCACCACCTTCGAAGAGGGCACCAAGCACCTGGCCGGCAAGCCCACCAATCCGTTGGTCATCCCGATGGTGATGCCCAACGCCGCCGCCGCCGGCATCGCCATGCAGGCCGGTTGGACCGGCCCCAACCTCACCGTCGCCACCGCCTGTGCCTCCGGGGCCCATGCCATCGGCGAGGCCGTCAACCTCGTGGCCCATGGCGGCGCCGACGTGGTGCTGGCCGGCGGGGCGGAAGCGGCCGTGCACCGGTTCGTGGTGCGGGCCTTCTCCGACCTCACCGCCCTGTCCACCCGCAACGACGACCCCGAGCGGGCCTCCCGGCCCTTCGACGCGAACCGCGACGGGTTCGTGATCGGCGAAGGCGCGGCGTTCCTCGTGCTCGAGGCCCTCGATGTCGCCCTCGCCCGCGGTGCCGCCGTCCACGCGCTCGTGCTCGGCTACGGACGCAACACCGACGCCTACCACCTGGTGATGCCCGAGCCCGAGGGCCGCGGCGCTGCGGCCTGCATGGCCCTCGCCCTGGCCGACGCCGGCCTCGCCCCCGACGCCATCGGCAGCATCTCGGCCCACGGCACGGCTACGCCCTACAACGACGCCGCCGAGGCCAAGGCGCTTCACGCCGTGTTCGGGGCCACCGTCCCGCCGGTCACCGCCACCAAGGGCGCGGTGGGGCACCTCATCGGCGCGGCCGGCGCCGTCCAGGCCGTCGCCGCCGTGCTGTCGCTGCGCCACGGCACCCTGCCCCCCACCGCCAACCTCGAGCAGCTCGACCCGGACGTCGACCTCGACGTCGTGGCCGGCACCCCCCGCCCGGCCGATCCGGCCCCGATCCTGTCGAACTCGTTCGCGTTCGGGGGCCACAACGCCAGCCTCGTGCTGGGCCCGCCCCCGGCCTGACGCGCCTACGATCGGGCCACCCCCTGACCCCTCACAGGAGGACCCCGTGGACCTGCCCACCCTCGACGCCGTCATCGAGACGCTCCAGACCCTCGCCGAGGTCGACGCCATCGACCCCGACGCCAAGGTGGCCGAGCTCGGCGTCGACAGCCTCGACCTGCTCGAGTGGAGCTACACCATCGAAGACGACTACGGCGTGGAGATCCAGGACGCCGTCCTCGACGCCATCGAGCCCGACGACACGCTGCGCATCGTCTACGACAAGGTCATGGTCGTCCTGGCCGAGAAGCTGGCGGCCAAGGCCTGACCGTCACCCGGTGAACGCCGGCGTCACCACCGGCACGGTCGGGGCGGTGGTGGTCGTGGTGGCGGGCCGGGGCGCCGGGAACGGGTTCACGGCTGGCCGGGGCTGGGGCTGGCAGGGGCTGCCGTCGGGCGGGAGGCCCGGCGCGGGCAGGATCGGCGGGTCGAGGAAGGCCGGCGCCGAGAAGTCAAAGGCGTCGAGGAGGTCGTCGGCGTTGGCGTCCCGGTAGGTCATGGCCCCCAGGTTCCACTTCGTCTCGATGAACTTCAGGATCGAGGTGTGGTCGTGCACGACGTGGCTGACGTAGTCCTTCCTCGCCCACGGTGAGATCACGAACCCCGGCACGCGGGGCCCGAGCTCGCTGAAGTCGCCGGGCTGGTCCGGCGGCACGGTGATCCGGGGCGGGATGGCGTCGGGCGCCACGGAGGGCGGCGGGGGGACGTGGTCATAGCCGCCGCCGTTCTCGTCGTAGGTGAAGAAGATGGCGGTCCGGTCCCACTGCGGGCTGCCGAGCACGGCGGTGATGATCGAGTAGCTGTAGGCCTCGCCGTTGCGGACGTCACGGGAACCTTCGTCGTACTGGTCCTGCATCCCGGGTCCGATGATGCTCACCTGCGGGAGGGTGCCGTGGTAGCAGTCGGACAGGAAGTCGGCGAAGTACTTCCGGTTGTCGGCCGTGGCCGCGCCGAAGCCGTTCAGGTCGGTCGTCGGGAACAGCATGATGTCCCAGGCGTCGATGGCGTAGTCGGCCCACGTGATGCCGTGGGCGTCGAGCCGGTCCCAGATCGTGCCGTTGGGGGCGGTGGGGGTGGCCAGCACCTCGGGGATGCTGGTCTGGACGATCCCGGCCGACGTCCCGGCCTGGAGGAACCGGCGGTTGGGATGGGTGGGGCCCCGCATCGAGCAGAACCACCGGTCGCAGATCGGGAACGTCATGGCCAGCCCGCGGTAGAAGGGCAGGTTGGTCTCGTCGTAGTACCCCATCACCCGGGTGTCACCGTGGTTGCCCCGGATGAAGCCGTCCATCGCCCCGCCGTTGACGGCGATGTGCTCGGCGTTCCACCCGTGGTCGCCGCTGATCGTGTCGCAGGTGTCGGCCTGGTGGAACACCGTGACCGGGTTGTTGGCCAGGTCCGGGTTCCAGTTGGTGGGGCCGTTGGGGCCCATCGTGAAGCCGTCGCCCCGCGGCAGGGTGCCGAAGTACTGGTCGTAGGACTTGTTCTCCTGCATGTAGATGACGATGTGCTCGATCTGGGGCAGGGTGTCGACGCCCTCGGGCAGGTTGGGGTTGGGGCGGGTGCCGGGCGGGAGGATCAGCCCAGCGGCCCGGGCCGGGCCCTGGGTCACCCACCCGCCGAGGCCGGTCGCGGCGGCAGTGGCGCCCGCCGCGGCCAGCATCCCCTTCACCACCTGCCGGCGGGTGAGCTCCCGCCGGAGGTCGTGTTCGTCGAGCCTCCATCGCCGCCGGTTCGCCATGCCCCATCCTGCCCCACGAGGATGGGGTGGCGGCGGCAGTAGGTTGGGACGATGCCCGCACCAGGAATGCACTCCGGCAACCCGTCCGACGTCTCGATGGACCTGTCGATGTCCCCCGGGGCCGTGCCCCTCTACGAGGCGGTGAAGGCCTTCGTCGCCACCGAGATCGACCCCGTCACCGAGCGCTACTACCGGCTCGGGGAGGGTCGGGCCGAGCACTGGGGCTACGGCGACGGCCAGCTCGAGCTGCTCGACTCGCTCAAGGCCAAGGCCAAGGCCGCCGGGCTGTGGAACTTCTTCCTCCCCAACGCCGAGACGGGCGAGGGCCTGTCCAACCTCGACTACGCCTACATCGCATCGGAGCTGGGCAAGAACCCCATCGCCTCGGAGGTGATGAACTGCTCCGCCCCCGACACCGGCAACATGGAGGTCCTCGAGCGGGTCGGCACGCCCGAGCAGAAGGCCCGCTGGCTCGAGCCCCTGCTGGCCGGCGAGATCCGCTCCGCCTACGCCATGACCGAGCCCGACGTGTCGTCGTCGGACGCCACCAACATCGAGTGCCGGGCCGTGCTCGACGGCGACGAGTGGGTGATCGACGGCGAGAAGTACTACATCTCCGGCGCCGGCGACCCCCGCTGCAAGATCATGATCGTGATGGTGTGCACCAGCCCCGACGGGCCGCCCCACCGCCGCCACTCCCAGATCCTGGTGCCGATGGACACCCCCGGGGTGGAGATCCTCGGCGGCATGGACGTCTTCGGCGAGGACGACGCCCCCCACGGTCACATGCACCTGCGCTTCACCGGCGTGCGGGTCCCGAAGGACAACGTGCTGCTGGGCGAAGGGCGGGGCTTCGAGATCTCCCAGGTGCGTCTCGGCCCTGGTCGCATCCACCACTGCATGCGCTCCATCGGGGCGGCCGAACGGGCCCTCGACCTGATGGTGCGGCGGGGCCTCAACCGGGAGGCGTTCGGCAAACCGCTGGCCCGGCTGGGCAAGAACATGGAGGTGATCGCCCGGGCCCGCGTCGAGATCGAGGCCATGCGGCTGATGGTGCTGCGGGCGGCCAAGGCCATGGACACCATGGGCAACGCCGAGGCCCGCGTGTGGGTGAGCGCCGTGAAGGCACTGGTGCCCGAGCGGGTGTGCCAGATCATCGACGACGCCATCCAGATCCACGGCGCCACCGGCGTGTCCAACTGGACCCCGCTGGCCCGGCTCTACGCCGGCCAGCGCACCCTCCGGCTGGCCGACGGCCCCGACGAGGTGCACTGGTACGTCGTCGGCCGATTCGAGCTGGCCCGCTACGCGGAGGACAGCGCCCCGGCCGTCGGCAAGACCCCCAGCCTCGGCTTCCAGTTCACCGGCCCGTAAGGGGCGGTCGAGGTGGGAGCCGAGCGTCGCACGGTCGCCCGTCGGGCCGCGGCGCTGGCGGCCGTGGTCGTGCTGGTCGGCGTCGGCGTCGCCGGGTGGCGGTGGCGCGACGACCGGCGCTACGTCGGGACCAATGCGCTGGCCACGATCACCTGGGGCCAGTGCCTCAACGCCATCTCGTGGACCGATCCGGCCACCGGTGTGTCCTGGTGGGCCGGCCACGACATCCAGGCGGTCGGGGCCTGGGAGTCCGAGACCCCACGGGCCCGGCTGGTGGAGAACCCGTGGGCCTTTCGCACGGTGCTGCACCGCTCCGTCGGCACCGTCCACTTCGCCAGCTACGACCGGGCCATCTTCACCAGCCGCACCGGCGGCACGCTGGGGCTCGTCCGCCCACCCCGGGAACAGGCCTACACGGCCGACTGCGTCGGCGGCGGCCCGGCCGATCCGCCCCTCCAACCGGCGTGGCCGGTCTGGGCCCAGGTCACGGGTGCGCTGGGTGACAAGGACCCGGGGACGGGCGACGTGCTCCTGCGCCCGGGCACCATCACCGTCCATCAGGACGGGATGGCCGACATCACCGTGCCCGTCAGCGGGCGGTCCGCCTACTCGGTCCCCGTGCCGGTCGGGACGGTCACGGTCTCGGCCGTGTCGGGCGACCAGCGCTGCGGCGGCGCCACGATCGACGTGGCCGGTGGCGACCACCGGATCGTCGACCTGCTCTGCTCCGGATAGCCCCGTCGTCGGACCCACCACTACATTCCCCCGCGTGGGGAATCGAGGAGGACGCCGGCTGCGCCGGCACACGTGGCGCCGAGCGTTGACCGCCGTCGTCGTGACCGTGGCGGCCCTGACCGTCATCACGCCGGCCGGGCGCGCCGCCCCCGCTGCCCCCGCCGCCCCCGTCGCCCCGGTGTCCTGGCCGACGGCGGTCGAGGCAAATGCCCTCCTGGGCCACGGCGTGAACGTGGTGGTCGACTGGCAGTACTACCACCGCGGGTTCGAGGCCATCGACCCTGCCGTCGCCGCACCGGTCGTCAAGGCTGGCGGCTTCGACTCGGTCCGCATCTTCGTCGACTTCATCGACGCCGCCGGCCCCGCGCCGGACTTCACCCTCGACCCCGCGTTCGTGACCGAGCTGCGGGCGGCCATCGCCGCCTTCACCGACCAGGGCCTGGCCGTGATGATCAACTACGACGGCACCATCGGCACCGTCGACCGGTTCGTGGCGGTGTGGGGCCGCATCGCCACCCAACTCGCCGACCTGCCGCCGACCGTCTTCTTCGAGCTGGCCAACGAGCCGCTGTGGACGCACACCCCGGGCGACCCCAACCCGGACTTCGGTCCCGGCAACGTGATCATGGAGGGCGACTGGAACGCCATCGTGGCCGGCGCGGTGCCGGCCATCCGGGCCACGAACCCCGAGCGCACCATCGTGGTGACCGGGCCGAGGGTGAGCTTCCCCCAGTACGTCCCCACCCTCACGCTCCCGCCCGGCGACGGCCACCTCATCGTGACCTTCCACCAGTACCAGCCGCTCGACGTCACCAGCGAGCGCTTCGGCCCGCTCCGCCCCTGGGCCGGCACCGCCGACGAGCTCGCCGCCCTCCAGATGACCATGCGCGACGCCGTGTGCTGGGCCCGCACCCAAGGGGTGCCCCTGTCGATGAGCGAGTTCGGGACGACCACCGCCGTCGATCCCGCGACCCGCATCGCCTGGACCACCGCCGTGGCCCGCCTGGCCGAGGCCGAGGGGATCTCCTGGCACTACTTCGAGTTCTCGAGCGACGGGTTCGGCGTGTGGGACCGCCACCTCCAGCAGTGGCGGCAGCCGCTCTACCAGGCCCTGTTCCCGTCGCCGGGAACGCCGGCTCTCGGGGCGTGGGCGGCATGCCCGCCGGCGCCCACGTCCACCACGGCGACCACCGTGGCGCCGGTGGTGGTCGTGCCGACCTTCACCGGCTGACGAGCCTCACCCGTCGGCGGGGGCGTGCCACGCCGGGTCGCGCCCGGTGAGGGCGAGCAGTGCGTCCTGTTCCGATGCCCCGTCGGGCACGGGACGGGCCGGTCCGTAGTGTCCGCTCGAGGCCAGCACGTCGCCCATGGCGGCCAGGGCGGCCCGCATCTCCGGGACGATGGCAGGGTCGAGGTGCTCGTCGAGGCCGGTGGCGCGGGCCACGTCCCAGGTGTGCACCAACACGTCGCCGGTCACGATCATGTCGATCGCCGCGGCCACGGCCATCGTCCCGGGCGGGCCCACGTCGAAGGTGCGGGCGGCGATCTCGGGATCGTCGAGCGCGGCGTGGATGGTCGCGGCCACGGTGTCCCACGCCCCGGCCGGATCGACGCCGACATCCGGCGCCGGCGGGAAGGCGATGTCCGCCCGAGCCAGCACCGCCGGCACCCACTCGGTGAGGTGGGCGACCACGTCGCGGGCCGTCCAGCCCTCGCACGGCGACGGGTTGTCCCACGCGTCCTCCGGCACCGCCCGGGTCCGGTCGGCGAAGGCACCGGCCACCCGCCGGAACCGCTCGGCCGGCGCCCCGCTGGCGGCCACCAGGTCGTCGAGCCGGTCGAAGGTGGACTGCATGCCGGCCTCCATGCCGGACTGCACGTGGCCGTCCCGGTGCTCGCGGCTGCTGTGCCGCACCAGGGTCCGCAGC
>JAKOVR010000219.1 GCA_029782025.1 Actinomycetes bacterium | reverse complement strand
GAATTGTTCGCGAACGCGAACAATTCGCACCCACGAGTCTCTGGGCCGGTGGGGTCAGCGGCCGGTGTGGAGGTACTCGTAGAGCAGGCCGTTCTCCTCGCGGAGCTCGTCGAGGCGGTGCTTGACCACGTCCCCGATGCTCACGATGCCGGCCAGCCGGCCGTCGGCCACGACGGGCAGGTGACGGATGCGGCGGGTGGTCATCACGTCCATCAGGTGGTCGACCGTGTCGTCCGGCCCGCAGGTGAGCACCTCGGCCGTCATCACCCGGGTGACGGGCCACGCCAGCACGTCGGGCTCGCCGGCGGCCAGCGCACGGGCGAGGTCGCGTTCGGACACGATGCCGGCGATGCCGCCGCCGTCGTCGGCGACGACGAGCGCCCCGACACGGTGGTGGGCGAGGGCACGGGCCACGTCGAGCACGGCGGCGTCCGGGGGGATCGTGGCGACGTCGGCGCCTTTGCCGGCGAGGATGGCGTACACGCGCATGGCGGCACCTCCTGGTTCGGGGTCGGGGCGGACCGCCGCTCGGTGCACCACCTCGTCGTGCGCAGGGGGACGGGCGTCGCGCCCTCTGGGTCGACTGTGCCACATCGGGCTCGCCCGCGGGGCCTGCGCCCGTTCCAGTCGCGTGACACCTCGTCGGCCCTCCGCCAGGCGGAACGGATCAGAACGACCGTCCAGACCGGGGGCGGGACGGGGTAACCGACCCGCTCGGCTACCGTCCGGAGCAGTAGGCGCCGACCCCACCGGGTCGGGGCCGACCCCGAGGAGGTCCCGATGTCCGTCAACGGCCCGTTCCGATCCACCCAGTCACAACCGCCGCAGATCCGCCTCCTGGTGGGTGCGACCTCCTACGACTTCAAGCTGTTCGTCCCCCGGGCCGGCATCGGCGACGTGCAGGGCTTCTCGGCCGGCACGGTCGACTACCTCGAGCAGGCCGAGGTCGACCGGGCGGTGGCCGCCCTCCAGGAGTTCCTCGCCGCCGCCCCGGCCGAGCACCAGGCCGTCTACACGGCGCTGCTCGACCAGGCGGCCGAAGCGGCCGACGCCGGCTGGCCCGCCCCCTGAACGTCCTCATCACCTCGGCCGGCGCCGCGGTGGCGATCGTCCGGGCCTTCGCCGGCGCCGCGGCGCGTCGGTCCCCCGCCGCGGCGGGCCGCGTGATCGTCGCCACCGACGACCCGGCCGCCCCCAGCACCACGGTCGCTGCCGGCCGGGTCGCCCTCCCCGCTCCGGACGACACGGCCTACGGCGACGCGCTGCGCGCCGTGGTCGTCGGCCACGGCATCGACCTCGTGGTCCCGCTCGGTGAGACTGAGCTCCCGACGCTGGCCGCCGCCGCCCCCGACGGCGTGCTCGCCGGAACGTCCTGCCGTGTCGCCGTGTCCACCTTCGACTTCGTCGCCATGGCCGGCGACAAGTGGCGCACCGTCGAGTGGGCGGCCGGGCACGGCGTCGCCGCGCCGCCCACCTGGCGGGCCGACGCGCTGCCCGTCGACCGGTCGGCCCTTCCGGAGCTGCTCTTCGTCCGCCCCCGCGGTGGGACCGGCTCCCGCGGCGCCCGGGCCGTGCCCCGCGACCTGCTCGCCCCCGAGCCGACGGAGATCGTCCAGCCCCTGGTGCGCCGGCCCGAGGTCACCGTCGACGCCCTGTTCGACTTCGACGGCCGGCTCGTGCACGCGGTGCCGCGCCTGCGCCTCGAGGTAGAGGCGGGGCGGTCCGTGCGAGCGGTCACCGTGCACCGTCCCGCCCTCGCCGCCTGGCTCGACCTGGTGCTGGCCGCGCTGGGTCGGAGCGGGGCGCGGGGCCTCGTCTCCGTCCAGGCCTTCCTGACCGGCGCCGGCCCGCTCCTGGTGGAGGTCAACGCCCGCGCCGCCAACGGCCTGCCGCTGACCATCGCCGCCGGAGGCGACCATCCCGGCTGGCTCCTCGACCTCGCCGCCGGGGCGCCGCTCGACCCGCCCCCGTCGGGCTACATCGTCGGTCTCACCATGCAGACCTACCCCGACTACACCTTCGGTCCCGCCTGACCGCCCACCAGCCTTTGGGTGCGTAAGGGCGCGCATAGCGCACCCTTACGCACCCAAACGATCTCAGCCGGCGGCGATGGCCTGGGCTTCGAGGGGCGTGCGACCGGCGGCGGCGGCCAGCCAGCACGCCACCGGCGCCGCCTGTCGGGCCGACCCGCGGGCGGCGGTGCCGGCGAGGTCGAGGATCTGCGTGATCACCTCGTCGCTCGGGGGCTCGACCCCGAGGCGTTCGGCGAAGGCCGCCACCCACTCGATGACCTCGTCAGACACGTCGCTCGGCATCGCCGGATGGTACCTGAGCACCCGAACTCCCTTGGGGGCGTGAAGGCGCGCATAGCGCACCCTCACGTACCCAAGCGTCGAGCAGCGCGAGGACGTCGGCGGGACGGACGCCGCGCTCGGACGCCACGCCGTCGGCGATCTCACGGGCCGTGCTGACCCCGTCGCAACGGCGGTACACGGCCAGCTGATCGTCGTCGAGGGCGACGGCGAAGAAGGTGTCGCCCTCGGCCGGAACGAAGGCCAGGATCCACGTCGGCCGGGCGACGGGCGGGTCTCCGGTCGGCCGCCCGGCGACGATCCACGGCGAGATGTCCGCGTCGAGGCACAACAGGTCGCTCACCGGCACGGGGCGGGGCACGGCGTCGGGGAGGCACCCGGCATCGCCGACCTCGGCGGGGCTGGCGGCGGCGGGCCCGTCGACGCCGGGCTCCGTGGCCGCGAGCAGCCGACAGATGGCGGCTTCGTAGGCGATCGTCGTCGCGATGTGCTCGGGGAGGCGACGCCGTTCGGCCACCCTCGTCTCGATGAAGGCCACGAAGCGGAGGCACTCGGCGAAGTGCCGATGGCCGAGCTCCTCCCACCGGTGGTGATCGAGGTACTCGTAGCAGAGGTCGATCAACCAGTCCGACCGCCCCTCGGAGAGGAGGGCGGTCGTGAGGGGAAGCCACCGCCGCACCTTGAGCATCGTGTCGAGCGAGCCCCGGAAGCGCAGGTTCGTGATGTTCCAGCGCAAGGCGTCAGGGGTTGCCGCGAGCTTCGCGAGGACGGCGACGTCGTCCGCCCCGAGGCCGCGGGCCGCAGCGGCCGACGCGAGGTCACCGGCCAGCACGGCGTCGACGAGGTCGTCGTCGGCGATCAGCCGTCGCCACATCGTGGCCGCCCGTTCCGCGTCGAGGTGCTCCACGTCAGGCTCCGGGTCGGCAGGTCGCCCAGATCGACGCGGCGCGGGCGAGGTCGCTCCGGATCATCGGCAGCCACGTCTCGTCGACGGCCGTCGACTGGGGGTGATGGGCCGGGCCCTGCACCTCGAGCACCACGGCCTCCAGCCTCGGCGCCCGGGGCAGCACGTGGGCGAGCATGTCCCACACTGCCTCGGGCACAGGCGCGTTGTGGAAGTCGTGGTAGGTGCCGCCGAGCCATTGGCCGCCGGCGATGTGGATCTCCACCACTCGGTCGAGCGGGATGGTGGCGAGGAACCGCTCGGCGGAGTACCCGTCGTGGTTGGTGTCGTTGGCGAAGACGTTGTGGAGGTCGAGCAGCAGCCACGTACCCGCCCGCTCCACCACGCCGGCCATGAACTCGCCGGCCGGGATGTCCGAACCCGGGAAGGGCGCGTAGAAGAAGGCGTCCTCGTGGAGCAGCGGCACGCCGAGCCGGTCCTGCAGCGCCGCAGCCCGGTCGGCCACCCGCACGACCTCCGCCGACGAGAACTGGAGCGGTGACGACCACATGTGCGACGAGGCGGCCGAACCGATGAACATGTGGTCGGCGACGAACGGGCTCTCGATGGCCCGCACGAACGGCGCGTGGCGGCGCACCGCCGGCGTCTCGTCCAATGGATCGAACCCGAACTCCCCGCCGTAGTTGCTGTGGGCCAGCAGCGGGTAGCGCTCGGCCAGCGCGTCGAGGATGGGCCGGGCCATCGGGTCGATCACGAACCGGCAGTCGAGGGGGGCGACGAACGTGTCGATCAGCACTTCGAGGAAGTCGATCGGGCTGTCGTCGAAGCGGTCCCAGCCGATCTGGTCGACGATGGTGGGGTTGGCCTGGAGCCCGATGCCACGGATGGTCTGCATGCGGTCCGTTCTGTCAGGCCCGGGTGCGCATCCGGCGATCGAGCTGGTCGGCCACGTACTCGGCGTCGCGGCCGACGCCGTGGATGAACGGCGACAGCAGCCTCGACTGCCAGGTGAGGCCGAGGAAGTACAGGCCGGGGAACGCCGTCACCCCGCGGTCGTGGACCGGCCGGCGCTCTGCGTCGAGCACCGGCACGTCGAGCCACGGGTAGGTGCGCTGGAGCCCGGTGGCCCACACCACCGACGTGATCCCCGCCGCCCGTAGGTCGACCGCCTCGATCGGCTCGCCCGGCGAGTAGCCGGGATGGACCACCTCGAGGGGCTCCTCGGGCAGCGCCATCCCCTGCTGCTTCACGAGATGGTCGGCGGCCATCACGAAGCGCCGGAACATGACGTCGCCTTTCTTCAGCACGTACTCGGCGTCCGGGGCGAACCCCAACTTCGTGCCGTCGACGGCGATGAGGTGGCCGAGCAGGGTCGCGCCGTCGAGGGCGAGCTGACGGATGTCGACGGTGTACCCGCCGCCGACACCGGTGATGAGCAGGCCGGGCCCGGTGCCGCGGCGGGTGTCGGGCTTGCCCTCGTCGACGATCTTGGTGGTGCGGTCGAACTCGCCGAGCTCGGTCAGCCACCAGATCACGTCCCGGCCCCGGTACCGGCGGGGCACGCGGTCGTGCAGGCCGAGCGACAGGTACACCGCGCGACCGGCGGCCAGCAGCTCGGTGGCGATCTGGCAGGCGGAAGCGCCGCCTCCCACCACCAGGACGGCGCCGTCGGGCAGACCGCCCGGATTGCGGTAGCGCACCGCCGGCACCTGGACGATGTCCGGCGGGAACTCGTCGGCGAGGGTGGGCACATAGGGTCGCTCGAAGGCGCCCGTGGCCACCACGACGTTGGCGGCACGCAGCTGGCCGCGGTCGGTGCGCAGCAACCACCGGTCGGCATCGGCGTCGTGGCGCAGGGACTCCACCGTCGTGCCGCAGTGCAGCGGGGCCCGCACGGCCAGGGCGTAGCCGTCGAGCCAACCGATGAGGTCGCCGGCCGACGCGAAACCGTCGGGATCGGGACCGTTGTAGGACCGGCCGGGCAGCTGCAGGGTCCAGTTCGGCCCCTGGAGCCGGAAGGAGTCCCACCGCTCGGTCCGCCAGCGCTCGGCCACCCGCCCCCGTTCCAGCACGACGTGCTCGCGCGGCAGCGACGAGAGGCAGGCGCTCATGGCCAGGCCGGCCTGACCGCCCCCGATGACCACCGTCTCGACGTCGTTCCAGTGCTCCATGGCCGCTACGCCGCACCGGCTTCGGCAAGGCTGGCATGGATGGCGTCGGCGAAGTAGTCGAGGATCGAGTCGTCGAGCCACAAGGGCAGGGGCATGTCGGCGGTGCGCATCAGGAGGTCGCGGGTCCTCGGACAGTCGTCGAACCGGGCGAACGACCAGTTCCAGAAGCAGCGCGAGTTGCTCGGGTCGAGGCCGAAGATGCCGAGGGGCAGGCCCTTGGCCACGCAGGCGTCGACGAAACGGGCACGGCCGGCCTCGTCGAGCGCCACCTCGCACTGGAACGAGTCGCGCACCGGCGACAGCTTCGGGGGGTGGGACGGGATCCGCAGCGGCGCCCCGTCGAGGCGACCGGTGAACCGCTCGAACCGCTCGCCGAGCTGGGTCACGCGCGGTTCGATGCACGGCACCTGCGGGAGCAGGGCGGCGGCAGTGAGGTTGGACATGCGCATGGCGTAGGCCGGCACGGTGTTGATGTGGGCCGCCAGCCACGCCCGATCGTCGTCGGTGACGAAGTGCCACTGCCAGTTCCGGTCGTAGCAGCCGGCGTAGAGGATCACCCGCAGGGCCACCTCCCGGTCGTCGGTGACGACCATGCCGCCCTCGCCGCCGTCGAGCAGCTTGTAGGACTGGAAGCTGAAGGCCGCCGCCCGCCCGAACCGACCGAGCGACGTGCCGTCCCACCGCTGGCCGAGCCCGTGGGCGACATCTTCCACCAGCGTGATGCCGCGCTCGCGGCAGATCTCGACCACCCGGTCGAGATCGGGGACGTAGCCCCGCATGTACGACAGCAGCAAGGCCCTGGTGCGGGGTGTGATCTTGGCGACCAGGTCGTCGAGGTCGATGGCGTAGTCGTCGGTGGTGTCGACCAGCACCGGGCTGGCCTGGGCGTGGACGACCGCGCTGGGCACGGCGATGAAGGTGAAGGCCGGGACCAGCACCTCGTCGCCGGGCTGGACGCCGCAGGCGAGGAGGGACAGGAAGAGCCCCGAGCTGCAGGAGTTGACGGCCACGGCGTAGCGGGCCCCGAGCGCGGCGGCGAAGTCGCGCTCGAAACGCGCCGTGGCGCTCGGTGTGCCGTCGTGGCAGTCGTAGCGGAACAGCCGCCCTCGCTCCATGGTCTCGACGACGCTGCGGATGATCGAGTCGTCGAGCGCCCGGACCGGAGGATCCGGTCGCGGCGGTGTGGCCGTCACCCGAGATCTGCCCGAACGGCGACGGCGAGCAGGGTCAGCAGTTGCCGATACCGAGGCCGAAGTTGGCCCGCAGCGCCAGATGCTGGAAGCCGATGTTCATGGGACGGAACCGCTCGAACGACGCCGGGCCGCTCGGCAGCATGGCGAACCCCTCGACGTCGGACTCCTCGGCATTCTCGAGGGCCGAGAAGGCCGACAGCGTCTCGTCGTCGGTCACCCGGAACTCCTCGAGACGGTCGTCGCGGATGTAGTACCAGGTTCCGTCATCCTTGCGGATGATCGTGCCACCCGGTGTCGCGGTCTCAGCCATGTCGCTCACCTCTCGTTGTCGGGGACGCCCGATGTCGTTGACGCCACCCCGGCGGTGAGGTTACCAGTCCCGCGGCAGGGGCGGGCCGAGGCCGGTACGCTCCGGCGCCATGGCGCCGACCTTCGTCCTGCGGGAGACCGATCCGGTGCTGGCCCGGCGCTATGCGGCCGAGGGATGGTGGACGGACGAGTCGCTGGGGGCGTACATCGACACCCGGGTGCGAGCCCACGCCGACCTCGAGTTGCGCCTCTGGTCGGCCACCCGGCCCTTCCGCTCGACGTGGGGCGACGTGCTCGACGCCGCTTACCGGTTCGCCGGTGCCCTGGTGGCCCGCGGCGTCCAGCCGGGCGATGCGGTGGCCTTCCAGCTCCCGAACTGTCCCGAGGCGGCGGCGGTCTTCTGGGGCGCGGCGCTGGCCGGCGCGGTGGTCGTCCCCATCGTCCACTTCTACGGCCCCAAGGAGGTCGACTTCATCACCGGGGTGATGCAACCCGCGGTGTTCGTCCGGGCCGAGGACGTCCTGTCGGGCCCCCCGCTGACCATCGCCGGCTTCCTCGACGACCCGTCGGTCCCGCCCATCCCCGGGCCGGTCGCCGTCGACCCGTCCAGTGCCGCGCTCGTGGCCTTCACCTCCGGCACCACCGCCGATCCGAAGGGGGTGATCCACACCCACCGGTCGATCGTGGCCGAGGTGGGCCAGCTCGGCGACATCCAGCCTCGAGAGCGTCGCCCCCTGCTCGTGGGCGCCCCGGTCGGGCACGCCATCGGCATGCTGTCGGCCCTGCTCCTCCCCCTCCACCTCGCCCAGCCCATCCACCTCATCGACGTGTGGAACCCGGCCATGATCCTCGACGCCATGATCGAGGGGAAGCTGTCGGCCGGCAGCGGCGCCACCTACTTCCTCACCAGCCTGTTCGATGCGCCGGGGTTCACGCCGGAGCACGCCGCCCGCATGCAGTACGTCGGGCTCGGCGGGTCGTCCGTCCCCGAAGCGGTGGCCGACCGGGCCATCGCCGCCGGCATCTCGATCTCCCGGAGCTACGGCTCGACCGAGCACCCGTCGGTCACCGGGGCCCCCTTCGCCCTGCCCCAGCACAAGCGCAAGGCCACCGACGGCCGGCCGATGGTCGGGGTCGAGGTGCGCATCGTCGACGAGGACGGGCGCGACCTGCCGCCCGGCACGCCCGGCGAGATCTGGTCCCGCGGCCCGGACCTGTGCGCCGGGTACACCGACCCTGCGCTCACCGCCGACGCCTTCGACGCCGAGGGCTGGTACCACACCGGCGACGTCGGCGTGCTCGACGCCGACGGCTGGCTCACCATCACCGACCGGATCCGCGACATCATCATCCGAGCGGGCGAGACCATCTCCCCGGCCGAGATCGAAGACGTCCTCCTGCGCTACCCCGGCCTGGCCGAGGTGGCCGTGGTGGCGGCCCCCGATGCCCGCCTGGGCGAGCACGCCTGCGCCTTCGTCCGGCTCGTCGATCCGGCCGCCCCACCGCCGACGCTCGACGATCTCCGCGGCCACCTCGCCGCCATCGGCCTGGCCAAGCAGAAGTGGCCCGAGGAGCTCCGGATCGTCACCGACCTGCCCCGCACCCCGAGCGGCAAGGTGCGCAAGTTCGAGCTGCGCGACCAGCTCCGCGCCGACGCGCCCCGGCCCACCTGACGGGCGAACCGGTCAGGCGTCGTGGTCGGCGACGCGGGCGAGGAGCCGGTCGCGCACCGACTCGCCGGCCTCGCGGGCGGGCTCGCCGCAGACCCGCCACCCGAGCCGGGACGAGTAGAGCAGCGGCGGGTCCTTGAGCCGGCCCTCCCCCACCGCCACCACCCGGGCGAAGAAGAGCTCGTGGTCGAGCTCGACCGGGGCGTACCCGTCGTGCCCGCCGATCGCCGTCCGGCGGTCGATCACCTCGCAGGCCAGCCACGCGATGCAGTTGCGCACCACGGGGAGCCCGTCGACCTCCTCGAGGTACTCCTCGCCGACGTAGCGGAACTTGTGGCCCGGGTAGGAGAAGTACTGCCCCTCCTCCACCTGGTCGCCGGCGAGCACCGACACGCTGAACCGCCCCGAGGCGGCGATCAGCGGGTGGGTGTCGTGCTTGGGCGACACCGAGGCCAGCACGATCGGCTCCTCGAACGACACCTGGCACACCCAGTGGCTGGTGTAGGCCCGGACGACGCCGCCGTGGGTGGCGCCCACGACCTGCACGCCCTTCATCATCTGGCCGAGGCAGCGCTTGAGGTCACGATCGATCACGCCGGCATCGTAGGACCCGCATGCCGTCGGACCACCCCCGTCACCCCTCCGTTCGTCCCTCGGATCCCTCCGCGGAGGCGATCGTGGTGCGGGGACCGGTGAACCAGTGCTTCACCGAGGCGTGCCACGCGATCCAGAGCACGAGCAGGGTGGTACCGGTGACCACCGGCGCGTAGTTCACGAACTCGAGCCCGAAGGCCTCGTTGGACGGCACGCCGGCGGGGGTCAGCGGCAGCAGCGCGTACAACGAGATGACCACGATCTCGACCACGGCCACCCAGCCCATCCAGCGGTACTTGGCGCCCAGCGTCCACGGTCCGGGGGTGAAGCGGTTGCCGGCACGGAGGCGCAGCCAGATCGGGATGAGGAACGACAGGTAGAGCCCGATCACGGCGATCGACACGACGGCGAAGAAGGCCACGGGCACAGGCGCGCCGTTGATGTCGACCTTCACCAGGGCCGGGAGGGTGAGCAGGAAGGCGACGAAGGCGGCGACCATCACGGCGTTGGCGGGCACCTGGCGGGGGCTGAGCTGGGACCAGAGGCGGGAGCCGGGCACCGCCCGGTCGCGGCTGAAGGCGAAGAGCATCCGCGAGGTGCTGGTCATCGACGCCATCGTGCAGAACAGCTGCCCGAGGGCGGAGATGCCGAGCACCACCGACGCCCACCCGCTGCTGAGGGCCTGGCTGAAGATGGCGGCCACGCTGCCGCCCGCCTTGGTGACGCCGGCCTCGTCCTGCACGGCGAACAGGAAGGCCAGCAGCAACAGCCAGCCGCCGATGGCCGAGTAGAGGATCGACTGCCAGATGCCCCGGGCCGCCGCCGCGGCGGCGTGATGGGTCTCTTCGGAGAGGTGGGCCGAGGCGTCGTAGCCGGTGATCGTGTACTGCGTGAGGAGGAACCCGAGGGGCAGCACGAAGAACCAGTAGGAGCCGTCGCCGAAGCCCGAGTTGTTGATTCGGGTGGTGAACACCCAGGAGGGGCTCTGGTGGCTGCCCGGCAGCAGCACGAGGATGACGATGACGGCCAGCGCCCCACCGACATGCCACCAGACCGACACGTTGTTGATGCGGGCCAGCAGTCCGGAGCGGGAGATGTTGACCACGGCGACGAGGAGCAGCACGGCGACGAAGATCAGGAACACGCGGCTGAGCGATGCGCCTGCGGCCCACGCCTCGCTGTAGGTGCCGAGCGTGAGGTCGATGAAGGTGGCACAGCCGTAGGCGACCGAGGCCAGCACGGCCACGTTGCCGATGAGGTTGAGCCAGCCGGTGTAGTAGCCGGCCTTCGGGCCGCCGAGCTTGGACGCCCACCAGTAGATGCCACCCGAGGTGGGGAAGGCCGACACGAGCTCGGACATGCACAGCCCGATCACCAGGATGAAGGCCGAGATGACGGGCCAGCCGACCGAGATGGCCAGCGGGCCGCCGTTGTTCCAGGCCTGACCGAAGGTGGTGAAGCAGCCGGCGAGGATCGAGATGATCGAGAACGAGATGGCGAAGTTGGAGAAGCCGGACCAGGAGCGGGAGAGCTCCTGCTTGTAGCCGAGCTCGGCCAGCCGCCGTTCGTCCTCGTCCATCAGGAGCCGAACGCTATCCGACGCCCTCACCAGCGCCCGGCGACCGCCAGCGGGGTTCGCGCTTCTCGGCGAAGGCGGCCGGGCCCTCGGCCTGGTCGGGGTGGCCCCACATCGACACCAGCTCCTGGGCGCCGGCCTTGCAGGCGTCGGTCAGGCCCACCTCGAGGGCGCCCCACAGCGCCCGCTTGGTGGCCGCCATCGCCGCCGGCGAGTTCTTGGCCACCTTCTCGGCCAGCTCCTGGGCCGCCTCCCGCAGCTGCTCGGGGGGATCGACGATCTGGCTGACCATGCCGAGCTCGTAGGCCCGCTGGGCCGACATGCGCTCGTGCCGGCCGACGAAGGCCATGCGCATCACGGCCTCGACCGGCATCTTGCGCATCAGGCCGATGGCCTCGATGCTCACCACCTGGCCGACCGACACGTGGGGGTCGAAGAACTGGGCGTCGGACGCCGCGATCACGATGTCGGCGTCGGCCACCCAGTGGAACCCGCCGCCGGCGCAGATCCCGTTGACCGCGGTGATGACCGGCTTCCACACCTGCTGGTGCCACGACGTGAAGTGGACGTCGAAGTGCTCCATCGACTCCCGGTAGCGCTGCATGCCCTGCCCGTCGGTGGCGATCTCGGTGACGTCGACGCCGGTCTGGAAGGCCCGGCCTTCGCCGGTGTGCACGATCACCCGCACCTCGGGGTCGGCGTCGAGCTCGGTCCAGGCCACGGCGAACTCGTCGCGCATGTGGGCGCTCATGGCGTTGAGCTGGTCGGGCCGGTTGTTGATCAGCCACCCCACCGGACCGTGCCGCTCCACCTTGAGGCAGTCGAAGGTCGAGTAGGTCATGACGGAGCTCCTGGAGGATCGAGCGGCTGCCACACCGGCGGCCGCCGTTCGACGAAGGCCAGCGGACCCTCGGCCTGGTCGGGGTGGCTCCACATGGAGACGAGGTCGCGGGCCCCGGCCCTGCAGGCGTCGGTGAGCCCGAGCTCGAGGGCCCGCCACAGCGCCCGCTTGGTGACGGCCATGGCCGTGGGCGAGTTCTGGGCGATCTTGGCCGCGAGGTCGGCGGCGGCCGATCGCAGGTCGCCCGGCGGGTCCACCACCTGACTGATGATCCCGAGCTGGTGGGCCCGCGCCGCGGTGATCCGCTCGTGGGCGCCGGCGAGGGCCATGCGCATGATGGTCTCGGCCGGCGACTTCTTCACCAGCGCGATCGTCTCGTAGGCGCTCACCTGGCCGATCGACACGTGGGGGTCGAGGAAGGTGGCGTCCGACGCCGCGATCACGATGTCGGCGTCGGCCACGAAGTGCAGGCCCCCACCCGCGCACACCCCGTTCACGGCGGCGATCACCGGCTTGCGCACCCCGTTGTGCCAGGCGCTCAGCCGCAGCTCGGCGTCGCGGGTGCGGCGCGACTGCTCCCGCAGCGCCTCCCGGTCGCGGCTGAGCTGCTTGACGTCCAGCCCGGTCTGGAAGGCCCGGCCGTTGCCGGTGTTGACGATGACCCGCACGTCGTTGTCACGGTCGAGCTCGGTCCACGCCGCCTCGAGCTCGGCCAGCATGCGGGCGTCCATGGCATTGCCGGCGTCGGGCCGGTCGAAGACGAGCCAGCCGACGGGGCCGTCCCGCTCGACCACCAGCGTCTCGAAGCGGCGATCGCTCACCGGGTCACCGGCCCCGGAACTCGGGTGGCCGCTTCTCCTTGAAGGCGGCCAGCCCCTCGCGGAAGTCCTCGCTGCGCGACGACAGCTCGAGGGCCATGGCCTCGGCGTGGAGCTGGTCGGCCAGCGAGGCCGTGGCGGCATCGAGGAGCAGGCGCTTGGTGAGCCCGAGGGTGACCGTGGGGCCGGCGGCCAGCCGCGCCACCAGCGCCTCCGCTTCGGCGTCGAGGGCGTCGTCGTCGACGGCGGCGTGGACCAGACCCCACGCCGCGGCTTCCTCCCCGTCGAGCTCGTGGCCGAGGAGGAGGAGCTGGCGGGCCCGCACCGGGCCGACCAGGCGGGGCAGCAGCCAGGTGGCGCCGCTGTCGGGGGTGAACCCCCGGGTGGCGAAGGGCTCCCACAGCCGGGCGGTGCGGGTGACGACGGTGACGTCGGCGGCGGCGGCCAGGTGGAGCCCGATCCCCGCGGCCCACCCCCGCACCGCGCACACCACGGGCACCTGTACCGATGCGACGAGCGGGATCAACCGGTGGGCGGTGGACGGCGTGCGGCGCTGGATGCTCCCCACCCGCGGGCGGACCGACTCCCCCCCGGGCCCGGTGGCGTTGCGGGCCACGATGTCGGCGCCGGAGCAGAAGTGGTCGCCGGCGCCGGTGAGGAGGATGGCCCGCACCCGCTCGTCGCGGCCGGCCGCGTCGATGGCGTCGACGAGCCCGCCGACCATGGTGTCGTCGAGGGCGTTGCGCTTGTCCGGCCGGTCGAGGGTGAGCCGGAGGACCGGCCCGTCGAGGACGAGGCGGAGCCCGTCGACACCGGGGCCGTCGAGGATGGTGGGGCTCATCGGTCCTCCCCCCGCCGTCCGGCGAGGAAGTCGTCGGCGATGGCGGCCAGCGCCGCCTCGAGGTCGGTGGCGCCGCCGGGCGGGTCGGGCAGCCGCACCGGCCCGTGCTCCCGCGACGGCAGCAGGATGGTGGCGTGCCCCGGGGTGGTGAGCTCGCCCCGCTGGTTGACCGCCTCGAGGGCGAGGTCGACGGCGGGCCGGTCGCCCTCGGCGAGGTACCGGCGGGTCACCGTGCCCCGCAGCCACTGGGTGTCCCCCACGTAGTTGAACCGGCGGAACTCGCAGTCGAGCTTCCACAGCCAAGCGTCGTCGCCCATCCAGTCGGTGCAGAGGTGGATGAGCCAGGTCTCGCGCATGCGGCCGTAGTCGTAGGTGGTGGGGTTGCCGGCGGCGCGGGCGTAGGCCGGGTCCCAGTGCACCCGTTGCTGCACGTCGGGGATGTTGAGCTCGTCCGGGCGGAAGAAGCGGGGGATGCGGCGCCGGTTGGCGGCGCCGAGCCGCAGCGGCTTCACGCCGTAGAGCCCCATGCCCATCCCCACGTGCCAGCACACCATGTCGGTGACGAGCAGCGGCCCCTTCACCATCGGGCCGATCGGGTCGCCCTCCTCGACGTCCTCCCACCAGCGGGGCTCGGCGCCGCGGGGGGACTCGCCGGCGTACTGCTCGTCGATCTCGGCGATCTGCTCGTCGGTGTAGGGCGCGATGGCCACCTCGTCGTACTTCTTGCGCTCCCGGGCCTTGGTGCGCTCGGTGCGGATCATCAACCGGAACTGGGCCGACAGCAGCGGGCCGCCGGCCTCGCGGAAGGCCTGGGCCGTCCACTCGTGCACGGCCCGCTCGGCGAACTCGCTGGGCTTGTCGAGCACGCCGACGAGGGCGTTGCGCCGGGTCACCGACCGGTGGGGGTGCAGCGGCGCCCACCACTCCCGGGCCGACGCCGAGTAGAACGCGTGCACGCCGCGGAGCGGGTCGCCCTTCATCAGGTCGCGGTGCTCCTCGGGGACGCGGGGCACCTCGTCGACACCGATCAGGCTGTCGCCCCCGACCAGCGGCGGCGGGGCGATCGGCCCGCCCCACCGGGTGCCGGCGCCGTAGGTCGGATCGCACCACAGCGGGTTGTCGTCGCCGTAGGCCACGGCGACGTGGCGGAAGGCGTCGATGTTGGGCTCGAGGTAGTGCGGCGGCACGGGGTGCGGTTCGGGCACGCCGATGCGGGCGCGCAGCCGGGCGATGCCCTCGTCGGTGATGCCGGACGCGTGCTCGGCCACGGGTCAGACCTCCTCGAGGGGGCGCCGGTCCTCGATCTGGGGTTGGCGACCGGTGTGCATCGGGTTCAGCGACGAGTCGACGAGCAGGATCCGGCGCCAGTCGGCCCCGAGCTCGAGCGTGGTGCGCTGCCAGGCCGCTAGCGCCCCGCCCAGCCAGGCCTGCTCGAAGGCGGTCCAGGTGTCCCAATCGGGGATGGCCCAGATGACGATGCACTCCGAGTCGTTGACCATGGCCACCCGGTAGGCGCCGACCACGTCGAGCCCGAGGCCGAGCCCTTCGATGGCGTCGCGGCCCTGGTCGCCGAAGGCCTCGAGGAAGGCCCCGGCCCGTCCGGGCGGGAGGCTGACGAGCTCGTGGGCGTAGACGTCGCCCCGCACCCCGTCGGCCACGAGCTCGTCGATGGTACGGGTCCAGGGCTCGGGCACGAGGATGCGGTCGACCCCGCCCCGGCGCAGGCTCGCCGCCGTGGCCCACCACGCCGCCAGCGACGGGTCCTGCAGACTGCCGGGCGACAGCTCGTGGCGGAAGTTGCCGGCCAGGCCGGCCCAGCCGTCGAGCTCCCAGAGGTTGACCACCTCGGGCCACCGCCCGGTCGAGCCCACGGTGCCCCACACCCCGACGCACAGCTGGTTGCGCTCGTCGCGCGCCACCGGGCACCAGTTGGCCGTCATGTGGTGCATGTACTTGGCGCGGTTGTGGCCGATGATGTCGATGAACTCGTGGATGTAGATCTTGTCGTTCACCGGGCACCGTCCCCGAGCGACGGGCCCGGCCGGCGACGCCCGTCTGATGGCGCGTTCATTCCTGTGAACCATAGTTCACAGGAATGGGCGGGGCGACCGGGGTCGCCGTGCCGTCAGTTGACCCCGCGGGCCTGGTCGCCCCAGAACTGGGCCCGCAGCGCCTTCTTGTCGGGCTTGCCCAGGGCGCTGAGCGGGATCGAGTCGACGACGTCGACCGACTTCGGGGCCTGGACCGACCCCTTGGCCTGCTTCACCGCCTCCTTCACCGCCTCCACGTCGACCGTCTCGCCCGGCTTGGGCACGATGACGGCCTTGACCTCCTCGCCCCACTTGTCGGACGGCACCCCGACCACGGCGACCTGGCCCACGAAGGGCAGCGTCGAGATGACGTCCTCCACCTCGCGGGGGAACACGTTGAACCCGCCGGTGACGATCATGTCCTTCTTCCGGTCGACGATGTGGAGGAAGCCGTGCTCGTCGATGCGGCCGACGTCGCCGGTGTGGCACCAGCCCCCGGCGAGGGTCTCGGCCGTCTCCTCCGGCTTGCCGAGGTAGCCCTTCATCACGAGGGGCGAGCGCACGCAGATCTCGCCGGGCTCGCCGGGCGGCACCGGGTTGCCGTCGTCGTCGAGGAGCCCGAGGGTGATCCACGGCGTGGGCTTGCCGGCCGAGCTCAGGCGGGCGAGGTCGTCGGGGTCGTGGTCGCCCTTCGAGAGGAAGGAGATGGCCATCGGCACCTCGGACTGGCCGTAGAACTGGGCGAACTTCTTGCCCCACTTCCGGATGCCCTCGGCCAGCCGGGTGGGCGACATGGGCGAGGCGCCGTAGTAGATCGTGTCGAGGCTCGACAGGTCGGCAGTGTCGGCCAGCGGCGAGTCGAGCAGGACGTAGAGCATGACCGGCACCAGCATCGTGGCCGTGATGCGGTGCTGCTCGATGAGCCCGAAGAACTCCTCGGCCGAGAATCCCTGCATGCAGTAGAGGGCGCCGCCCTTGAACAGCACGGGCAAGAAGAAGGCGGCGGCGGCGTGCGACAGCGGCGTGGCCAGGAGGAAACGCAGCTCGTCGGGGAACTCCCATTCCATGAGCTGGATCTGGGTCATGGTGGCCGCGCCGGCGTAGGTGGCCATCACGCCCTTGGGCTTGCCGGTGGTGCCGCCGGTGTAGGGGACGCTGGCGATGTCGCCGGGCTGGACCGACGGCGGGATGAGGGGCTGGGGCTCGAACCGGTCGGCCAGGGCGGCGTAGTCCTGACCCGGGCAGCCCTCGGGCAGCCCCGACGGCGGGCAGATGGCGAGGCAGTGCTTGATGGTGGGGCAGCGCTCCACCAGCTCGGCGACGTGGGCGCCGAAGTACTCGGCGTCGTACACGAGCACCTCGATCCCGGCGTCGTTGCACACGTAGGCGTGGTCCTCGAGCGACCCGAGGGGGTGCAGCGGGGTGCCCCGGGTGCCGGTGATCGACTGGGCCGCCATGTTGTAGAGCACCTCGGGCCGGTTGGCCGACAGCACCGACGCCGGCGTGCCCTCCCCCACCCCGAGGGACCGGAGGGCCTGCACGAACTGGCTGGTCCGCTCCCGGACCTCCCGGTAGGTGGCGACAGTGTCGCCGAGGAACAGGCAGGGCCGGTCGTCGTGGGCGCTCAACCCCTTGATGAGGAGGTGGGGGAACAGGACGGGGTCGTGGAGATGGGTGAGGTCGTCGGTCACGGCCGACATCGTAGGGAGCGCCGCCCCGCTCGGCTCACCGGGCCGAGTTCAGCGGCGTTGGCGGCGTTCGAGGGCGTCGAGGTCGATGGCGCCGGTGGGGTCGAGGGGGAGGGTGGTGGGTTCGTCGGGGTCGCCGATGTCGGCCCAGGTCCAGTCGGGTTCGGGTGGGGGGAGAGCGGGGGTGCGGAAGTCGTGCTGGTGGGGTTTGGTTTGGTGGTGGGTGCCGCAGAGGGGTTGGGTGTCGGTCGTGGTGGTGGTGTGGGTGGTGGCGTAGTCGTGGATGTGGTCCCATTCGAGTTGGGCCCGGTTCTGACAGCGGGGGACGGCGCAACGGACCCCGGCGACCCATTCCAGGATGGTGGTCTGGGCTGCGGTGTGGCGCCGGTTGAGGTTGGTGACGTTGACGGCGTCGACACCGTCGGTGCAGATGATCGACACCGCAGCATCGGGGAGCACAGCCCGGATGGCGTCGAGGGGGACGGGCCCGTAGCCGGCCAGATCGACGGTCTCCCCGTCGAGGGGGTAGCCGCGGGCCAGGGCGGTCAGATCACACCGGAAGATCACCTTGACCCGCGCGGCGCGGCGCCACACGGTGCGCGGGTCGTGATCATGCCCACAGGTCGGACAGCGCCCCCAGGCGTGACTGTCCGGGGGCGGGTCGTCCCGAGCGGTGTCGGGCATGGCATGGGGAAACCACACGTGCGGCCGGGTCCGGGCCCACGCCGAACCGACCGGGGTCGACTCGGGATCATCCAGATCCACCGGCCCGGGTTCGGGGTGGCGTTGGTGGACGGCGGCCCCGTCGAGGGTGGTACGGATGAAGGTGCCGTCGGGGCGGACCGTGATGATCGACCCGTCGTCATCGAGCCACGACGCCGACCGGTCGGCGTGGCCCTGGTCGAGGTCGGGGTGGTCGGCGTCGTCGGGGCGGGTGGCGCGGTAGCCGGCGATGAGGTCGACGAGGGTGTCCGCGGCGATGTGGTCGCGGCGGACCCCGCGGGCCAGCGTGGTGAGGAGCCGCCGGTCGGTTTCGGCTTGGAAGGTGGCCAGGGCCCGGCCGAGCTCATCGGCGGTGGTGCGCAGCAACAGGTTCCCCGCCCCGTGGTGGTCGATCCAGGCCCGGACGGACCGGCCGGCCCGGATCCGGGCGTGCTGGTCGGCGGGATGCTGGTTGCGGCACAGTTCCCCGACCCGGGTCCGCAACGCGAACGCGTCGCGCCCCCGGGCCAGGTCGAGGAGCTCGCCGACGATGTCGAGGCGGCCCCGGGCCGCCTCGGCGCCGGCCAGGACCCGGTCGGCCTGGGAGACGGTGACCTCGCCTGCCGCCAACGCCGCCGCCACCGCCGGATGGGCGATCGATCGGTGGGCGACCCGGACCATCGTGTGGGCCTCCCCCACCGTGCACCCCGTGTCCGCCGCCAGGCTCTGCGCGGCGGAGGTCATCCCGGCGGAGCGGTAGCCGCCCCGGCGGGCCGCGGCGGCGACCGCCAAGGTCTTGTTGCCCGCCGCGACCGCTTCGATCCGGGCCCACCCGAGCACCACGGCCCGGACCGCTCCCACATCGCCCACCACTTCAGCCGTAGCGGCCAGGGCCTCCAACCGCCCGGCGATGTCGGCCAGTTCGGCGGCGAGGTCGACGGTCGGTTCCATGCCCACACCCTACCGCTACGTACACCTGTTCGCAACCCGATTGACGAGATTTCCCGCGGCGATCAGCGCGACAACCGCACCACCGGCACCGCCACCGGGAACCCCTTCACCTCCCCCTCCCCCGACCCCGCCCCGGCCGCCACCTTCGCCGCGTGGTGGACGGCGCGCCCCGGCGGACGTAGACGTACAGGTCGTCGTCGTGGCCCGGCCACCGCGGCAGGTCGACGGAGCGCTGGCGCTCCCACTGCGGTTCGATGTCGCAGATGCACGGCACGGTCACGACCCCGTACGCGCAGGCATGGCAGTGGTCGTGATTGCCGAGCCGGGCGTGGAACCGGTCGTCGCCCGTGCGACCGCCGGCCGGTTCGCCGACGTACACGACGGTCGACCCGCCGGCCTCGTGGAACAGGTCGAGGGCGTCGGCCGGCCACGTCTCGTCCCGAGTCGGCCAGACCAGCAGCAGGGTGCGGTCCGGATGCGCGGCCACCGACGCCTCGTCGCCGACCGAGACCGGGTACCAGGGCTCGGTCGAGTCGAACCACCGACTCTCGGGCGTGTTGGCCGGGGCGACGTCGAAGGCGAGCACGTCGACGCCGGCGTCGCTGAGCAGCCGGGCCCAGTACCCGGTCCCGGCACCGAGCTCGACCACACCCGACGGCGAGACCTGCGCGATCGCCCCGAGCGCCGACGCCGTCGGGATGGCGAACGAGTGCCCGGCAATGGCCGCCTCGACCGTGTGCTCACCGCCGCCGGGCTCGGCCATCATCCGGCGGTACAGGTCGAGCGCAGGGTTCCAGCCGGGATCGCCTTCACTCGGGGCGTCCTCGGATGACCGCGGCATCGCGGCACCGTACCAACCAGCCCGACGATCGGCCGCCCCCGATCTTGACTTGCTTGGCACCCCCAACGGGATTTGAACCCGTGTCGCCACCTTGAGAGGGTGGTGTCCTAGGCCTCTAGACGATGGGGGCCGGATGAAGTTGTGCACGGTACCAGCCGCGCTGGCGCCGGGCGAAGCTCGGGGGGGAGGACTCGAACCCCCAATAGATGAACCAGAATCACCTGTGTTACCGATTACACCACCCCCGAACGGGTAGCGGGGAGACATTAGTCAGCGGGCGTTGACCTGCGGAAACCGGATCCGCGGACGGTGCAGCCCACGGCCAGGCCGGCGAGGAGCAGGCTCGAGACCACGATCGAGGCCCGCTGGCCGGTCACCGGATCGAGCGGGATCACCCGGTGGTAGGCGTCGGCCAGGGTGCGCTTGCCGCCGGTGGCCGAGGTGGCGTCGGCGTTGGCCACGCCGAAGAACAGGTTCACCAGCCATGGCACGGCGAGCACGGCGTGGACGACCACGACGCTCCGCCCGACGCCCACCCCGACCCCCATGGCCAGGGCCAGCGGCACGGCCGCCAGGATCAGGTACTCGGGGTTCACGTGGTAGAAGGCCACGAAGAACCACAGGAGCATGGCCGCCGTCACCGCCCCGAGCGTGCGGTCCGCCACCCCTCGCCCACCGTCGCCAACCCCGCGGCCGCGCCACCACGCCAGCGCCAGCGGCACCAGCGCCAGCCCGGCGGCGATCGGCAGCGAGATGGCCTTGGCGTCGGCCACGGTGAGCGTCTTGGCGTCGACGGCGAGGGCCCACGGGGTGATGCTGAACGCGGCCCCGGGCTCGAAGCCCGACAGCGGCATCGGGTAGCCGCGCCGGCGGGCCTCCACCGCGGCCACGGCGTAGGGCACGAGGGCCAGCGCCCCGCCGAGCAGGGCGCGGCGCCACCGGGCCACGGCCGGGCCGAGGACGACGAGGGCCAGCAGCGGCAGCAGCAGGAACACCTTGGCCGCAGCCACGCCGACCCCGAGCACCGCCACCGCGGCGGTCAGCCGGCCCCGCACCCACAGCGCCAGCGCCGCGGCCAGGAAGGCGGCGGCGATCACCTCGTCCTGGGCCATCACCACCGACGTCATCCAGAACACCGGGGAGGCGACGGCCAGGACGGCGACGCGGCGGGCGGTGCGCTCGGTACCGTCCCACAGCAGGGCGACCAGGGCCGCGGCCAGCACCGCCTCGGCCACCAGGTAGCCGAGGCGCACCGACCAGAAGGCGCCGGCCCATCGGAAGGGCCGGAACAGCACCCACTCGACCACCGGCAACAGCACCGGGTGCTGGCCGAACTCGAGGGTGTCGCCCCGCAGGATCACCAGCGGGTGCGCGGTCATCTGCAGGTGCATGGCCGGGTCGTCGGCGTAGTCGGCGCCGTGGGTCGCCGCGGCCAGGATGGCCACCAGCGCGAGACGGGTCACGACCACGACGGCCGCCGTCAGCCCCGCCCATCGCACCCAGGACCGGCCGGCCGGGCGCTCGGCGGCCGCGGTCATGCCCAGGCCGACAGTCGCCGGAACTGCACGATCCGTCCGCCGGCCACGGCCAGCGCCTCTCGCGCCACCGACGCCGGGGAGAGGTCGGAGGACGAGGGCGAGCCCCGGGCGTCGAGGCCGAGCTCGCCGCCGATGTCGCGGACGCGCAGCATGTGGTAGCCGTCGCTGACGATCGTGACCGACGCGTTGGCCCCGCCGCCGGCGTTGCGCACGATCAGCGCCGAGGCCGAGAGCTCCTCGTAGGTGTTGGTGCCGTCGACCTCCACCTTGATGGCCTTCTCGGGGACGCCTTTGCCGCGGAGGTACTGGAAGCCGGCGACGCCCTGGGTGACCTTGTCGCCGGACTGCTTGCCGCCGGTGACGATCACCATCGGGGCGACGCCGGCCTTGTAGAGGTCGACGGCGTGGTCGAGGCGCTGCTGGAGCACCGGCGAGGGCTTGCCGTTCCACTGCGCCGCCCCCGACACGATGATGGCGGCCGACGGCCGGCGGTCGTCCTCCCGGCTGGCCAGCACCACCTGCACCGCGGTGACGACCACATAGGACGCCAGGGCGAGCAGCGCGAACCAGAGGTAGGCGAGCCGGCGGCTCCACCGCAACACCCGCCGGACCGGCACGACGACGTCTCCCGGGCGGCGCGGCTAGGCCGGCAGCTGCGCCCGGGCCTCCCGCAGCCGCTCGAGCGACCGGTCGCGTCCCAGCACCTCCATCGACTCCCACAGCGGTGGCCCCACGGTGCGGCCGGTGATGGCAACCCGCACCGGGGCCTGGGCCTTCTTGCGGGAGATCTCGCGGGCGTCGGCGTAGCCGATCACGGCGTCGTTGATCGCCGTCGCCGTCCAGTCGGGCAGGGCGGCCAACAGGTCGATGGCGGCGTCGAGCATCTGCACGGCCAGGGCCGGGTCCTTCTCCATGGTCTTGGCCCAGGCGTCGCCGTCGACGGAGATCTCACGGAAGAGGAACTCGACCATCTCAGGGATCTCGCCCAGCACCCGCACCCGCTCCTGCACGTGGGGGGCGATGGCCACGAAGGTGTCCTCGTCGAGCACCATGCCCGGGCCGGGAGCGAAGGCGGTGGTGAGGAACGGCAGCGAGCGCTCCACGAAGTCGCCGAGGCCGAGGGCCCGGATGTACTCGCCGTTGAAGGCCTCGAGCTTCTTCACGTCGAAGAAGGCGCTCGACTTGGTGACGTCCTCCAGCCGGAACAGCGCCACGATCTCCTCGATGGGCCGGATCTCCACGCCGTCGGGTGGCCCCCACCCGAGGGTGGCGAGGTAGTTGCGCATGGCCTCCGGGAGGAACCCGCGGGCCTGGTAGTCCTCCACGGCCACGTCGTCGCGGCGCTTGGACAGCTTCTGGCGCTTCTCGTTCACGATCAGCGGCAGGTGGGCGAAGACGGGCGTGGTCGCCTCGCCCAGGCCGGCCCGGATGAGGTTGATCTTCGGGGTCGCCGGGAGGAGGTCCTCGCCCCGGATGACGTGGGTGATGGCCATGTCGATGTCGTCGACGGCATTGGCCATCACGAACATGGGGTGACCGTTGGAGCGCTGCACCACGAAGTCCTCGAGCTCGTGGTTGGCGAAGTGGACGTCGCCCCGGATCAGGTCGCGGACCACCGTCTCGCCGTCGTCGGGCACGCGGAAGCGCACGACGTGGGTCGGGTCGGGCCCGAGCCCCCGGTCGCGGCAGTGGCCGTCGTAGCCGGGCTTGCCGCCCCGCTCCTTGGCCCGGGCGTCGATCTCGTCGCGGGTGCAGGAGCACCAGTAGGCCCGGCCCTCGTCGAGGAGACGGCCGACGGCGGCCCGGTGGGCCTCGCCCCGGCTCGACTGGTGGACGACCTCGCCGTCCCAGTCGATGCCGAGCCAGGTGAGGGTGCGGAAGATCAGGTCGACCAGTTCGGGCTGGCTGCGGTCGGCGTCGGTGTCCTCGATCCGCAGCAGCATCTGGCCGCCGTGGTGGCGGGCCGTCAGCCAGTTGAACAGGGCGGTACGGGCCCCGCCCAGGTGGAGGTACCCGGTGGGAGACGGGGCGAAGCGGCAACGGACGGCGGGGTCGGGCACGGCGGCATCGTACCGGCGGGGGCGCGGGCCGACGAAGGAGGGGGACCGATAGATTCGCCCCGTGCCCCGCCCACTCGCGCCCTCCCGCCGGGCCCTCGCCCTGGCGGCCGTGGCGCTCACGGCCCTGCTGGTGGGTATGGCCGCGTCCTGCGGCGGCGACGGACCGGTCAGCGACGATGGTCGAGGCGGGGCGGGCACGGCCGCGGGCACGGCCCCGCCCGGCACCGACGGCACCGTCGGCACCGCCCCGCCCGGCACGGACGGCACCACGCCCGGGACGGCACCGGAGGGCGGCGACGACGAGGAGGCGCTCGACCCGTCCAGCCTCCCGCCCGACACCTACGAGATCGCCACCGCCATCGGGTGCGAGATCGAGGTGGTGGCGAAGAAGGGCACCGGGCCGAGCGGCCCGCCCCGGTGCGGCACCACCCCGACCACCGAGCCGCAACGCACCGTCGAACCGCCCGCCAACGGCTCGGGCCGACGCTCCGACCTCCCCGACATCCCGCGGTTCGGTTTCGCCTCGGCCGGCAGCCGCCGCACCACGCTCGGCTGGGCCTTCAGCAACCCGACCTACTTCAAGCACCCGATGACCTTCCTCGTGACCGGGCGGAGCGGACCGTGGGTGAAGGTGCTGCTCCCCGCCCGGCCCAACCACACCGAGGGGTGGGTCCGGGCCGACCAGGTGCGGATCACGACGACCACGTTCCGGATGGAGCTGACCCTCTCCGACTACCGGCTCGTGGTCTACGAGGGGAACCAGGTGCTGGCCGACACCAAGGTCGTCACGGGCACCCCCCGCACGCCCACGCCGACCGGCCGGTTCTACCTCAACGACAAGGAGCAGCAGTCCTGGGCCGGCGGGTCCTACGGGCCGTGGGTGCTGTCGACCAACGGCTACAGCGAGGCCATGGACCTCTTCGACGGGCACCTCCCGGTGATCGCCTTCCACGGGACGAACCTGCCCGGCCTCATCGGGACCCGCAGCTCCAACGGCTGCGTCCGCATGACGAACGACGTGGTGACGCTCTTGGCCGGCCGGCTCCCGCTCGGCACGCCGATCGACATCCGGCCCTGACCCCGGGTCAGGCGCCGGCGTCGTCGGGGTCGGTCTCGGTCTTGGGCTTGTGGAGGGCGCGGCGGGCCTGGGCCAGGAGGCGCGCCACCTCCTCCTCGTCCTGATGGGTGAGGGGCTTGCGCACCGGCACGGGCCGCATCGGCTTGCGGAGGGCGGGATCCTCGGGGACCTCGGCCGGCTGGACGGTGGCGTCGCGCTCGGCCGCCGCCGCTTTGGAGAACAGCGACCCGCCACCGCCGGCCGCCGGCGCCTCGGCCGGGGACGGCTCGGGTGCGGGCGGGGCCTCGAGCGCCTCGGGTTCCGGGGCTTCGGGTTCCGGGGCTTCGGGTTCCGGTGCGGCGGGGGCGTCGGCGGGCGTGGCCTCCGGGGCCCGGGCTTCGGCCAGGGCGTCGCGCAGGTCGTCGCGCTCGAGCCGGAGGGTCTCGGCCCGGTCGACGCCCACGGCATCGAGGTCGGCGCGACGCGATCGAGCCGCCGGTTCCTCTGCCGGGGCCTCGGGGGCCTCGGGGGCCCGAGCTTCGGCCAGGGCTTCGCGCAGGTCGTCGCGCTCCACCCGGAGCGTCTCGGCCCGGTCGACGCCGACCGCGTCGAGGTCGCTGAGGCGTCGAGCGGCGGGCTCGGCCGCCGGCACCGGCTCGGGCTCGACCACCGCCACCGGTTCGGGCTCGGGCGCGGGCTCGGCCACGGGGGCGGGCGGCGGCACCGGCATGCGGGTGGTGCGGGACGCCTCGTCGATCGGCGGCAGCGACGGCACCGGGGGCAGCTCGGCCGCCGGCGCCGGGGCCGGGGCCGGGGCCGGGGCCGGGGCCGGCCACGAGGGCGCCACCGGCGGGGCGAGGGCGGTGCCGGCGGGGATGTCGAGGCAGGTGTGCCAGTCGATGCGGTGCTGGGCCTCCACCTCGGCGGGGGTGAGGCGGAGGACGGCCTCGGGCACGCAGTCGGCGATGGCCCGCCGGAGGTGGTCGTGGTGGATGTGGTGGGCCGCCTCGAAGAGGCTGCGGCGGAGACCGACGAGCTCGGCGGGGGCCTGGTCGAGGAAGCCCCACACGGTGAAGGCCACCGTCAGGTCGTGGATCACGGGGGCCCGACCGAAGAGCGAGGCCCGCTTGGTGGCCACGCCGAGGCACCCGGCCACGACGTCGTCGTGGTGCTCGCCGGCGGAGAGCACCAGCCGGTCGTCGAAGTGGTGGGCGAGGTGCAGGGCGTAGCCCTGGTCGGGGCCCTGGGAGCCCAGCCGGCCGCCGCTCGGCTGGCCCCGGCGCAACTCGCTCGGTCGGGTCTGGCGCCATCCGTCGGGCCGGCGGGGCGGGCTCTCGTAGACCCGGGGCTTCTCGGCGGCGGGGCGGGGCACGTACTCCGGGGCAGACATACGGTGTCCAGCCTAGGCGGCGCGCCGGCGACGACCGGAACCCGCGCTCATCCGAACGACAGGAGCGATCCGGTGCTGGGGTCGATCTTCGCCGTCTTGGTGGCGCCGCCCTGCTGGGTGAACCGGAACTCCCACACGCCGCGGTGGAACCCGCCCCAGAACGTGAAGGTGGCTCCGGCGTTGTCGAGGAAGGCCCGGACCGTGGCGTTGGTGTTCAGGGTGTTGTAGACCGCCGCCATGTTGGAGGAGCGGGTCGAGATGTCGTTCCAGCCGAGGGCAGCCGTCTTGCTGACCGACTTCGAGGTGGCGTTGTTGCCTTCCCGGTACGACAGCGTGAAGTTGACGGTCAGCCCGACGAGCTCACCGGGAGGGCCGTCGGCGTCGAAGGCCACCGTGGCGGTCTTGGTCTCACCCACAGCGAGGGTGGTGAAGGACACCTGGCCGTTGCAGCCGCCGCCGTCGAGCACGGAGGCCGGCGACAGAAGCCAGGCCCGCGTGAGGTTGTTGGCGGCGAGGTGGTCCTCGATCTTCACCCCGGCGCCACCGCTGAACGACCCGCCCCCACCGCCGATCACCGGGTCGGCGCTGGTGCCGGCGGTGACCCGACCGAAGGGCGTGCACGACGCCGAGTCGCTGCCCACGGTGATCGTGCCGTAGGTGGCGTTCTGCACGGCGATGTCGACGTAGACCCGCTCCCCCACCACGGCGCTGGACTGCGGGTTGACGGCCACGATGACCTCGGGCGCCTTGGTCGTGGTGGTGACCGCCTTGGTGGTGGTCGTGACCTGGGCCGTGGTGGTGGTGACGGCCGGGAGGGTGGGCGTCGGGACGAGCGGGGTCGGGAAGGCCGGGAGCGCGCTGCCGGGGGTGAACGGGGCGAAGGTGCCCGTCGGGTTGAAGTCGGGCAGCGTGGACGGGAGCTCCTCGGGCGAGAACGAGCCGCGGGGCGTGGTGCTGCGCCGGTAGGTGTTGGTGGTGGACGTGCCGGCGGCGATGAGCTGGTCGTCGCCCCCCGACGGCCAGGTCTTCACCAGGAGGAACAGGGCGAGCAGGACGGCGGCCGCCGACCCCACGGCGGTGAGCCGACGCCTGATGCGACGGCGGGTCGTGCTGGCGTGCACGTCGTCGAGGGCGGCTTCGACCGACACACGGGGCGCCAGGCGGGCGAGGCGGGCCTTCAGGAGCGGATCGTCGAGCGACCCACCGGAGCCGCCCCCGCCGCCGGCGCTGCCGAACTCGCTCCAGGACCCCTCCTCGTCGTCGACGATCGGGCCGAACTCGTCGAACCGGGCCCCGCCGGCGCTCGGCGGCGTGGGGCGGAGGTCGCCGAGGTCGTAGTAGCGGTCCGACGCGGGGTCGAACGGGTCATGCGTGGCCATCAGGGCCTCCGAGGTGGCGGGCGAGACGCATGCGGGCGTCGTGGAGGTTGCTCTTCACGGTGCCGGGGGATGCACCCAGGAGGTCGGCGACCTCGTCGATGGGCAGGTCGAGGAGGTAGTACAGGCTGACGGCGAGCCGCTGCTTGTGGGGCAGCGACGACACGGCGTCGGCCAGGTCGACGTCGGCCGGCGACATGTCGACGATCTCGGTGGCGCTCAGGCGGCCGGCCGCGGCCTCGCCCCGCTTGTCACGGCGCTGCTGGTCGATCAGGCGGTTGATGGCCACCCGGCGCACCCACGCGCCGGGGGACTGCAGCTCGCTCACCTGTCGCCACTTGAGGTTGGCCTGCACGAACGCCTCCTGCACGGCCTCCTCGGCCGACGCGGCACCGACGGCCACCGACAGGGAGCGGACGAGCGGTGCGTAGTTGGCCCGGAAGAAGGCGTCGAACGACAGCTCCTCCGCCACGAAGTCGGCGGTCATCGTGAGATACACGACGCAGAGCGTCGTCCGGTTGGGTTCGTCGGTACGATCGGGGCGTGCACGGGAGCGGGGGTCGTCGAAGCGGTCGGTGGGGTGGCGGGCGGCAGGGTCGTCGGTGGGGCGATCGGGATCGGAGAACGGGGGCCGGAGCGGTCCGACCCGTGGGGGCGGCGGCGGTGGCGGCGCTGGGCGCCGTCATCCTGGCCTCGTGCGGGGGCACGGGCCCGTCACCCCAGCAGGCGGGAGCCTCGGGGGCCCAGGCTACGACGGCGGCGGCGTCCAACACGAACACCGGCACGGCCGGGGGCCGGACCGGCCAGCTCACGGCCCGCACCAGCCCCGACGACGCCAAGCCCTTCGACGGCATCTACTACGTCACGTCCGAGGTCGAGGTCACCTGCAAGGGCGCCACCACCAAGGGCTCCTACTCCTTCGGACGGGAGGAGAACCTCCCCGTGGTGGTGCGCCTCGACGGCACCGAGCTCGACGTCCCGTCCGGCGGGTCGGTCAGCGATCACATCGACGTGCCCTGCGACGGCAAGGCCCACGAGCTGCGGTTCGAGATCGGCACCGGGGGGGCGGCGGCCACGGTGACCCACCAGCTCCACACCGATCCGGTGGCCTCGGTGCCCGACGACATGCCGGTGGTGGGCAACTTCGACATGCGCGACATCTTCGTCACCTGTCCCGAGAGCGGGCCGGCGACCCTGCTCTACGAGCTGGCCCACACCGAGCGGCTCGACGTCACCTACGAGGGCCGGCCCCTGTCCGGGCCGTGGTCGGTGCCGAACGGCACGGTCGAGCTGCCGGCCCCGTGCGGCGGGCCGACCGAGCGCCAGGCCGTGCTCGAGCTGCGCGCCGGCACGGCCCGCAGCGAGCTGACGGCGTCGGTCGTCCGCCGCCCCGCCTCCCGCTGACGCCGGACCGGGGTCAGTCGTCGGCGTGGAGGAGGCCGAAGACGAGCCCGTCCACGAGGGCGTGCCAGCTCGCTTCCATCACGTTGGTGTGGACCCCGACGGTGGTCCACGTGCGGTCGCCCATGGTGGAGTCGATGAGCACCCGCACCACGGCCCCGGTGGCGGCACCGCCGTCGAGGACCCGCACGCGGAAGTCCGTGAGGTGGATGTGGGACAGCGCCGGGTAGCGCCCGTTGAGGGCGGCCCGCAGGGCCGAGTCGAGGGCGTTGACCGGGCCGTTGCCCTCCCCCACCGCGGCGACGCGCTGGCCGTCGACCCAGACCTTGACCGTGGCCTCGACCGCGACCTCGGTGCGGCCGTCGACGGTGACCTGGCCCTCGCGGTGGTAGGAGCTCACCCGGTATGCCTCGACCTCGAAGTACGGGTTGGACCAGCCCGAGGCCTTGCGCATGAGCAGCTCGAGCGACGCGTCGGCCGCCTCGAACACCCAGCCCTCGGACTCGAGCTGCTTGAGCTCCTCGGTGAGCACGGCCGCCGCCCGGTCGTCGAGCTCGACGCCGAACTCCTCGGCCTTCATCGAGGTGCCGGCCCGGCCGCCGAGATCGGACACCAGCACCCGGGTGTGGTTGCCGACGACGGCGGGGTCGATGTGCTCGTAGGTGGCGCCCCCGGCGCGGCCCAGGGCCGAGGTGTGGAGGCCCCCCTTGTGGGCGAAGGCCGACTGGCCGACGTACGGATCGGCGGGGTGGGGCGGGAGGTTCACCAGCTCGGCCACCACCCGGCTCACGTGGGTGAGCCGTTCCAGACGACCCTCGGGCAGCGTGCGTACGCCCATCTTCAGGGTGAGGTCCGGGATGACGGTCATGAGGTTGGCGTTGCCCGTGCGCTCCCCGTAGCCATTGATGGTGCCCTGGACGTGGGTGGCCCCACCGACCACGGCGGCGATCGAGTTGGCCACCGCGCACCCGGTGTCGTTCTGGGTGTGGATGCCGACGGCCTGGCCCGGCCCGAAGTAGCGCACCACCTCGGCGGTGATCCGCTGCACCTCGTGGGGCAGGGAGCCACCGTTGGTGTCGCAGAGGACGAGCACCTCGGCGCCGTTGGTGGCGGCCGCCTCGAGCACGCGGAGGGCGAACTCGGGGTTGCGCTTGTAGCCGTCGAAGAAGTGCTCGGCGTCGAAGAACACCCGGCGACCCTCGCCGGTGAGCAGCTGCACCGAGTCGGCCACCATGGCCACGCCCTCGTCCAGGCTGGTCTCGAGGGCCCGCTCGACGTGGAAGTCCCAGCTCTTGCCCACGATGCAGAGGGTGCCGCAACCCGAGGCCAGGAGGGCGGCGAGGGTCTCGTCGGTCTCGGCCTTGCGGGACGGCTTGCGGGTGGACCCGAAGGCGACGAGCTGCGCCGTCTTCAGGTGGAGCTCGCCGGGGGCGCGCTGGAAGAACTCGGCGTCCTTGGGGTTGGCCTGTGGGTAGCCGCCCTCGATCCAGTGCACGCCGAGGTGGTCGAGCTCCTCGGCCACGCGGAGCTTGTCCTCGACCGTGAGGGAGATGCCCTCGAACTGGGCACCGTCGCGCAACGTGGTGTCGAAGATGTCGACGGCGTCGGGCGTGCCGTCGGGGCGATCGACGGCCGACGGCGGACCGTCGACCACGGGGGTGTCGGGGGCGGGTTCACCGGACATGTTCGACCCAGTCCTTGTACTTGTCGACCTGGCCGCGCACGGTCTTGGCGTACTCGTCGGCGATGGCCTTGGTCATGGGGCCCGGGCACGGGATGGCCCGGTCGTCGACCGAGTTCACGGCGCTGACCTCGGCGGCGGTGCCGCAGACGAAGAGCTCCTCGGCCACGTAGAGATCGGAGCGGGTGAGGTCGCCGACCCGGATGGGGAACCCGAGGTCCTCAGCGATGGTCATGACCGTGTCCTGGGTGATGCCCTCGAGGGCACCGGCGGCGAGCGGCGGGGTGATGAGCGTGCCGCCGCGGGCGCAGAAGATGTTCTCCCCCGTGCACTCGCTGACGAGGCCCTCGGGGTTGAGCATGATGGCCTCGTCGTAGCCGGCCTTGAGCGCTTCGACCTTGGCCAGGCTCGAGTTCACGTAGTTGCCGGTGGTCTTGCTGGCCGGCGGCATCGTGTTGTGGGCGTGGCGGGTCCAGGAGCTGATCTTCATGCGGACGCCCTTGGTGACGGCGTCGTCGCCGAGGTAGGCGCCCCAGGGCCAGCAGGCGATGGCGACGTCGACCGAGCAGGGCAGCGTGTTGAGCCCCATCTCGCCGTAGCCGTAGTAGGCGATCGGTCGGATGTAGCAGCCCGGCAGGCCCGAGGCCCGGACGGTGGCCTTCACGGCCTCGACCAGCTCCTCGACCGTGTAGGGCATGTCCATCATGAGGATCTTGGCCGAGTTGTGGAGGCGCTGGATGTGCTCGGTGAGGCGGAACACGCCCGGGCCGTCGGCCGTCTCATAGGCCCGGATGCCCTCGAACACCCCCATCCCGTAGTGGAGCGAGTGGGTGAGCACGTGGATCTTGGCGTCGTCCCAGTTGACGAGCTCGCCGTTCATCCAGATCTTCTCGGTGGGGGTGATGGGCATCGTTGACTCCGGAGTCGTGTCGGTCGTGACGGTGGTGTCGGTGGTGGTCGGTCGGTGGGCAGGATTCCTTGGGTGCGTAAGGGTGCGCTCTGCGCGCCCTTACGCACCCAAGGACCGGGCGATGGCGTCGCCGATGGTGGCGGTGCTGCCGGTGAGGTTCTCGGGGTCGGCGCAGGCGGTGCGGATGCGCTCAGCGGCATCGGCCTCGCCGAGGAAGTCGAGCATCATCGCCGCGCTCAGGATGGCGGCGACGGGGTTGGCCTTCTGCTGGCCGGCGATGTCGGGGGCGGAGCCGTGGACGGGCTCGAACATCGACGGACCGGTGCGGTCGGGGTTGAGGTTGCCCGACGAGGCGAACCCGATCCCGCCGGATACGGCGCCGCCGAGGTCGGTGAGGATGTCGCCGAAGAGGTTGTCGGTCACGATCACGTCGTAGCGCTGCGGGCTCTCCACGAAGTAGATGCAGGCGGCGTCGACGTGGTTGTAGGCGGTGGTGACGTCGGGGTACTCGGCCGCCACCTCGTTGAACGTGCGCTCCCACAGGTCGCCGGCGAAGGTGAGGACGTTGGTCTTGTGGACCAGGGTGAGGTGGCGCTTCGGCCGGCGCTGGGCCAGCTCGAAGGCGTAGCGGACGCAGCGCTCCACCCCGAACCGGGTGTTGACCGACCCCTGCGTGGCGATCTCGTGCGGGGTCCCCTTGCGGAGGAAGCCGCCCTCGCCGGCATAGGTGCCCTCGGTGTTCTCCCGGATCACGATGAAGTCGTGACTGCCGTCGGGCGCCACGAACGGGCGCTGGTTGACGTACAGGTCGAGATCGAACCGCATCTTCAGGAGCAGGCCCCGCTCGATCACCCCGGGCGGGACGTCGGGGGTGCCGACGGCGCCCAGCAGCAGGGCGTCGAAGCCCCGCCACTCCTCGACGATGTCGTCGGTGAGCACCACGCCGTCGCGGAGGTAGCGGGCCCCGCCCAGGTCGTAATCGACCGTGTCGAGCTCGACCCCGGCGGCGCGCACCACCTTGAGGGCCTCGGCGATCACCTCCGGGCCGATGCCGTCGCCGCCGATGACTGCGATCCTGTGTGTCACGTGGAGTTCCTCGTTCGTCTCTCTGGGGGGTGGTCAGCGGTCGGAGGGCCGTTCGGACGACGCCGGCCGGCGCCGGCCCGCCGGCACGGGGATGGGCACGCTCGGCGTCCGCCCCCGGAACGACAAAACCGCCCACCACGGTGGACGGTCGAACAGCGCAGGCCGGCGATCGGCCTGCGCTAGCGAATGATGACTACGACGGGGGTGGTCCGGTGCCGCATCACACCCCAAGTGTGGTCGGCCCTGCCCGAGGCGTCAACCTCGTAGCGTGGTGGTGTCGCTCCCCGGCTGGCCCGCGCTGGGGGCCGGACCGGAGCCCGCCGCTACCATGGCGGCCGTGCCACAGGTCCACCACCTCTCCCAAGCCGCCTTCGACCGCCTGAAGGCCGAGCACGAAGACCTCACCACCCACGGGCGCACCGACATCGCCCGGAAGATCCAGGCCGCCCGCGAGCTGGGCGACCTCTCCGAGAACGGCGACTACCACGCCGCCAAGGAGGAGCAGGGGAAGATGGAGGGCCGGATCCGCCACCTCGAGGCCATCCTCGCCCACGCCGAGATCGTCGAGGCCACCCAGTCCGACGCCGTGCAGGCCGGCCATGTGGTCAGCATCCGCTACGTCGGCGACGAGGAGGTCGAGTCCTTCGTGATCGGGTCGATCGAGGAGAAGCGGGAGGGCATCGACTCGGTGTCGCCCAACTCGCCCCTCGGCGCCGCCCTCCTCGGCCACAGCCCCGGCGACATCGTCGAGTACGAAGCGCCCGGCGGCATGCTCAAGGTCGAGGTCGTCGCCATCGGCGACTGACGGGCGGCGCCCGGGGCGGCCCGCTACTCGGGTTTGCGGATCACGTAGGTGGCGAGGGTGCTGATCAACGAGGCGCCCACGATCACGTCGCACCAGAAGAACGAGTAGAAGTCCGACAGCACGCCGGGCGGCGGGATGCCGGGCTGGAAGCTGCGCAGGGCCGCCGGAAGGGCGAACATCACCACGGCCATCACGCTGATGTGGGTCAGCTCGAGCTTGCGCCGCCGGCTGATGACCGAGACGGCGAGGAACAGCACGCCGAGGGCCAGGCACCACATCACGAGGCTGACGGCCACCGAGAAGGCGATGGCCGTGGCGGCCCGCTTCACCGTGAAGTTGGCGTGGACGACCCCCTCGTTGCCCTGGGCGTCCTTGGTGGACCCGGCCACCTCCACCACCGTGTAGGCGGGGACCGACCGGTAGACGGTGAGGCTGAGCGGGACGATCGTGTCGTAGTCGTCGGCGCTCAGCTCCTTGGACGACGACGAGCCCGAGCCGGACGAGCCGGCGGCCTTCGGGTCGGCCTGCTGCGCCGCGCCGAGCGCCGCCGGGCGGGCGAACGACGCCGGCTTGACCGTCGGTGCGGGGACGGAGGCGTCACCTTCGCCCTCCGGCGCCGACCCGGGGGTGCTCCCCCCGCCCGGCGTCGCCGGGGCCACGGTCACCGTCGTCGACGCCCCACTGTCGGGCGCCGGGGCGACGGGCGTGGTCGGGGTGGTGGCCTTGTCGCCACCGCCGGCGCCCGCGGGGCTGGGCGACCCGCCGGCGGCCTTGCTGCTGGTCAGGAACAGCAGCTCGATCTCCGACTCGTAGGTGTCCCACGGGTAGCTCGACACCGTGTCGCCGACCAGCGGGATGCTCAGGTCGACCGAGCCGAGCGGCTTCTTGGCCTTGAAGTCGACCTGCTTGGTGCCGTTGAGGGTGTCGTAGTACAGGACCACCGGCCGGGCCAGGAGGCCGTCGTCGTCGTAGGACCCTTCCGGGTTGAGCGTCAGGCGCACCTGCATCTCGTTCTTGGCCGGGTCGACGCCGATGATGTTGGCCTCGGCGATGAGCCCGTCCTTGGTGCTGTTCTGGCCGAGCACCTGCCCGGCCTGGTCCTTGCTCTGGCTCGACTTGAACATCGAGACCGAGAGCAGGACGCCGAGCACCACCGCCACGACGATCCCGCCGAAGACGGGGACGGCTCTGCCGCCGGGTGTCGGGGCCGGTGCCCGGCCGGCGCCGGATCCGGACGCGCCCGTGGTCTTGTCGTCTGCCATCACGTTCCTCCCGTTGTCGCACGAAGATGGACAGGACTGCACCTACCAACCGGGAGGTGAACCCTTCATGAAGGGCCGCCGGCGCTACTCCCCTGCCGCGACCACTTCGATCGGGAGCTCCAATGCCGCCTCCAGCAGGCCCCGCCGGTCGTCGGCAGTGTAGAGCTCCAGGCTGAGGTCGGCCGGGGACCGCTCGGCGGTCACGACGAGGGTGAGGCGGCGCTCGTCGTCCTTGCCCCGCACCTTGGCCCGCACCGAGCCCACCAGCCCGTCGTGGGTGCGGTCGAGGGCGATCGCCACCCGCAGGACGCCGGCCAGCAACCGCACGCGCCGCTGGTCGTCCTCCGTCAGGAGGCCGAACTCCGGGTGGCCGGCACGGGGGTCGGCCTTGCGGTGGTACCGGGCGATCACGGCCAGCAGCTCGATCTCGGGATCGGTGAAGCCCATGAGGCGGTCCGAGTTCCGGATCACGTAGTAGCTGTGCTTGTGGTGGCTGTCGTGGGACACGAACTTGCCCACGTTGCTGAGGAGGGCCGATGCCTCGAGGAGCTCCCGGCTGTCGTCGCCGAGGTCGTGCAGGCCGAGCTCCCGCAGCTGGTCGAAGAGGTCGAGGGCGAGGACGGCGACCGCGTTCGAATGGGCCCGGTCGTCGTCCATCAGGTCGGCCAGGTGCTCGACGCTGCGCCGCCGCAGGTCGCGCAGGTGGTGCCGGGCGCTGCCGTGACGGCGCTGCAGGGCGTCGAGCAGCACCCCCTCGCGCAGGGCGTAGTCGGAGAGCACCATCGATTCGATCCCCAGCACCTGCATCGCCTGCTCGAGGATCACCGCCCCGCCGAGGATGATGTCGGCCCGGCGGCTGTCGATCCCCGGCACCGTCAACCGCTCCTCCAGCGTGGCCGCGGCGGCGAGGCGGGCCAGCACGTCGCGCACCTCCTGGCGGGTGAACTCGAACCCGTTGAAGGTGCGGGGCGCCGGCCCCTCGTGGGCGCGGTGGGCCTGCACGATCTCGGCCACCGACTCGATGGTGCCTGACGAGCCCACGGCGACGTCGAACTCCTTGCGGCGCAGGTCACGGGCCATCGGCGCCAGCGCGGCGCGGACGTGCCGGCGGCAGGCGTCGAGGGCGGCGGGGTGGAGGGTCTCGGACCGGAAGAACCGGCGGGTGAGCCGGATCGCCCCGAGCTTGAGGCTGCCAGCCTCGAGCACCTCGCCCTTGCGGCCGAGCAGGATCTCGGTGGAGCCGCCGCCGATGTCGATCAGCAGGGTGCGACGGTCGTAGACGGGGAGGGCCTGGAGCACCCCGAGGTAGATGAGCCGGGCCTCCTCGACGCCGCTGATGACCTGCACCCGCACGCCCGCCTCCTGGCGGGCCCGCTTGAGGAAGGTCTTGGCGTTGTCGGCCTCCCGCACGGCGCTGGTGGCCACGGCCACCAGCCCGGCGCCGTGGATGTCGGCCACCTGGCGCATGCGCCGGAGGGCGGCCACACCCCGGTCGATGGCGTCGGGGTCGAGCTCGCGCATGTCGCCCGCACCGGAGCCGAGCCGCACCATCTCCTTCTCCCGCTCGATCACGTCGAAGCGGCCGGGACCGTCGGTCCGGGCCACCACGAGGTGGAAGGAGTTGGTGCCGATGTCGACGGCAGCGATCGTGTCGGGGGCGGGCACGGCGTCGTTCACAACGCCGGCGACGGTACCCGGCCGCGGCGCCGGCGCACCCAATCGGCGGCCGGGTCAGCGGGCCGCTTCGATGGCCCGGGCCGCGGCCACCACCGCCGCCGCGTAGCGCCGCCCCGGGGCGCGGGTCGTGCGCTCGATGGGGCCGCTCACGCTGACCGCCGCCACCACGGTGCCGTCGCGGTCGTGGACCGGGGCGCTGACGGAGGCGACGCCGGCTTCCCGCTCGCCCACGCTCTCGGCCCACCCGCGGCGGCGGGCGGCGGGATCGCCGGCCAGCACCTTGCCGGCCGAGCCCTGCGCCATGGGCAGCGACGCCCCGGTGTCGACGATGGTGCGCAGGCCGTGGGGCGACTCGAGGGCGGCGATGCACACCCGCCGGTCGCCCTGGGCCACGTAGAGCTGCACGCTCTCGCCGGTCTCGTCCCGCAAGGCCCGCAGTGCCGGGCCGGCGGCCCCGGCGAGGCCGATGGCGTCGGAGGCGGCCCGGCCCAGGGCGATCAGACGCAGGCCGGCCACGAAGCGGCCGTCGCCGTCACGGCGGAGGAGCCCGTGGTCCTCCAGGGCCGTGGCCAGGCGATGGGCGGTGGGCTTGGGCAGCCCCGTCGCCGCCACCAGCTCGCCGAGCGACCGGGGCTCGGCCGCGACGGCGTCGAGGATGGCAACCGACTTGTCGAGGACGCCGACGCCCGATACCGTGTGTTCCACGGAACGGACTCTATGTCTCATATTCTGAGACAGTCAACCCACGAAGCGAGCCCGCCATGACCACGGCACCGAGAACCCTGTCGGAGAAGATCTGGGACGACCACGTCGTCCGCGCCGCCGACGGCGAAGCCACCCTCCTCTACATCGACCTGCACCTGGTGCACGAGGTCACCTCGCCCCAGGCCTTCGACGGCCTCCGCATGAACGGCCGCGAGGTGCGCCGGCCCAACCTCACGGTGGCCACCGAGGACCACAACGTCCCCACCACCGACATCGACCAGCCCATCGCCGACCCGGTGTCGAGGAAGCAGGTCGACGTGCTCCGGGCCAACACCGCCGAGTTCGGCGTCACCGAGTACCCGATGGGCAACCTCGACCAGGGCATCGTCCACGTGATCGGGCCCGAGCAGGGGCTCACCCAGCCGGGCATGACCATCGTCTGCGGCGACTCCCACACCTCCACCCACGGGGCCTTCGGCGCGCTGGCCTTCGGCATCGGCACCTCCGAGGTGGAGCACGTCCTCGCCACCCAGACGCTCCCCCAGACCAAGCCCGGCACCATGGCCGTCACCGTCGACGGCGACGTGCCCGACGGCGTGACGGCCAAGGACATCGTGCTGGCCATCATCGGGCGCATCGGCACCGGCGGGGGCATCGGGTCGGTCATCGAGTACCGGGGCTCGGCCATCCGGGCGCTGTCGATGGAAGGCCGGATGACGGTCTGCAACATGTCGATCGAAGCCGGGGCCCGCGCCGGCCTCGTCGCCCCCGACGACACGACCTTCGCCTACCTCGAGGGCCGGCGCCACGTGGCCACCGGCGCCGCCTGGGAGCGCGCCCTCGACCACTGGCGCTCGCTCCCCACCGACGACGGCGCCGTGTTCGACAAGCGCGTCGACATCGACGCCACCACGCTCGTGCCCTACGTGAGCTGGGGCACCAACCCGGCCCAGGTCGCGCCCATCACGGCCACCGTGCCCGACCCCGACAGCTTCGACGAGCCGTCGCTCCGCGACGCCGCGGCGCGGGCCCTCGAGTACATGGGCCTCACCGCCGGCACGCCGCTGCGCGACGTCAAGGTCGACACCGTGTTCATCGGGTCGTGCACCAACAGCCGGATCGAGGACCTGCGCCTCGCCGCCTCCGTGCTCGAGGGCCGCCGGGTCGCCGACGGCATGCGGGCCCTCGTCGTGCCCGGCTCGTTCCGGGTCAAGCACCAGGCCGAGGCCGAGGGTCTCGACGAGGTCTTCCGGGCCGCCGGCTTCGAGTGGCGGGAGCCGGGCTGCTCGATGTGCCTGGCCATGAACCCCGACAAGCTGGCCCCGGGCGAGCGGGCCGCCTCCACCTCCAACCGCAACTTCGAGGGCCGGCAGGGCCGGGGCGGTCGCACCCACCTCGTCTCCCCCGCCGTGGCCGCCGCCACCGCCGTCGCCGGCACCTTCGCCACCCCGGCCGACCTCGCCTGACCGCCTGCGCCGGCCCGCCCACCTGCCCGATCCGAACCAGCCCGATCCGCACCTGCCACCCCCGAGAGGCCTGCACGATGGAACCCGTACGAGTCGTCACCGGCACCGCCGTCCCCCTCGACCGCTCCGACGTCGACACCGACCAGATCATCCCCAGCGACTGGCTGAAGAAGGTCGAGCGCACCGGCTTCGGCGCCGGGCTGTTCTCCGAATGGCGCGACGACCGGGCCTTCGTGCTCAACGACGAGCGCTACGCCGGCGCGTCGGTCCTGGTGGCCGGCCCCAACTTCGGCACCGGCTCCTCCCGTGAGCACGCCGTCTGGGCCATCCAGGACTACGGCTTCCAGGCCGTGATCAGCCCCCGCTTCGCTGACATCTTCCGCAACAACTGCACCAAGAACGGCCTCGTCCCGGTGCAGGTCCCGGCCGAGGTGGGCGAGGCGCTGCTCCGAGCGGTGGAGGCCGACCCCACGCTCGAGATCACCGTCGACGTCGAGCGGCGCACGGTGAGCGCGCCGGCCGCCGGCATCGAGGCCAGCTTCCCGCTCGACGACGCCACCCGGCACCGGTTCCTCGAGGGCCTCGACGACATCGGCATCACCCTCCAGCACGAGGCCGACATCGCCGCCTTCGAGGCCGGCCGCCCCGACTGGCTGCCGTCGCTCTGACGACCGGCGACCCGATGAGCACCTACGACCTGACCGGCCGCGTCGCCGTGGTCACCGGCGGCAACGGCGGCATCGGCCTCGGGATCGCCGAGGCGCTCCAGGGCGCCGGTGCCTCCGTCGTGGTCTGGGGGCGCAACGCCGACAAGAACGCCGCGGCCGCCGAGCACCTGACGGCGACGGCGACCGCCGCCGGCGCCGGCGCGCCCCGGGTCCACGCCATCCGGTGCGACGTGAGCGACGAGGCGCAGGTGGTGGCGGCGATGGCCGAGTCGATCGAGGTCATGGGCCGGGTCGACTGCCTGGTGGCCAACGCCGGCATCGGCGGCTGGTCGCCCTTCGTCCAGATGACCCTCGAGGAGTGGCGTCGCGTCACCTCGGTCAACTTCGACGGGGCGTTCCTGTCGCTGCGGGAGGCGGCGCGCCACATGGTGGAGCGGGGCGAGGGGGGCTCTCTCATCGCCATCTCCTCGGTGTCGGCCATCCACGGCGCCCCGGCCATGGAGCACTACGCCGGGTCAAAGGCCGGGCTGCTGGCGGTGATGCGGGGGCTGGCCGTGGAGCTGGCCCGTCACCGCATCCGGTGCAACTCGATGCTCCCGGGCTGGACCCACACCGACATGCTCGACGCCATGACGGTGAGCGAGAAGTTCGTGGCCAACACCGTGGGCCGCACCCCGGTGCGGCGCTGGGGCGACCCCGCCGACATGGGCAAGGTGGCGGTGTTCCTCGCCGACCCCACCCTCTCGTTCCACACCGGCGACTGCATCGTGGTGGACGGCGGCTACTCGATCTACTGACCCGGGCCGGCTCAGCCGGTGACGATGGTGACGGCGGAGCCCTTGCGCACCGTGGTGCCCGCGGCCGGCGACGTGCCGACCACCGGTTTGGTGGGCGAGCCCTGGGTGCCGCTGACCACGAGGCCCGCTGCCTCGAGCTTGTTGCCGGCGTCGACCACCGACAGCCCGGCGACCGACGGGACCGGCACCGTGGGCGGCCCCTTCGACACCGTGAGGCGCACGGTCGAGCCCTTGTCGGCCTTCTCGCCGGCGGCGGGGGCCACGGCCATCACCTGGCCCTTGGTGACCGTCTCGGAGAACTCTTCGTCGACCGCGACCTTCAGCCCGAGGTCGCGCAGGCGGGTGCTGGCGGCGTCGGAGGTCTTGCCCACGAGGTCGGCCGGGATGGTGCGGGGCTCGGGACCGGCCGACGCGACCAGCGCCACCGCCCCGCCCTTTGGCACCTCCGCCGGCGTGCCGTCGGCCAGCGCCAGCACCGTGCCGGCGGCCGCCGTCTCGTCGAAGCGGCGCTCGATGTCGCCGACGGTGAGGCCGGCGGCGGCCAGACGCTGGCCCGCGGTGTCGAGGTCGACCCCGACCAGATCGGCGGGCACGGGCACGGGCGGGGGGCCGTTGGACACGACGAGCGTGAGGCCCTGCTGCTCCTCGAGCGCGGTGCCGGCCGCCGGGGTCTGGCGCAGCACCTGGCCGGCGGCGGTGCCGTCGGCGAACTCGTTGGTCTGGGTGATGCGCCACCGGTTGGTGGCGGCGGCCTGTTGGGCCGTCCCCAGCGGCTGGCCCACGAAGCTCGGGACCGTGTGGACCGGGATCCGGATCAGGTACCACCAGCCCGCGTACCCGCCGCCGCCGAGGAGGGCCAGCACCAGCACGACGGCCAGGGCGCGGCGCCCCCGGCGAGGGGCCCGCTCGGCCCGCCGGGCAGCCTTGCGGGCGGCCTTCCGCTCGCGCCGGGTGCCCTCGTCGGGGTGGGCGAGCTCGTCGGCCCGGGCCAGCGTGTCGAGGGCCGAACCGCCGAGCGGCAGGAGCGCCGTGGCGTCGGGACCGCCGACCGGGTCGGGATCGGGGGCGTCGGGGTCGCGACGGTGGCGCCGGCGGGCCCGGCGACCGCCGAGGTCGCTGTCGTCCTGCCAGTCGAACACCGGGTCGGCCTCGTCGATCTCGTCGCCCCAGGTCGGTCCGGTCCCCCCGGTGGGGACGGCGCGACGGAGATCGACGATGCCGGTGATGTCGTCGACGGGGTCGGGAACGACGATCCGCCCGGCCACCGGGCCGGTAGCCACGGGGCCGGCAGCCGCGGGGTCGGCCGCCGCCGCAGGTTCGGCCGCGGGCGCGGCCACGTCGGTGGGGTGGCGCTCGGCCTCGAGCTCCCGCGGGAGCTGGGTGCCGGGCAGGCGGATGGGCCGGGGACGGTCGAGATGCTCGGCCGCCCGCAGCAGCAGCGAGCCGAAGCCGGCGGCGTCGACGCGTTCGGCCGGGTCGGGACGGCCCGCCGCCTCGAGGGCCGGGCGCAGGGCCCCCAGCTCGGCCGGCACGGGGAGCTCGCGGTCGACACGGGCGACGAGCGTGCCGATGGTGGTGTCGGCCTGGAAGGGCACGTGGCCGGTGACGGCCTCGATGAGCACGAGCGCCAGCGAGTAGACGTCGGACCGGCCGTCGAGCACGAGGCCCTGCGCCTGCTCGGGCGAGGCGTAGCGGGCGGTCCCGAGCACGGCGCCCATCGGTTCGGTCCAGGCCGCCTCGGCGAGGGCCCGGGCCAGACCGAAGTCGGCGATGCGCAGGCGGGCCTCCTCGTCGAAGAGCAGATTGGCCGGCTTGATGTCGCGGTGGACGAACCCGCGCCGGTGGGCGTAGTCGAGCCCGCGGGCGGCCTCGAGCCCCACCACGAGCGCCTGGCTGAGGGACAGGGGGCTCTCGTCGAGCACGGCCCGCAGGCTCCCGCCCCCGAGGTGCTCCATCACGAGGAAGGGCCACTCCCCGGTGTCGCCCCAGTCGTAGACAGCCATGATGTGGGGATGGTTCAGGGCGGCCGCGGCCTGGGCCTCGGCCTGGAAGCGTCGGAGGAAGGCCTCGTCCTCGGCCAGCGCCTCGTGGAGCACCTTCACGGCCACGCGGCGGCGCAAGGTCACGTCGTCGGCCAGGTAGACCGAGGCGGAGGCGCCGGTGCCGATCGGTGAGAGCAGGCGGTAGCGCCCACCGAGGACCAGCCCCACGCGGTCGAGCGTGCGCGAAAGGGCCACGACATCAGAGGCTAATGGCTACATCGATGTAGTTCGCGTCATGTCATTCCTCGCCGTACCGGCCGATGGCGGCACCGGCGGTCCGGCCGGGCAGAATGACCCCACCATGACCCCGCGCCAGAAGCCATGACCCCGCGCCAGAAGCTCGTCCTCGCCCTGCCGCTGGCGATCGCCATCGCCGCCGGGATCGTGCTGTGGATCACCAACAACGGGGGCGAGTCGGGCGCGTCCGACGCCATCATCGAGGCGAAGCTGCCGCCGCCCAACGCCAAGGTCCTCCAGCAGGACGAGGTGGGCATCGACCTCATCTCCGGCTGGGACGCCCAGCTCACCCTCAACGGGCGGGTGATCCCCGACGACCAGGTCAAGAAGATCGCCCCCCTCAGCAAGATCACCTTCCAGCCCGGGCCGGGCCGCGAGGTCGAGGTCTACAACGGGGGCCAGAACTGCGTGGTGGTGAAGTACTGGCCCCTGGCCAACCCCAACCAGACCTTCCTCACCAGCTGGTGCTTCACCGTCCTCTGAACCCGTTCCTGTGGGTGCGCAATGCATCGGCGACCGTGACATTGCGCACCCACAGGCACGGGTGGTCGGGTCAGGTGAGGAGGGCGTCGACGGCGGCGATGGCGGGGGTGGCGTCGAGTTCGACGAGGATCCCGATCATCCCGATGGCCGAGGCGGCGGCGACGTTGCCCGGGTAGTCGTCGAGGAAGGCCGCCCGCTCGGGCTCCACCCCGCCGAGCTCGGCCAGGGTGTGGTGGTAGATGGCCGGGTTGGGCTTGCGCATGCCCACCTCGCTCGAGTCGACGATCACGTCGAAGAGCTCGTCGACGGGCACCAGCCCCCGCCACATGTCCTTGGCTTCGACGATGTTGTTGGTGAGCACGGCCGTGCGCACGCCGGCCGCGCGCACCCGGCGCACCAGCTCGACCATCGCCTCGTTGACGGCACCCCCGCCGAGGTAGCGCATCAGCTCGAACAGGTCGAGGTCGTGCCCGTGACCGCGGCCGATCTCGCGGATCTGGTCGCGGGCCGAGACCACGTCGAGCTCGCCCCGCTCGGCCCGGTGCCACGGATGGTCGGTATCGGCGTCGTAGGAGCCGAACAGCACCTCGATGGCCAGCTCGTGGGGGATCCCCCGGTCCTCGGCCAGCTGCCGCATGGCCTCGAAGGGCGAGGCCATGAACACGCCACCGAAGTCCCACACCACGGCGTCGACCGCCGGCCCGCCCCCCTCGGCCCCGCTCACGACGGCAGCTCCCCGGTGGCGAGCAGGTGGGCGAACCCGGCCTCGTCGAGGACGGGCACCCCGAGCTCCTCGGCCTTGGTGAGCTTCGACGCCCCCGGCGACTCCCCCACCACCACCGCGGTGGTCTTCTTCGACACGCTGCCCGGCGACTTGCCGCCCCGCTCCTTGATCGCCGCCTCGGCCGCCTCGCGCGACCAGCCGGCGAGCGTCCCGGTGACGACGACGGTCTTGCCGGCGAGCACCTGGGGGGCCTCGGACCGTTCGGGGCCGGTGAAGTTGACCCCCGCCGCCCGGAGCTTCTCGATCACCGCCCGGTTGGCCGGCTCGGCGAACCAGGCCACCACCGACGCCGCGATCACCGGACCCACGCCCTCGACCGCGCCGATGTCCTCGACCGTGGCCTCCATGATCCGGTCGAGATGCCCGAAGTGGGCGGCGAGAGCCTGCGCCCCCGACGGCCCCAGGTGGCGGATGCCGAGGCCGACGAGGAGGTTGGCCAACGGCCGGGCCTTGGACGCCTCCAGCGCCGCCATCAGGTTGGCGATCGACGTGTCGCCGAACCCCTCGAGCTCCCGCAGCCGGTCGACGTCGAGGGTGTAGAGGTCGGCGACGTCGCGCAGCATCCCGAGGCTCTGGAACAGCTGCACCCGCTGCTCGCCGAAGCCCTCGATGTCCATCGCGCCCCGCGAGGCGAAGTGCTCGATGTTGCCGGCGACGCGGGCCGGGCACAGCTCGTTGGGGCAGCGGTGATCGGCCTCGCCCTCGGGGCGCACCAGCGCCGAGCCGCACACCGGGCAGTGGGAGGGGAAGACCCACTCGGGTCGGTCGGCCGGCCGGTCGGCCAGCACCGGGCCGACGACCTCGGGGATCACGTCGCCGGCCTTGCGCACGATCACAGTGTCACCGGGCCGGACGTCCTTGACCTTCACCTGGTCCTGGTTGTGCAGCGTGGCCAGGCCGACGGTGGAGCCACCCACGAACACGGGCTCGAGCACGGCGAACGGGGTCGCCCGCCCGGTGCGGCCGATCGACACCATGATCGCCTTGAGCACGGTGGTGCGCTCCTCGGGCGGGAACTTGTAGGCGATGGCCCAGCGCGGGGCGCGGGACGTGACGCCCAGCTCCTCCCGGCGGGCGAGGTCGTCGACCTTGACCACCACCCCGTCGATCTCGTAGTCGAGGTCGTGGCGGTGGGCCTGCCAGTGGCGGCAGTAGGCGTAGACCTCGTCCAGGCTCCGCACCACCGACACGTTGGGGTTGACCGGGAACCCGAGCCGGTCCATCAGCTCGAGCGTCTCGTGGTGGGTGGTGAAGGTCGGCCCGCCCACGATCTCCCCGAGCTGGTAGCTCCAGAAGGCGAGGTTGCGGCTGGCGGTGATCGAGGCGTCCTTCTGGCGCAACGAGCCGGCGGCGGTGTTGCGGGGGTTGACGTAGGTGCGCTGGCCGGCCGCCTCCTGGGCGGTGTTGAGGGCGGCGAAGGCCGACACCGGCAGGTACACCTCGCCCCGCACCTCGATGACCTCGGGCACCGCGCCACCGCGGGGCAGGCGGTCGGGCAGGCGGCTCGGCATCGCCGCGATGGTGGCCACGTTGGCGGTGACGTCCTCCCCCACCCGGCCGTTGCCGCGGGTGGCGGCCTGCACCAGGCGGCCGCCCTCGTAGCGCACCGAGATGGCCAGGCCGTCGATCTTCAGCTCGCACACGTAGCCGAGCTCGGCCGCGGTCTCGGGCCCGAGCTGGCGGACGAGCCGGTCGCCCCACGCCTGCAGCTCGGCCTCGTCCATGGCGTTGTCGAGCGACATCATCGGGACGCGGTGCTCGACCTCGGCGAAGGTCGTGGCCGCCGCGCCCCCGACCACCTGGGTGGGCGAGTCCGGGACGAGCAGGTCGGGATGGAGCTCCTCGAGCCGCTGCAGCTCCCGGAAGAGCCGGTCGTACTCGGCGTCGGGGATCTCGGGGGCGTCGTGGACGTAGTAGCGCTCGTTGTGGTGCCGGATCAGCGACCGCAGCTCGTCGACCCGGGCCACCGGGTCCCGTTCGCCGTCGCCCACCGGCGCCGACCCGGGCCCGGGCCCCGTCTCGGGCGACGACGCGGACGGACGGCGGCGGGCAGCCACCTCAGGCGCCGACCTGGAGCTTCATCCCGATGGCCTGGTCGTGGAGGCGCTCGGCCAGGCGGGCGGTGAAGCCCAGCACCTGCTCGGCCTGGGTGATGCCGTGGCGGAACAGACCGCAGGCCGGGGTGATCATGGCCTGGGTGCGCAACTTCACCGGGTCGCACCCGCCGGCGGCGACGAGGTCGCACCAGAGCGTGGACAGCTGGCGCCAGAGGCGGTCGACCGTGGTGCCGAGCGGCGCGTGCGTGGGCACCGCCCCCCAGGCCACCCAACCGCCGCGCTCGAGGAACTGGGCGAGATCGGTGGCGGCGTGCTCGAGGCCCATGTCGACGGGGCAGGACAGGATGTGGGGCCCGGCCGACAGGAGCAGCTTCCAGTCGGCCCGGCCGCAGCAGTGCAGCCCCGTGATGGCGTGGCGCTCGAGCCCGGCCAGCACGCTCGACACGAGGTCGACGGCATCGAGCGGGGCGATCGGGAACTCGGGCCACATGGCCGAGCCGAGCACGGGCTCGTCGACGAACACCACGAGCTGGGCCTGGGGCACCCGGGCGATGAGGTGGTTCAGGAGGGCCCGGGCCCGCTGGCGCACGGCCGAGCCGGCCACGGCGAAGGCCAGCCGCTCCTCGACGCCGGCGGCGTGCAACGCCACCCCGAACGTGACCGGCCCGGTGAGCGACACCTTGATCGGGCCCCGCCGATCGACCACGGCGTTGACGAAGGCCCGCAGGCCGACGAAGGCGTCGGAACCGAACCCGGGGTCGGTGAGCGGGGCCTCGGGGTCGAGCGCGGCGTCGTCGATGATGAGCGAGCCGTCGGCGCACACCTCCACGCCCGCGACCCCGTGGGCGGCCTGGGCGATCATCCCCTCCCGCAGCGAGCGGGCCGGCAGCGAGGGCGCGGCGGGGAGGCGGTGCTGGTGGCGCAGCACGAAGTCGACGGCCTCGCCGGGGTCGACGTGGGGCAGGCTGCCGATGGACGTGGCGAGGCCCACGGGCAGTGGTACCAGTCGCTCGTCTCTCACTCGTTCCCCCGTGCGGTGTGTGCTTGGGCCCTGCCGCCGTCCCTCTGGATTAGCCATGGGCCGTCCGCGGGCGCAAATCTCGGATCGTGGAACCGACGTCGACGCCGCCCCGAACGGCCCCCCGGCCGACGACGTCATGGGCATCCTCCCACCGCGTCGACCGGCCGGCGCGGATGGCGAGGTGGGTCGTGACGGGCCTGTGGCTGCTCCTGCCGGTGACCCTCGCCCCGGCCATCGACGGGGCGCTGGCGACGCGGGAGGCGGGCGTCCAGCACGTGGCGACGGCTGGGCTGTGGCTGGCCTGGACGGTAGGGGTGGTGTGCCTGCTGGTGCCCCGGACGTCGAGCCTGACGGTGTTCCGGGTGCTGGTGCCGGGAGGGCCCGCGGCCGGGCTGGCCGCCGCCCTCGCCGGGCCCGGCACGGCCGCACCGGCGGTGGTGGCGGCCGGGCTGGCCATCGCCACCCTGGCCGCCGGCGGGGCGGCCACGGCCTGGTTCGGCGACGTGTTCGTCAACGGGTCCTCCTACGGCGACGAGCGCCGGTTCCTGCTCCGTCCGCCGGCCGCCTTGCTCTTCGGGCCGATCGAGCTGGCCTGGGCCGCCTTGGCCGGGCTCCCCGTCGGCGGCGCGCTGCTCCTGGCCTCGGGCGCGTGGGCGCCGGGGCTGGCCCTCCTGGCCGTCGGGGCCCCGGTGGCGGTGGTGCTCGGGCGGGCGATGCACGGCCTGACCCGCCGGTGGCTGGTGTTCGTGCCGGCCGGTGTGGTGGTCCACGACTACACGACGCTCACCGACTCCATCCTCACCCAGAAGCGTCACGTCCTCGGGGTCCGCCCCGCCGAGGCCGAGCCCGGCGCGGCGCGTGACGGCTCCCCGCCCGTCGACCTCACCGCCGGCGCCGCCGGCCTCGCCCTGCAGCTCGACTTCGCCGAACCCGTCCCGGTCGTCCGCCGTCCGTCGGCCCGCCCCGGCACGGGCGCCGTGGCCGCACCGGTCGACACGCTGGCCGTGCTGGTGGCGCCGTCCCGCCCCGGCCCGTGCCTGCGCTTCGCCGCGTCGCGCTTCCGCCGCCCCCACGTCCTCGACCCCTGATCCCCGTCGCCACCGGCGCCTCGGCCGACCGGGGCACCGGGGCACCGGGATCGCCGGTGCAGGAGCACGGCCCGGCGACATCGCCGGTGCAGTTGTGCGGCGCCAGACCGTGAAACGGTGCCGGCGACTTCGCCGGCACGAGAACCTGCACCGGCGATCGGAACGGGTGGGCCGATCAGGCGACGATGCCGGCGCCGACGACGAGGTCGCCCCGGTAGAGGGCGACGGTCTGGCCCGGGGCGATGCGGCGCTGCGGGGTGTCGAAGCGGACGACGACGCCCGCCTCGCCCGCGGCCACCGGCATCGCGATGGCGGCGACCGGGGTGCCGTGGGCGCTGCCCTGGGCCAGGACGGGGCCAGTGACCGGGACCGACGACCACGTGACCGTGTGCAGCGCCACCTCCGGCACCAGCAGATCGTCCTCGGCGCCCACGACCACGGTGCCCGCCTCCACGTCGACGGCCAGCGCGTACCTCGGTTCGCCGTTGCCGGCCAGGCCGAGCCCCTTGCGCTGGCCCACCGTCACGAGCTGGACGGCCGGCACCGAGCCCACCTCGGCGCCATGCTCGTCGACCAGCCGGCCCGGACGGAGCGGGATCCGCGACCCCAGGAACCCTTCCCGGCCCCGCCCGCTGGTGATGAAGCACACGTCCTGGCTGTCGGCCTTACCCGCCGTGCGCAGGCCGAGCCCGGCGGCAAAGGCCCGGACCTCGGCCTTGGTGCGCTCGCCGATCGGGAGGAGCAGGCGGTCGAGGACGTCCTGGCCCAGCATGGCCAGCACGTAGGACTGGTCCTTGGCCGGGTCGACGGCCCGGGCGATCCGGCGCACGCCCGACTCGGCGGGGTCGACCACGACGCGGGCGTGGTGCCCCGTGGCCAGCGCGTCGAACCCGAGGGCGGCGGCCCGCTCGAAGAGCCGATCGAACTTGATGTGGCGGTTGCACTCGATGCACGGGTTGGGCGTCAGCCCGGCGGCATGGGCGGCGACGTAGGGCTCGACCACGTGGGCGGTGAAGTCGTCGCCGAAGTTGAAGACGTGGTGGTCGATGCCGAGCTGCTGGGCGACGCGGCGGGCATCGTCGACGTCGCTCACCGAGCAGCACCCCGAGTCGGACTCGCCGCCCCAGAGCTTCATCGTGACCCCCACCACCTCGTGGCCGGCGTCGCGCAGCAGCGCGGCGGCCACCGACGAGTCGACGCCCCCCGACATGGCGACGAGGACGCGCCCGCTCACGCCGCACCGCCCAGCGTCCGGCCGGCGCGACGCCGGAGCTGCGCCACCGCCGCCGGGATCACCTCGAGGGCGTGGTCGACCTCGGCGTCGGTGGAGGACCAGCCGAGCGACAGGCGCAGCGCGCCGGCCCGCTCGGCCCGGCCGAGGCCCATCGCCGCGAGCACGTGGGACGGCTCGGTGGCGCCGCTGGCACAGGACGCCGCGGCCGAGGCGTACACCTCGGCCTGTTCGAGCAGGACGAGCAGCGCCTCCGTCTCGACACCGGGCACGACCAGGTGGCAGATGCCGGGCAGGCGTTCGGGGGCGGCCGCGGCCGTGTCGAGCGCGTCGGGGACGGCGGCCAGCAGCCCGGCCCGCAGCCGGTCGGTGAGGCGGCCCACCCGCTCGGCGGCGGTCGCGCGCTCACGGGCCGCCTCCTCGAGGGCGGCGGCCAGGGCCACGATCCCGGCCACGTTCTGGGTGCCGTGACGGCGCTCCCGCTCCTGCCCGCCGCCGCTGGAGCGGGCGGCGAGGTCGGACCCGGCGCCCCGCACCACCAGGGCGCCGACGCCCTTCGGGCCGCCGAACTTGTGGGCGCTGATGGCGATGAGGTCGGCCCCGGCGGCCCGGGAGGCCACGTCGAGCCACGGAGCTGCCTGCACGGCGTCGGTGTGCAGGGCCGCGCCCGGCGCCCGCGCCCGGACGACGCCGGCGACGGCGTCGAGGTCCTGCACCGTGCCGACCTCGTTGTTGGCCAGCATCACCGAGACCAGGGTGACGTCGGGGTCGACGGTCGCGGCGAGGTGGTCGAGGTCGACCGTGCCGCCGGCCTGCACCCGCACGACCCGGCCACCGCGCCCGAGGACCGGATCGAGCACGGCGTGGTGCTCGACGGCCGAGGTGACGAGCACGCCGCCCCGCCGGTCGTGGACCCCGAGGACGGCGAGGTTGTCGGCCTCGGTGCCGCCGCTGGTGAACACGACCTCGCCGAGGTCGGCACCGAGGGCGTCGGCCACCACCTGGCGGGCGTCGTCGATGGCCCGCCGGGCCTCGCGGGCCAGGCGGTGGGCGCCGCTCGGGTTGGCCGGGAGGTGGGCGGCCGCGTCGGTCATCGCGGCCAGGGCGACCGGGCGCATCGGGGTGGAGGCGGCGTGGTCGAGGTAGGCCGGCACGCCGGTCACGGTACCGGTGCGTCGCGGTCGGGCGGGCGGTCGTTCCCCGGCCCCCACCCCAGCGGCGCACCGTACGCCGGTCCCGTCGGCGGCCCGTAGCCCGGCGCCCCGTACCCGGGTGGCCCGTAGCCAGGGGGCCCGTAGCCAGGGGGCCCGTACCCCGGCGGACCGTACGACGGCGGACCGTAGCCCGGCGGCCCGTACCCCGGCGGCCCGTACCCCGGCGGACCGTACGATGGCGCCGGCAGCGGCTCGGGACCGCCGTGGCGGCGCTGGTAGGCCGCGGCGACGCACACCAGGAACAGCTCGGGGCCGACCATGGGCGGCGGGGTGTGGTGCATGGCGACGGCAATCGGGTTGGCCAGCTCCAGCGCCAGGCGGGCCCGGGCCATCGGGGTCACCTCGAACACGCGGGTGAGGAACGACCGGACGAGGCCGTACTGGGCTTCGCTCAGCCGGTTGACGTCGAGGGTGGCGGCGTAGGCCTCGTAGCCCGGCGGCGGCACGAAGCGCAGCGCGGCGAGGGTGGTGGCGCCGGTGCGCTCTCGCACGACCACGGTGCCGGCGACCATGTCGCCGAGGCGCTGGCTGCGGCGGGTGAGGATCGTGGCCAGGGTCGCAACCATGCCGGCCAGCGACCACAGCTCGAGCAGCCCCACCGCGGCGCGGATGGCGGCGTGGCGGAACCGCACCGGGCCCCCTTCGACGGTGACGACCCGGGTGCCCGCCGCCGCCTTGCCGAGGGTGCGCCCGTTCCACAGCGTCTCCATCGCCACCGGGTAGCCGATGAGCACGAGGAACATCGCCAGCACGAGCACCACCGCGGCCACCCAGGAGCCGGCGCCCTGGAGACCCGAGGCGGCGAAGCTGGTGGCGAAGGCGAGGACGAAGATGGCCACACCTTGGATAAGCACGTCGAGCGCGCCGCCGAGGATGCGGGACGCGGTGCCGGCGGTCTCGAACTCGAGGACCACCGCCTCGGGGGTGACGATGCCGGTCGGCTGCTCGGGCACGACCGCTACGGTAACGGGCACCGTGGACATCGATCGCTTCATCGCCCGCAACCAGGGCACGTGGGACCGCCTCGGCGAGCTCACGCGCCGGAGCCGGCTGCGCGTAGCCGACCTCTCGGCGCCCGAGCTCGAGGAGCTCATCTCGCTGTACCAGCGGGTGTCCACCCACCTGTCCTACGCCCGCACGCACTACCGCGAGCCCGCCCTCACGGCTCGCCTCACCTCGCTCGTGGCCGGGGCCAACGGCGTGATCTACGGCCGGCGAGCCCGCACCTGGCGCACGGTGCGCCACTTCTTCGCCCACCAGTTCCCGGCGGCCGTCTACCAGCAGCGCCGAGCGATCGCCGTGTCGGCCGTGCTGTTCTTCGCGCCGGCCCTGCTGCTGTACCTCTGGCTCATGCACGACCCGGCAGCGCTCGACGCCTCGGCGTCACAGAGCGAGCGGCTGCACTACACCAAGGACCTGTTCGCCCAGTACTACTCCAACGACCCGCACCCCTTGTTCTTCACCGAGGTCACCACCAACAACATCCGGGTGGCGTTCATGGTGTTCGCCGCCGGCATCGTCCTCCCGATCGTCGGCCCGGCCCTGCTCCTCATGATGAACGGCGCGCCGGTGGGCGAGATCGGCGCCTGGATGGCCACCGACGACAGCGGGTGGCGCTTCCTCGGCTACATCCTCCCCCACGGCATGCTCGAGCTCTCGGCCATCGTGATCGCCGGCGGCGGGGGGCTCGCGCTCGGCTGGTCGATGGTGGTGCCCGGCGACCGCAAGCGCACCGACGCGCTGCGGGAGGAGGGCCGGCGCCTGTTCGTGATCTTCCTCGGGCTGATGCTCATGCTCACCTTCGCCGGCCTCATCGAGGGGTTCATCACCGGCAGTGGCCTCCCCGTCGGCGTGCGGGTGGGGATCGGCGTCCTCGGCTGGGTGACCTTCGTGCTGTACCTCTGGGTGCAGGGCAAGGCCGCCACCGCCCTCGGCATCACCGGCACGCTGGGCGAGCTCGAGAAGGGGTGGGCCGACCTCCCCGTCGAGGTGCTCGACCAGAGCGCCGTCATCACCGCCACCTGAGCCGCGCTCGACCGGCACCAATTCCCGCCACACGCGCCCGTGGGTGCGAATTGTTCGCGTTCGCGAACAATTCGCACCCACGAGGACGGGGCGGGGGTCGGCCAGGGCTACGCCACCTTGTGGAGCCGCCGGTGCTCGCCGAGGGTCTCGTCGACCGTGGCCCGGTCGTGGGTCAGGAACCCGAACATGGCCCGGACGGCGCTGGTGCCGCCGGCCACCATGAACCCGGTCATCCACACGCCGATGGTGCGGTCGCGCAGCGCCACACCCCAGCCGTCGAAGAGGGAGTAGTCCATCATCCAGACGGCGCCGACGGCGAGGACGAAGGTGAGGAGGGAGCGCATCCCGTCCCGGTCACCGAGCAGGTCGACGAGGAAGTCGGTGACCTTCACGGTGGCGAGGGCGAGGAGCACGAGGATGGCGAAGTGGTACATGTCCACCTCCTTGGGTCGGGGTCACCGGCGACGTTGCCGGGCCCAGGGTCGGGGGCGGCGGGCTGCCGTCCCCGTGGTACCCATAGGACCGGGACGGACGGCCGAGCGGTTACGGCCGGCGTGTTGCACTTCGCCGTCGGATGCGACGGGCGCGTTGCCGAACCGGCCCCATGTGACGGTGCGGCGTCGATCCGGTGTCGGCTCAGAGGCGGCCGGTGGCCTTCACCTTGAGGTAGGCGTCGGCCAGCCTCGGGGCGAGGTCGCCGGGCGGGGCGTCGACCACCGTCGCGCCCAGCCCCCGCAGCCGGGCCACCGCCCGGCGCCGCTGCTCCAGCGCCTGCACGGCGGCGGCCTTGCGGAACGCGCCGGAGGCGTCCTCGGGGGCGCTGCGGGCCCAGCGGACGACGTCGGGGTCCTGCACCGCGCCGACCACCACCAGGTGATTGCGGGCGATCAACGGGAGGGCGGGCAGGAGGCTCTCCTCCACCGCCTGCTCGACGAGGTCGGTGAGGACCACGAGCATGGCGCGGCGCCGGAAGCGGGCGAGGGTCTCGGCGAAGGCGGAGCGGTAGTCGCTCTCGGCCAGCGCCGGCTCGAGCTCGAACATGGCCTCGGTGACCCGGCCCAGCTGATCGCGCCCGTGCCCGGGCGGCACCACCCGCTGCACCTGGGCGTCGAAGGCCACCAGGCCGGCGCGGTCGCCGAGGCGGGTCGACACGTGCGTGAGCATCATCACCGCGTCCATGGCGTGCTCCACCCGGGGGACGTCGGCGACACGGCCGGCCATCACCCGCCCGTTGTCGAGCAGGGTGATCACGGTCTGGTTGCGCTCGGCCCGGTAGGTGCGCACGATGGCTTTGCCGGCCCGGGCGGTGGCGGCCCAGTCGATCTTCTTGAACTCGTCGTCGACGGTGTACTCGCGCAGCTGGTCGAACTCGGTGCCGCTCCCCCGGCCCTGCGCCGTGCGCAGCCCCACCTCGAGCACCCGGGCCCGCTCGATCCGCAGCTCGGCATCGGCCCTCGACCGGAACGGCGGGTACACCCGCAGCACGTGGCGCAGCCGCACCGTGCGCTGCCGGGCCGCCAGCCCCAGCGGGCCCTCGACGCGGACCTGCAGCTCCTCGACGGTGAAGCGACCGCGACGGGCCGGTCGGTAGGCGGTGCGGACCTCGGCCTGCCCGTGCGCCGGCACCCGCACCTTGGCCCGGCGCACCCCGGCCCGGAGCGACGGCGCCAGCTGGTCGGCGAACGACACCACCTGGCGCCGGCCCGAACGGTTGGTCACCGTCCAGACGATCTCGCCCTTCACGTGCAGGGCGATCACCTGATTCATGTCGCGCCGCAGGCCCACCGATGCGGGCGCCGGGGCCAGGGCCCAGTCGACCAGCGCCAGCACGAGCAGCACGCCGTCGACGGCCAGCGCGCCGAGCAACGACCCCGCCGCCGCCACCACCACGGCGGCCCCGCCGACGACGGCGGCCAGCCGCCGGGTCGGGTAGGGGACGCGCCCGGCCAGCCCCGCGGGGAGCGGCTCGAGGGCGGGGCCGGCGTCGGGGGACATCAGCGGGGGACGGGCACCGAGGCCAGGATGCCGTCGAGGACACCGTCGGGCGTGGCGCCCTCGAGCTCGAGCTCGGGCCGGACCTGGATGCGGTGGCGCAGGGCCGGCTTGGCCACGGCCTTCACCTCGTCGGGGGTGACGAAGTCGCGCCCGGCCAGCCAGGCCCACGCCTTGGCCGCGTGGAGGAGGGCCGTGGCCCCGCGGGGCGACACGCCGAGGGTGATCGACGGGGACTCCCGGGTGGCCCGGACGATCGACACGATGTAGGCCAGCACCGGCGGTTCGACCCGGATGTGGCCGATGCGCTCACGGGCGGCGGCGAGGTCGGCGGCGGTGGCCACGGGCCGCACCCCGGCAGCGACGACGTCGTGGGGGTCGAGGCCCCGGTCGTGGCGGGCCAGGACCTCCTGCTCCTGCTCGAAGCTCGGGTACCCGACCTGGAGCTTGAAGAGGAACCGGTCGAGCTGGGCCTCGGGCAGCGGGTAGGTGCCCTCGTACTCGACGGGGTTCTGGGTGGCGATCACGACGAAGGGATCGGGCAGGGGGTGACGCTGCCCGTCGACGGACACCTGGCGCTCCTCCATGGCCTCCAGCAGCGCGGCCTGGGTCTTCGGGGGCGTGCGGTTGATCTCGTCGGCCAGGAGCACGTTGGCGAAGATGGGTCCCTCCCGGAACCGGAAGCTGCCCTCCCGCGCCTCGAAGATCACCTGGCCGATCACATCGGAGGGCATGAGGTCCGGGGTGAACTGCAGGCGCTTGAAGTCGAGGTCGAGCGCCGCGGCCATGGCCTTCACCAGGAGGGTCTTGGCCGTGCCCGGCACGCCCTCGAGGAGGACGTGGCCCCGCACGAGGAGGGCGGCGACCACCCCGGAGAGGGTGCCGTCCTGCCCCACGATCACCTTCCCCACCTCGTTGCGCAGGGCCAGGATGGCCTGGCGAGGATCGGGCGCGGCGTCCGTCGGGCCCGGCGGCGGGCCGGCCGGAGCGGGCGGGGCCGGGGGCACGGGCACCGGCGGCACGGGCACCGGGGGCACGGGCACCGGCGGACCGGGCGGACCGGGCGGATCAACGGGAAGGGACATGGAGGACCTCCTCACGGACGGCATCGACGAGAACGGCAACCGCCAACAGCTCCTGCTCGGAGCCGACGGGGTAGTCGGTGAGCGCGGCCCGCACCCGTTCCGGGTCGGCCCCGGCCCGGGACGCGGCGGTGTCGGCGATCAGCTCGGGCGGGGCCCCGGGGGGCAGGCCCAGCCGGTCGGCCAGGGCGCGGCGCAGCTCGGCCCGCAGGATGGCGGCGGCGCGGGCCGGCTCGCGGGTCTGCTGCATCAGGTTCCCCACCGCGTTGACGAGCTCGGAACCGGCGATGAGCACCGGCTGGGGCTCGGCGATGGGGCGGCCGAGCCGGCGGCCCCGCACGAACACGTAGACCAGGAAGGCCAACCCGAGCTGCAGGCCGGCCAGGCGGATGCCCGGGCCGAGGAGGGACAGCAGACTGCGACGCTCGAACCGGCCGGCGGTGGTGTCCCACAGCACGGCGAGTCGGGTGCCCGGCCGGGGTGCCAGCAGGTCGGCGGCGACGACGGCGTTGTCCGCCTCGCCGATGTTGCGGTTGAGGAACAGCGAGCCGGTCCCGAGGGTCACGACCTGCCCGTCGCCCACGGCCTGGTTCACGACCATGGCGTCGCCCTGGAAGGTGAAGCACTGCTCGGCGCCGTCGGGCACGTCGGCCAGCAACGAGCCGTCGTCGACCCTGATCTGCTCGGCCCCGGGCAGGGCCGAGATCGTGCACTCCTTGCGATCGAGCAGGTTCTCGCTCAACCCGAACACGGCCGCCCGGCGTCCGGGTCCGGCCGAGATGTCGGTGTACGTGTCGGTCACGACCAGCGTGTGCCCGCGCCGCACCCATTGGCGCAGGGCCGGCACCTGGTCGTCGGGGATCTGCCCGGGCAGGGCCAGGAGCACGTCGACGTCGTCGCCGGGCAGGGCGTCCACCACGTCGACCTGGGCCCCGAGGCCTTGGAGGAGCAGCACGAGGGCCTTGGTGCCGGTCTCCCCGTTGGAGCTCGGGTCGTAGCGGCGCCCTTCGGCGTTGGGTGCACCGAGGGCGAGCACACCGACGATGAGGGCGGCCGGGATCAGGAGCCACAGCAGGACCCGGCGCCCGGAGCGCGCCCCTCCCGCCGGCGCCATCGCGCCGGACGCGGCCGTCACACCGTCACCTCGTGCACCCGCTCGGCCGCGGCCCGAAAGCGCTGGTTCTCCGCCGCGCCCGTGGGCTCGTCCCCGTACCACGCCCGCTCGAAGAGGTCGGCGGCCTCGCTGAAGGCGTCGCCGGCCTCGGGGGTGGAGGTGCGCAGCTCGACCCGGTACTCGCCGGCCGTGCGGCCGGGGACGTCGCCCAGGCGACCCCGCTCCACGAGCTCGGCCACCAGAGCCCGGAACCGGCAGCGCAGGGCTTCCTTCCAGTTGCCGTCGGCCTCCCACGCCTCGGCTTCGGCCCGCCAGTCCGAGGCCGGCCGGCGGGCCGTGGTGGTGATGTCGACGACGACGCCCGGATCGGGCTGCACGGTGCGGAGGAGCCGGCGGACGAGCACCACCAGCCCGAACACGATCAGCGCCACCACCAACCAGGTGGCGGCCGAGCCGGCGCCGTTCTGGAACAGGTTGCCGAGGAGTCGGGCCAGGTTCTCGCTCAACCACCGCTGGATGCGCTCGAACACGCTCGGGGGCGGCCGCTGGAACTCGGGGCGGCTCAGGATCTCCCTGATCAGTTCCCGGGCCCGCTGCGGGTCGGCCTGCGGGTCCGGCAGGCGGGTGACGCGGGGCAGCACGGCGGCGATGAGGGTGATCGGGGGCATGACCGTCAGCTCGCGGGAGCCGCCGACGCCGCGAACGCGTCGCGGAGCCCGAGCTCGATGTCGAGACCCTCGGCCCGGATGCGCAGGTCGAGGTACACGAGGAGCGCCACCCCCACACCGAAGGGGGCCACGACGAGCGACAGGAGCCCCTGACCGAACCCGGTGGCGACCCAGCGCCACGCCGACGGCGTGGCCGCACCGGCGATCTGGACCAGGATCCCGAGGACGGAACCGAGCAGCGACGCCACGAGCCACGCCAGGCCCACCGTGGTGAACACCGAACCGAACCGACGGAGGGTGAGCTCCCACGACCGCTTCGCCGCCTGCACCGGCCCGACACCCTCGGCCATGATCGCCGGCGCCATCACCAGGAACACCGGGGTGAAGAACAGGCCGGGGAGCGAGCACAGGGCGCTCAGCATGTGCAGGGGCGCCACGACGAGGTAGGCCCCGACCAGCACCGGCGCGCGGCGGCCCATCGCTCGCAGCGCCTCGCCGGCGGTGATGTCGCCCCCCGTGTACCAGGACAGCACGAGCGGGGTGAGCGCACCGCCGAGGAGCATGTAGCCGAGCGACGACGCCCCGACGGCGAGCGTGGCGAAGACGAGGGTGACGAACGGGTTGTAGCCCGTCGAGAGCGCGTTGCTCGATCCCGACGAGCTGGCGGTGCCCAGGATCCCCAGCTGGTCCACGAGCGACGGGCTCCCGCGCAGCAGGAAGGCCCCGAGGAAGTGGGCCGGCAGCATGACCGCCGCCGTCACCGCCACCACCCGCGACGGCCGCGCCTTCATCACCGCGAACGCCCCGTCGAGCTTGTCGATCATCGTCATCGGCCGGAGCGGCACCGGGAGCCGTACCGGGGCCGGCCGGGGGTCGGTCCCCGCCCCTCGTGCCGCTCCCCCGCCCGGCACGCGATCGGAGGCGGGGCGCGCCGGCTGGGCCTCGCTGCTGTCGGGGAGGGCCCACGCCCCTTCGGGCGGGGAGAGAGAGGGTTCGTCAGCCACCAGGCCCCATTCTGCCCCGCCGGCGACGGGCCGGCCGGCGTGCCGGCTTCCGCGCGCCGGTCCGTCGTGTGACACTGCCGCGATGGAGGGCTTCGACGCCGCGACCTACGGCGACCGCTTCGCCGATGTCTACGACGACTGGTACCCGGCCGACGACGACACCGCGGCCTGCGTCGCCCGCCTCGCCGCGTTGGCCGGAGAGCGACCGGGGAGCGCCGTCCTCGAGCTGGCCGTGGGAACAGGGCGCGTGGCCGTCCCGCTCGCCGCCGCCGGGGTCGACGTGCGCGGCATCGACGCGTCGCCGGCCATGCTCGAGCGGCTGGCGGCCAAGGCCGGCGGGGGCGCCGTCTGCACCGAAGTGGCCGACATGACCACGCCCGTGGTGCCCCGGCGGGCGTCGGACGGGGCGGCGCCGGTCGAGGTCGGCCTCGCCTTCGTGACGGCCAACACGCTCTTCGCGCTCCCCGGACCGGCGGCCCGCCGCTCGTGCTTCTCGACGCTGGCGGTGATCCTCGCGGCGGCCCACGGCCGCTTTGCCCTCGACGCCTTCGTGCCCCCCGACCCCGGGGAGGGGACCGACGGCGACGCCGCGGTGACGATCCGGTCGCTCACCGCCGACCGGGTGGTGCTGAGCGCGGCGCGGCGCGACCGGGCGGCCCGCACGATCACCGGGCAGTTCATCGACCTGCACCACGACGGCGGGGTGCGGCTCCGGCCCTACCACCTCCACTACGCCAGCCCCGCCGACCTCGACGCCGAGCTCGGGGACGCGGGGTTCCGACTCGTCGAGCGGTGGGCCGACTGGCGCGGCACGCCCTACGCCGCCGACGCCGACCACCACGTCAGCGTCTACGAGGTGTGAAGTCAGCCGGCGTGCCCGCCGGACACGGCGGTCTCGAGCGCGGTCGTGAAGGCGTCGACGTCGTCGCCCTTCTTGACCTCGAGGTCGACGGCGGCCCCGCTCTTCATCACGACCCGGACGAGGGAACCGAAAGAGATCTCGCCACGGTGGACCTCGGCGATCCCCCGGACGGGCACGGTGCCGATCAGCTTGCCCGGCTTGCCGGTGAACCCGAGGGCCCACAGCACCAGCCGCTTGTCGGTGACGAGGATGGCCATCTGGCTGGCGGCCGGGAAGGCCACCAGCGTGTCGGGATCGATCCCGGCGTCCGAGGCCGGGCCGTCGAGGCCCAGCTCGGAGGTGACCGAGGCCAGCTCGGCCTCGAGGGTGGCCTTGCGGACGGCCGAGGACCCGTTGTAGTTGATCCTCGCCGCGCCGAGCGGCCGTTCGTCGCCGCCGATGCCGGTACCGGCGAGATCGACGAGCTGTTCGATGAGGGAAGCTGCCACGACCGGTCACGTTACCCAGCGGCCCGGCGTCGTGCGTCGGATCGCGTCCCGGACCTCCGTAGCATGGCCCGATGGCCCGCATCCGCGTCAGGACGACGATCGACGCCCCACCCCGCGCCGTGTGGCGCGCCATCGAGGACATCAGCACCCACGTGGAGTGGATGGCCGACGCCCGGGCCATCCGGTTCCTCACGCCGCAGCGGCGCGGGGTCGGCACCGCGTTCGAGTGCGACACGGCCGTCGGTCCGTTCACCCTGACCGACGTGATGGAGATCACCCGCTGGGACCGGGGCAAGGCCATGGGCGTCCGCCACGTCGGCGTGGTCACCGGCGAGGGCACCTTCCGGCTCCGGTCGCGGCGGGGCGGGCGGACCAAGTTCGTGTGGCGCGAGCGCCTCCGGTTCCCGTGGTGGCTCGGCGGTCCGGTCGGCGCCTGGTTCGGCGCCATCGTGCTCGACCTGGTGTGGCGGGGGAACCTGCGCCGCCTCAAGCGGTACGTGGAGGCCGGCGCGGGTCGGTGACGCGCCAGCGCGGTCAGCCGAACAACGGGCGCTGCCACATCCCCGCGAACACGACGGCGAGGGCGAGGAAGAGCACGGTGGCCCCGGCGCACAGCGCCACCGCCTGACCGACGTTGGCCTTGTGGCGCTCGAGCTGGGCCATGACGTACGACACGGCGAGCCCACCGAGCAGGCCGCCGATGTGGCCGCCGATGCTGATGCCCGCCACCCCGAAGGTGATCAGCAGGTTGAGCCCGATGACCTGGGCGATCCCGCTCTGCCACAGGTCGATGCCCCGGGAGCGGGCCAGCACGACCAGGACGCCCATGAGCCCGAAGATGGCCCCCGACGCCCCCACGGTGGCCGACCCGGGCGACAGCACCATCACACCGAGGGCGCCCGCCCCCAGCGACGCGGTGTACAGGCCGACGAACCGGACCCGCCCGAGGGCGGGCTCGAGGATGCGGCCGATCATGTAGAGGGCGAACATGTTCATGCCCAGGTGGATGAGGCCGGCGTGGAGGAACCCGCCGGTGATCAGCCGCCACCACTCACCCCCGGCGACGCCCTTGTAGGTGCCCGTGTCGCTCACGAACGGCCGGCCGATCAGGAGCAGGAGGTCGGTGAGCCGGGTGCTGGACAGCCCCGACAGCGACCGGCTGGCGGTCCCGCCCATCGTCACCAGGAAGAGGGCGACGTTCAGGCCGATCAGGGTGAACGTGGCGACGGGCTTGGTGACGAGGTCGGCGGCCCGGTAGCTCTTGGCCGGGTTGGCCTTGACGCACTCCACGCAGTGGAAGCCCACCGACGCCTGCACCATGCAGCTGGGGCAGATCGGCCGACCGCAGCGCTGGCAGGTCACGCCGGCCCGCCGGTCGGGGTGGCGGTAGCACACCGCCGGTGGCGGCCCCGCGGCGTCGGGCCCGACAGGAGGAGGCATCCCCGGGTACGTCATCGCCTGGACCCTAACGCCTGCTTGGGTGCGTAAGGGCGCGCATAGCGCACCCTTACGCACCCAAGGGAACGGCGCTGGTCAGCGGCCGGTGAAGGTCGCCTTGCCCGGGCCATGGGCGAGGAACGACTCGATGCCGATGCGGGCGTCCTCGGTGCGGAACACGTCGACGAAGTACTCCTGCTCCAGGCGCACGCCGTCGTCGAGGCTGCCCTGGAGGCCGCGGTCGACGGCCTGCTTGGCCAGCCCCTGGGCCACGACGGCACCGGCGGCCAGCCCGGCCGCCCGCTCCAGCGCCCGGGACAGCACCTCCTCGGCCGGGACGACCTCGTCGACCAGGCCGATGGCCAGGGCCTCGTCGGCCTTGACCTGGCGCCCGGTGAGGATCAGGTCCTTGGCCCGGGCCGGGCCGATCAGCCGGGGCAGGCGCTGGGTGCCGCCCCCGCCGGGGATGATCCCGAGCAGGATCTCCGGCTGGCCGAGGCGGGCCGACACCGACGCGATGCGGAAGTCGCAGGCCAGGGCCAGCTCGCACCCGCCGCCCAGCGCGAACCCGGTGATGGCGGCGAAGGTCGCCCGCGGCAGCTTCTCGACGGCGTCGAAGGCGAGGCGGAAGATCTCGCCGTACTCGGCGGCGGCGTCGGCGTCGCCGAACTGGGCGATGTCGGCCCCGGCGGCGAAGATCTTCTCCCCTCCGTGGATCACCACCGCGCCCGGCAGGTCGGCCGCCAGCTCGTCGAACACCGCCAGCAGCTGGCGCAGCAGCTCCTGGGAGAGCGCGTTGACCTTCGGGTTGTCGAGCCGGACCACGGCCACGCCGTCATCCCTGCGGTCGAGGTGCACGAGCGGTGCAGCGGTCGCGTCGGCGGTGCCGGTCCCGGTGTCGGTCATGGGTCGGCACCCTACCCGCCACCTGCGCCAGACTCCCATGGCGGCCCCGGTCGGGACCGCGTCCCTCGATGGAAAGGACCGGCCATGATCAAGGAGTTCAAGGAGTTCATCAGCCATGGCAACGTGGTGGACCTCGCCGTGGCGGTCGTGGTCGGCGCCGCGTTCACGGCCATCGTGAAGAGCTTCAGCACCGACATCCTCGGCCAGCTCGTCGCCGCGGTGGGCGGATCACCGAACCTCGACGACTCGTTCATCCTCCCGTTGCGCACCATCACCGACGCCGCCGGCAAGGAGTCCAAGATCGGCATCCGCTTCGGTGCCCTGCTCACTCAGATCATCAACTTCCTGATCGTGAGCTTCGCCATGTTCCTCGTGGTGAAGGCCCTCAACAAGGCCCAGACCATCCGGTCGACGGCCCAGGCCGAAGCCGACACCGAGGCCGACGCCGCGGAGGCGAACGAGATCGCTCTCCTGACCGAGATCCGCGACCTGCTGCAGGCCCAGGCCGCCCGGTAGACCGGGCTCTGGCCTCAGCCCTCAGGCCTCAGCCCTCGGCCAGCAGCCGCTCGGCCGCCGTCCACGGGTCGAGCCGCCGGGCCGCCACCTCGGCTCGGAGCGCCTCGTAGCTCCCGCCCGCCTCCACCTCGCGCACCCGCTCGAGCAGGCGGGCGAGGAGCACCCGCTGGAGCTCCTCGTCGAGGCGGTGGGCCCGCCGGCGATCGAGCTCGCCCGAGCCGCGCAGCCAGGCCCGATGGGACCGCACGGAGGCCAGCAGCTCGGCCACCCCGTCGCAGGTGGAGGCCACGGTGGCCACGATCGGCGGCCGCCACCCGTCGGGCCCCGTCGGCCCCGAGAGCTCGAGCATCTGCTCGATGTCGCGTCGGGTCTCGGCCACACCGGGGCGGTCGGCCTTGTTGATGACGAACACGTCGGCGATCTCCATGAGCCCGGCTTTGTTGGCCTGCACCGCGTCGCCCCAGCCCGGGTTCAGGACCACGACCCGGGTGTCCGCCGCGCCGGCGACCTCCACCTCGACCTGGCCCACCCCGACGGTCTCGATGACGATCCACGGGAAGCCGACGGCGTCGAGCAGCCGCACCGCCTCCGGGGTGGCCAGGGCCAGACCCCCGAGGTGACCACGGGTGGCCATCGAACGGATGAACACCCCGTCGTCGAGGGCGTGCTCGCCCATGCGCACCCGGTCGCCGAGGATCGCTCCCCCGGTGAAGGGCGACGACGGGTCGATGGCCAGCACGGCCACCCGGGCGCCTTCCGACCGCAGGGCGCCGAGGAGGGCGCTGGTGAGGGTCGACTTGCCGGCGCCCGGCGCACCGGTGATGCCGATCGTGGCCGCCGCCCCCGACCGGGGGTAGGACAGGCGGCTGACCGCCCGGGCCGGCGCGCCGCCCCGCTCGACCAGGCTCAGCAGGCGGGCCAGCGCGGGGCGCTCGCCGTCGTGGGCGAGGCCGAAGAGCGCGTCGGGGTCATCGGTCGCGAGGCGTGGCACCGGGGAGAGCTTGGCAGGGAGCGGAGGGTCAGAGCGACACGGCCGTCTCGGGGATCGCCGGGCCGGGAGCAGCCGGCGGGGCCGGCTCGTCGCCGGCGAACGGCGAGACCTTGGCCGGGTCGGCCCCGGCCCCGGGCAGCTCGTTGTCGGTGGCGTCGACCACGGCGGTGACCCCGGGGACGCGGTCCTTCAGGATGCGCTCGACCCCGGCTTTCAGGGTGACGGTCGACGCCGGGCACGACACGCAGGCCCCCGTGAGCTCGACCGTGACGACGCCTGTGCCCTCATCGACGTCGACCAGGAAGATGTCGCCCTGGTCGGCTTGGATCGCCGGCCGGATGACCTGGATGACCTGTTCGACCTTGTCGCGCATGCTCGCTCCCGGATTCGCACTCGGCGCTGCACCAGTCTCGCCCGTCGGGACGGATTTCCAACATCGCCGTAGGAGATTTTCGCAGCCCGGGACGGCCGGGACAAGCGAACCGGGGCCGCCTGGCATCGCGCCACGGCCCCGGCCAAGCTGGGGCCGTGTTGGCCCACCACAGCTCGGCGCCCCAGGACCTGCTCCTGGTGCTGGTCCCCATCGCCGTGCTCGCCGGCATCCTCTGGGCCGCCAACCGTCGGGCCAAGCGGCTCCAGCTCGAGCGCCACCGCACGGCCGGGGCGTCGGAGTCAGGGGCGGTGGACGTCGGCGCCGAGGGCGGCCAGCTTCGGCACGAAGTCCTCGTAGCCCCGGTCGATGTGTTCGGCCCCACCCACGACGGTCTCGCCGTCGGCGGCGAGGGCGGCAACCACCAGGGCGGCCCCGGCCCGGATGTCGGGGGCCTTGACCGGGGCACCGCTTAGGCGCTCCCGGCCCCGCACGATGGCGTGGTGGGCCTCGGTCCGGATGTCGGCGCCCATGCGCTTGAGCTCGTCGACGTAGCGGAACCGGCCGGAGAAGAGGTTCTCCGTGACGATGCCGACGCCGTCGGCCACGCTCAGCAGGGCCACGAGGAGCGGCTTGTAGTCGGTGGCGAGCCCCGGGTACGGGAGGGTGGCGACGTCGACGGAGCGGAGCCGCCGTGACCGGGAGGCCCACAGGCCGTCGGTGGTGGGCGAGATGCGCAACCCCATGTCGCCCAGCTTGGCGATGAGCATGTCCATGTGGTCGGGCCGGGCCCCTTCGAGGGTGATCTCCCCGCCGGCCACACCGACGGCGGCGAGGAAGGTGGCGGCCTCGATGCGGTCGGGGATGACTGTGTGCTCCACCGACGAGAGGGTCTCGACGCCCTCGACCTCGATGGTGGAGGTGCCGGCGCCGAGCACCTGGGCGCCCATGCGGTTGAGGAAGGCGGCGAGGTCGGCGATCTCGGGCTCCCGGGCCGCGTTGTCGATCACCGTGGTGCCCTTGGCCAGCACGGCGGCCATCAGCGCGTTCTCGGTGGCCCCGACCGACGGGAACTCGAGGAGGAGCCGCGTGCCGAGGAGGCGGTCGGACCGGCCGACGACGTAGCCGTGCTCGGTGCGGAACGAGGCCCCGAGCGACTCCAGGGCCTTGATGTGCATGTCGATCGGGCGGGACCCGAAGTCGTCGCCGCCGGGCATGGCGACCCGGGCCTGACCGAACCGGGCGAGCAGCGGACCGAGGACGACGATGGACGCCCGCATCCGCTCGACCAGCTCGTAGGGCGCCTCGGGCACGAGGTCGGCGGGGCTGGCCACGGTCATCGTGCCGCCCACGGGCCCGGTGACGGTCATGCCCATGGCCCGCAGCAGATCGGCCATGCAGTGCACGTCGGCGATGTCGGGCACGTTGTGCAGCACGTACTCGCCCTCGGCCAGCACCGTGGCCGCCAACAGCTTGAGCACCGAGTTCTTGGCCCCGGCCACCCGCACGGTGCCCTCCAGGGGCCCGCCGCCACGAACGATCACGGACGACACCGCACCAGTATGCTCCCCCGACCCCGGGGAGCCCGCCATGACGAGGATCGTCACCAAGCAGACCGTCACGCAGGAGGAGCTCGACGAGCTGTTGCTGCCGCGCACGGCTCCGGCGGTCGAGACCCCCGGCACGGTGCCCGAGGGTGACCACCACCGGTTCGAGCTGGAGCGCGGTCCCTTCGACCGCTACGTGCGCCGCGTGAAGGTGGAACCGTCGGACGACAAACCCGGGCGCTTCGCCGTCACCACCGTCACCGAGTACGACCTCGCCATCCCGGTGTGGGGCTTCGCGTTCGAGGGGTTGGTGGCGCGAGCGGTGAAGCATCCGCCCCGGCCAGGCGAGCGGCTGTGGTGGATGCCGCCCGACATCCCCGACGCCCGGGCGTCCCGCTCGCTGTCGCTGCTCTGCGCCCTCGGGGCCTTCGCCGCCTACCTCGGCACCCTGCTCAGCCAGCTCAACAGCTACTTCCGCCCCGACTTCGGCGCCACAACGAGCGAGGTCTCCGACGTGCTCATCGCCGTCAGGGTCGGCGCCGTGCTGGCCTTCGGGGTGATGACCTTCGCCGACCGGCTGGGCCGCCGCCGGGTGCTGGTCGGCTCCCTCGTGGCGGCGTGCTGCATCGCCGCCCTCGGGTCGATCGCCCCGAACCTGTTCCTGCTCGGCGTCACCCAGTCCGCGTCGCGGGCCTTCTCGGCCACCGTCGCCCTCCTCACCGTGATCATGGCGGCGGAGGAGATGCCCTCGGGGGCCCGGGCCTTCGCCGTGTCGATGCTCACGATGTCGGCCGCGGTCGGGTCGGGCGGCGTGGTGATGTTCCTCGGCTTCGCCGACCGCTCCCCCGGCGCGTGGCGCGTCTTCTTCGCCATCCCGTTGCTGTTCATCATCCCGGCGTTGCGCCTGGCCCGCCACCTCCCCGAGACCCGACGCTACGAGCTCCACGAGGAGGTGACCCTGGCCCGCACCGGCACCCCGGCGCCGGTCGTGCCCGCCGCCGTCGCCGGTGCCGGCGAGGAGCGCCGCTCGCACCTGCGGCGGTTCGTCGTGCTCGGCGTGGGGGCGCTGCTGCTCAACCTGTTCATCGCGCCGGCGTCGAACTTCATGAACGACTACCTCAAGTCCGAGCGGGCCTACTCGGGGGGCCAGATCACCCTGATGCAGGTCCTCACGAACTTCCCCGGCGGCCTGTCGATCATCGTGGGCGGGTATCTGGCCGACCGGTTCGGGCGACGGATCATCGGGGCCATCGGCCTCGCCGCCGGCGCGGGGTTCACCGTGCTGATGTACCTCTCGAGCGGGATCGGGATCTACGTGTACTCGTTCTTCGGCACGTTCATCGGTGCCATCGCCGTCCCCGCCCTCGGGGTGTATGGCCCCGAGCTGTTCCCCACCGGGGCCCGCGGCCGCTTCGGCGGCGCGTTGAACCTGCTCGCCGTCACGGGGAGCGTGATCGGGTTGAAGACCGCCGGCATCCTGGCCGGCCCCGGGTGGTTCGGCACGGCCGACCAGCCCGCCTTCGGGCCGCCGATCGCCATCCTCGGGCTGGGGCCACTCCTGCTGGTCGTCATCGTCCTCGCCTTCTACCCGGAGACAGCCCACAAGGAGCTCGAGGAGCTGAACCCGGAGGACCTGGCGCCGCCCGCGTCGGTCGAGGGCCTGCGCGAGCTCGACGAGGAGTACGACGAGCACCATCCCGATCACCCGGGGCACGGAGGCGTCGATCTCGAGGGCGATCACGGCCCGCCGGAGGCCGGCGGCTAACGTCACCGGCCGTGCCGCGCCCTACCCGACGGGCCGCCCGGCGGCCTGCACTCCCCCTGCTGGTCCTGCTCCTCGTCGCCCTCGTCGGCCTGGCGGCCGGCTGCTCCTCGTCCGATCCCGCGCCCGCCGCCGCCCCCATCGCGCCCGGCTCGGCGGTGGCCACCGCCCCGCCGGTCGGGGCCAGCCCCCGGCCGACCCTGCCGCCGAACCCGCTCGCCGGCACCGCCGGAGAGATCGCCAACGTGAAGTCGACGGTGAAGGACGTCGCCGTCTTCGCCGCCGAAGGCGCCCCCACCCCGGCGGGCACCCTGCCCAACCCCTGGACCTACCAGGGCGGCAACAACACCTCGGCCCAGATCCCCCGCTCCTTCCTCGTGGCCGAGGACAAGGGCGACTGGCTCCACGTCTACACCGGCGAACCGCCGACCGGGAGCATGGGCTGGGTGAAGGCCTCCGACGTCGATCTCCAATCCGTCCGCTACCACCTCGAGATCGACGTGAAGGCCTTCACCCTCAAGGCCTACGACAACGGCAAGGTGTTCCTCGAGGCGCCGATCGCCGTCGGCCAGGGATCCCGTCCCACCCTGCCGGGCCTGCACTTCCTCAACGTCCTCCTGAAGGTGCCGACGGACGCCACCAGCGCCCGCTACGGGCCCTACGCCTACGGGCTGTCGGCCTACTCGAGCGACCCGGCCGTACGGGCCGAGTTCAAGGGCGGCCAGCTCGGCCTGCACGGCACCAACGACCCGGCCAGCATCGGCAAGCCGGTGAGCAACGGCTGCATCCGTCTGACCAACGACAACATCACCAAGCTGGCGACCCTCCCGCTGCCCCTGGGGACGCCGGTCGTGATCAAGGGCTGACCCTCACCGCCGGCGCCGCACCGGCAGGTCGTCGAGCCAGGCCAGCACCGCCTCGACGATGGCCGGGTCCTGGTTGCGGGGATCGTGCCCGCCCTTCACCCAGACGTGGGTGACGGGACCGGGGATGGCCCGGGCGGCCGTGCGCAGCTCGGCCGGGGACCCGAAGGCGTCCTTGTCGCCCGTCACGAACAGGACGGGCAGGTCGAGGGCGGGGAAGTGCTCGGTGCGCAGCTTGGCCGGCTGCCCCGGGGGGTGCAGCGGGTAGCTGAGCAGCACCAGCCCGGCGGCGGGGAGCCCCTCGGCCACCGCCAACGAGCACATGCGACCCCCGTAGGACCGGCCGCCGAGCACGAGTCGGCCGGCCTGGCAGCCGGCCCGGGCGACCAGGGTGGCCGCCTCCCGCCGGACGGCGTCGAGGGCGACGGGCGCGCGGTCGGGTGCACGCTTGCCGGCGGCACGGTAGGGGAAGTCGAAGCGGTGGACCGGGATGCGGCGGGCGGCGGTGACGGCGTCGTCGAGGGCCACGAGGGTGCGGTGGGTGCGATCGGCGCCGGCGCCGTGGGCCAGCAGCAGCGCCCCGGGACGGCGGCGGGGGGTCGGGGTGGACACGGGCGCAGTCTCGCACCCGGGCCCCGGCCGTCGGCGGCCCGCGACCCGGAAGGTCAGGTCGGGCAGATCGGGGCCAGCGCCGCCTCGGCCTCGGCCGCCGCCCCGTTCCACCCGGCCGGGCCCCGCCCCTCGAGCGTCCGCCGCCGGCACAGCGCGTCGGTGAGGACCTGGCGGGACCAGGGCGAGAGCCGGTCGAGACGGGCCACGACGTCGGGCACGGCGTCGTCGGACAGCGAGGCGAGGTACGCCGCGTCGATGGTCCCCTCGGCCGTGGGCACCTCGAGGTTGTGGCGGGCGATCACGGCCTCCGGGTCCGCCGCCGCCGTGAGCACGGTGCCGAGGAGGGCCGAGGCGACGATGGCGGGCAGGAGCCAGTTGCGGTGCCACACCGGGCGGAGGAGGGCCGCGCCCACGAGGACGAACACGGCGCCGATCCACACGGTCGTGGCGATCACGGCGAACCGCAGCGCGGTCAGGCCGTAGGCATCGTCGTAGAGCCGCAGCCGCACCAGGGCCACGGCCACGATCACCAGCGTGAGGGCCACCGCCGCCTCGCCCACCGCCGTGAACGCGAGGGCTTGGCGGCGGGTGCCCGGGCGGACCAGCGCCCGCACGGCGAGAAGCACGCCGAGGGTGATGGCGCTCACGGCCACCAGTTGGAAGAAGCCCTGGCGGGCGTACTCGGCCCGGGTGAGGTGGCCGGCGCGCCGCACCACGTCGGCCCCGCCGAAGGCGACCTGGACCTGGGCGAGCGCGAAGAGCCCGTAGAGGGCGACCAGACCGCCGAGGAGGACCAGCGCCTCGGTGACCCCGACGCGGCCCGGGTGGGCGGCGGCGTCCTCGAGCGGCGGCCGGGCCGCCTCCCGGATGAGGGCGGCCATGGCCAGGGCGCCGAGGGCGATCCCGGCGAGGTGCCCGCCGAGCTCGTCGACATCGAAGGGGAGGCGGAGGTAGGAGGCGAAGACCGGGTCGGCCGAGGCCAGCAACGCCCCGAGCACGAGGAGGATCGGGCCGGCGACGAGGGCACCGCGGAGCACCGGGACGGCCCGGCGCCGACCCGGCGCCGAAGGGGCCGCCGCCACACCGCCCCGGACCAGGAAGGCGGTGGCGTCGATGCCCGAGCCGAGCACGCGACCGGCCCGGCGGATCAGCGACCAGGCGTCCTGGCTGGCCAGCCGACCGCCCGACCCGAAGCTGGCGCTGGCCGCGAGCAGCGTCGACGCGGCCGCGGCCACCGGGAGCACCACCCACCACGCCGAGCGGACAGCCAGGATGGCCCCGACCGGCACGGCGAGGGCGGCCATCGCCGCCGCGGCGTGGCTCCGGACCCGCCCGCTCACCACGAGGGCGACGGCTGCGGCCCCGACGGCGCCGGCACCGGCGAGGCCGGCCAGGCGGCTGTGCAGCATGCTGTCGACCACCACCCCGACCACCACCACCAGGAGGAGCTCCCGGCCGGTGGCTCGGGGCCGAGCCGGCCGCCAGCGCGGGGGCCGAGGGGGCGGCGGCGCGGGCGGCTCGGTCCAGCGGGAATCCCAGCGGGGATCGGCGAACACCTCGGTCATGGCACCTCCAGGGGGAGCTCGATCACCATGCGGCACCCGTGGGGCTCCCGGGCCTCGGCCCGGATGGTGCCGCCGTGCAGGTCCACGATCCACCGGGCGATGGCCAGCCCGAGCCCGGAGCCCGAGCCGTCGTGCGGTCGGCTCTGGTCGGCCCGGTAGAACCGCTCGAACACCCGGCCCCGCTCGCCGTCGGGGATGCCCGGGCCGTGATCGGCGACATCGATGACCACCTGGTGGCCCACGGTCCGGCCGGTCAGGGTGACGGGTGCGTCCGGCGGCGAGTGCCGGGCGGCGTTGTCGAGCAGGTTGGCGATGACCTGGTGCAACCGCTCGGGATCGGCGTCGACGGCCAGGGTCGGCGGTTCGACGGCCAGGTCGACCCGGAGATCGGGGCGGTGCAGGCGGGCTTCGGCCGCTGCCGGCTCGAGCACGGCGGCCAGGGCCACGTGCTCGCGGTGCAGCGGCACGGCGCCCGATTCGAGACGGGACAGGTCGAGGAGCTGGGACACGAGCCGACCGAGCCGTTCGGTCTGGGCCAGCATCACGGCCAGGACCTCGGGGTCGGGTTGCTCGACCCCGTCCACCAGGTTCTCGAGCTTGGCCTGCAGCGCGGAGAGCGGGGTACGCAGCTCGTGGGAGACGTTGGCGATGAGGTCCTTGCGCTGCTGCTCCACCTCGGCCAGCTCGGCCGCCATGGCGTTGAAGGCCGCGGCCAGCCGGCCCACCTCGTCGGCCCCGCTGGCCGTGACCCGCTGCCCGTAGTCGCCCTTGGCCATCTCGGCCACCGCCCGCTCCATCTCCCGCAGCGGCGCCGTCAGGCCGTGGGCCACGAGGCGCACCAGGAGCATCGAGATGACCATGGCGATCAGGGGCCGGTACACGACCGGGATGTGGAGCCAGAGCCCCACCTGGCTCACCGTGGCGCTGATCCCGACGGCGACCACGATGAGGATGGCGAACTTCATGCGCACCGACGACACCTTGTCGAGGGGGCGGATGTCCCACCACGGGCGGGACGGCGGGGGGTCGCCGCGCCCGGGGTCGGCGTCAGCCATGCCCGCCCTCGCCGAGGGCGTAGCCGACCGCGTGCACCGTGCGCACCACGTCGTTGCCGAGCTTGCGCCGGACGGCCCGGATGTGGGAGTCGACGGTGCGCAGCCCCGAGCCGTCGCGGTAGCCCCACACCTCGGCCAGGAGCTGTTCCCGGGTGAACACCACCCCGGGATGGGCGGCGAGGAAGGCGATGAGCTCGAACTCGGTGGGCGTGAGGTGGACCTCCTCGCCGTCGCGGAGGACGCGGCGGCTCGGCACCTGGAGCTCGACGGCGCCGATCCGCAACTCGGTGACGGGCGGGAGGACGGCCGTCTCGACCCGGCGGAGAATGGCGTGCACCCGGGCCACCAGCTCGCGGGGGCTGAACGGTTTGGTGAGGTAGTCGTCGGCCCCGACGGCCAGGCCCACCAGCAGGTCGGTCTCCGCGTCGCGGGCGGTGAGCATGAGCACGGGCACGCGGCGTCCGGCCTGGATCCGCCGGCACACCTCCAACCCGTCGAATCCGGGGAGCATCAGGTCGAGGACGACGAGATCGGGCTGGATCCGCTCCACCAGGGCCACGCCGCTCGGGCCGTCGTGGGCCACCTCGACGGCGAAGCCGGCGCTGGCCAACCGCGCCGCGACGGCCGACGCGATGACGGCCTCGTCCTCCACCACCGCCACGGTGCGGATGCGGCCCGGCCCTCCCGCCGGCGTCGTCGCGCTGCTCACGGGATCGAACAGTACGGAACCGCCGGTGCAGAAGTCCCGCGCGACGTGTGCAGATCCGGTGCAGGCCCCTGGCACAGAATGAGAACCTGTTCTCGTTTCTCTCTAGAGTGGAGGCATGGCCGACGACCCCACCCCCAACGCCGGGACGCCTTTCGCCGGGATGCCGATCATCGACACGATGGTGGGGTTCCCCAAGGCCGACCGGCGCGAGGCCTACAAGTTCCTGGCCCCCCATCTGCGGGACCGGGAGAGCCAGGAGGAGTTCACCTTCCCGGCCCAGTACATGTTCAAGGATCTCCCGGCCGAGGTCGAGCACAACGTCGACACCGTCGCGCTCGTCCTCGACAACCTCGACCGCTTCGGCATCGCCACGGCGATGGTCGGCGTGCGCGACGACCGCCCCGACGCCATCCGAGCCCTGCAGGAGCACCCCGACCGGTTCCGGGCATCCGTGGAGATCGATCCCAATGGGGGCATGGACGCCGTCCGGTACCTCGAGCGGATGCACGCCACCTACGGCGCCGTGGCGGCCACCACCTTCCCCGCCGGCTACCAGGTGCCGATCAACGACAAGCGCTACTACCCCATCTACGCCAAGTGCATCGAGCTCGGCATCCCCATCTTCGTGTGCGCAGGCGTGCCCGGCCCGCGGATCCCGATGGCCCCACAGAAGGTCGAGCTCATCGACGAGGTCTGCTGGTTCTTCCCCGAGCTCGTCTTCGTGATGCGGCACGGCGCCGAGCCGTGGACCGACCTCGCCGTCAAGCTGATGCTCAAGTGGCCCAACCTCTACTACTCCACCTCGGCGTTCGCGCCCCGCCACTACCCGAAGGCCATCGTCGACTACGCCAACACCCGGGGGGCCGACAAGGTCCTCTACGCCGGGTACTTCCCGGCCGGGCTGACCTTCGACCGGATCTTCGCCGACATGCCGTCGGTCCCCTTCGATGCCGAGGTGTGGCCCAAGTTCCTGTACGGCAACGCCGCCCGCATCCTTGGTCTCGACGCCGCCGGGTGACCCCCGGGAACGACCACGGTGCCGCCCCCTGACGGAGACGGCACCGAGGTGGTCGGAGATCGAGGATGGTGGGTGGCGGCGGCGCTCGGGGCGCTGCCGCCACCACTGCGATTCCCGGGTGGCACGGCCCGCCGGCGGCTAGTGACGGCCCGTGCTGCCCGGTCGTTCGCATCACCACTCAGATGGGGCAAGCATCCGAAGGTGACATCGAGCTCGCAGGGCACCGGCCTGGGCGGAGCGGGCCCGAAGGTCAGCGACAACCTTCGGGGGCAGGCCCTCTACCACCCTGACGTGGTCCCCTGCGTGTGAACTCGACAACTGGGCAATCGACGCCGGGCGCGATTCGCTACGGGTCCGACCGGCCGATCGGCGAAATTCTCGGCGGCGACCCGTCAGCCGACGAGGTGATGCTCGAGCAACTGGTGCAGGCGGGCGAGGCCCCGGTGCAGGAGCGACTTCACCGCGGTCTCGGGTTTGCCGGTGATCGCCGCGATCTCCCGCACCGGAAGGTCGGCCAGCACGCGCAGCATGACCACCGAGCGCTGATCAGGGGTGAGGGCGTCGATGGCGTCGAGGATGCCCCGGGTGGCCAGCCGGTCGCCGGCTTCTACGTCGGTGCCCGGCCGGGTGCCGGCGAGCTCCGGCAGGTCGTCGGGATCGGTCGGATCGGCGGGGGCACGGGTGTGCGCACGGAGCTCGTCGACCATACGCCGGTGGGCGATGGTGAGCAACCAGCTCCGGAACTGGTCCTCGGACCCGTCGAAGTGCCCGATGCTCTGCACCATCGACACGAAGACGTCGCCGGCCACGTCCTCGGGGTCGGGCACCCGGTTGGCCCGGAGGCAGCCGAGCACGATCGGGGACACGTCGCGGTAGACGCGCGCCAGCGCGTCACCGTCGCCCTCCTTGGCGAGGGCGAGCACCGCCGGAAAGGCTGTACCGATCGCCATGGTTCGCTGCAGGCGCGACCTCTCCGACCTGGAGGAGCCGCCTCGCCCCCACCGTTGTACCGGACGGAGCCACCGATCTCCACCCTTCTCACCGATCGGAGGGCTAGAGCACGGTGACGGTGGGGGCGATCTTCAGCTTGGATCGGGTCGGCCATTTGCGGTCGGCGGTGACGAGATGATCCGCGTTCAGGTGGTCCGCCGTGGCGATCACGAGTGCGTCAGGAAGCCTGAGGGAGTTGTGGCGGGCCCGCAGTGCCGCGGCGGCTGTCGCGATGTCGGCGTCGAGCGGATGGATCTCGAGGGGGACCCGTTGAACGAGCGCTTGGACAGCTGCGACTGCCTTGGCGCCCTTTCGGTGCGGGCCGACGAGGATCTCGGCGAAGGCCGACGCGGGCAAGATCAGCCGATCGTTGCGACCGCGTGCGTCACGGAGCGCCTCGAGCGCTGCGGGATGGTGGGCATCGTTGTTGTCGAGGTACCCGATGATGACGCCGGCGTCGAGAACGGTCAGTCCCATTCGCCGCGCAACCGGTCAAGCTCATTGGGCTCGTAGACGCCGGTAAGGGCGCCCGAGAACTCCTCGAGGACGTCTGCCTCCCGTTCGAGCACGACTCGGCCGGGACCTTCGGCGTGGAAGACCAGGCGTTCGCCGACCTCGAGGCCAGCGGCGCGCAGCGCGTCGGAGGGAATGGTGACCTGGTGCTTGGAACTGAGCCGGGACGTCCCTCGACGCCGGTTCTTTACTTCAGCCATGGAAGTAAAGGATAGGATCCGGTCTGTCTCGGTGCAACCTTCCGTCCTGCTGCCGACCACCCGGGCAGATCACCGTTCAGAGTGGCCTGACCTGCGCGGCCGATCGCCGGCCAGCGCGCGAGCGACGAGCGTCACGTCGTTTCGATGGTGACCTGCTTCGCGTGCGCGGCCAACGCACGTAGATCGTCCGGGTCACCAGTGAAGACCGTGCCCCCGGGTTCGGCAACGGCCACCAGCAGCGCGTCAACCACTGATCCCTTCCGGGCTTGATATCGCAGCTGTGCCGCGCGTCGGGCGGTCAACTCGGGCAGATCGGTGACGACGTCACAGGTCTTGAGCAGTCGGTTCCTGTTGGCGTCGGGACCGGGACGACCAGTCGTGGCTTCGACCAGCACGACCGAAGGGACGAGTGGCGGCCACAACCCTTCGCGGCGGAGTGCAGCGATGGTCGCCGCGTTCTGTCGGGTTCGTTTGGCCAGCCGAGTGACGGCGCCGCTATCGAGGACCAGCATCTTTCAACTTGCCCGCTGTGAGCGGTGCGACCGGAGACGCCGCGCGATCGCTTCGGCCCGGGCCAGCTCGTCAGGTGTGGGCTGACCGACTTCGTCGGTCAGCTCGGCCAGATACGCGTCGGTCTCGTCGAGCAGCGCCTGGCGACGTAGCTCGGCTCGGACCGCCTCTTGGAGCAGCTCAGACGCGGGCAGACCGCGCTCCTTCAACTCGTCGTAGAGGTCGTCCGGCAGGTAGACCTGGAGCCGTGGCATACGTCTAACTATACACACATCGAGGGGAGGCGGCCGGCCCCACCGCGCCCCCGGTGTCGGACCGGACCGTGCTGCGCTTGATATCATCATCGGTCAGACGTGATATCAGGAGGGTTCCGTGACCCGCACAGTGATCGACATCAACGACGAGAGCCTGAAGGCCGCTGCCCGGGTGCTGGGCACCTCGACGAAGGTCGACACGGTGAACCGGGCGCTGGCCGAGGTGGCGGCTCGTGAAGCCCGGCTGGCCTTCCTCGACGACCTGGACAAGGCAGCCACTGACCTCGCCGACCCCGAGGTGATGCGCGGCGCCTGGCGATGACCCGGCTGTACTTGGCCGACAAGTCCGCCCTCGAGCAACGCCGGCACAGCAATGATGCCCGCGACCTGCTGGCGCTCCTGCTCGCAGAGAACGCGCTCGCATCGTGCCACCTCATCGCGCTCGAGGTCCTGTTCTCGGCCCGCAACCGCAAGGACTACGAGACGCTCCAGGTCGACCTCGCGAAGCTGCGGTGGCTCCCGGTCGACCTGGAGGTGATGGACCGGGCGATGGAGGTTCAGCACCTTCTCGCCACACGCGGGCAGCACCGCCTGCCGCTGCCGGATCTCATCGTCGCCGCGACCGCGGAAGTCCATGGGGCGACGGTGCTTCACTACGACCACGACTACGACCTGATCGGCGCGGTGACCGATCAGCCGACGCAGTGGATCGTTCCCCGCGGAATCGGCGGCTGACCCTCACCGCCGATGCCTCGTCGACACCGTCGAGGCCTCACCACCCGCAGACCGCGTCCCAGATCGCCGGCCGCGGCACGAAGCCGCAGGCCACCGATGGTGGAGGTGATGGGATTCGAACCCACGGCCTCTTCGATGCGACCGAGCCGAGAAGTGTTGACCGCCGTCGTCTGGCGTCCGTCGCCGCAGGTCAAGCGCTCTCAGCCGTCCACCTCGGTCCACCGTCGTCGGCCCGCTTCCACGGTCGACTACTCCCACAACTACTCCCACAGCTCGGGGCCTCGATGCTCGACGCAGGTCGACCCGTATTGCCCCTAGCCGACTCTCGTCGCCCACGGCATACTACAACGGTGTCGTTTGCGCCTCCCGAGCATCAGGAGACTGGCCCGATCAAGCACGAACACGTTCGGGCTGAGCTGATACGAGCGCTTGCATTGGCGGAGCGGGCGCCGGCGTCGCGGCTGTCGAGCGCCGAACGCGCTGAATGGGAGCTCAATCGAGCGCGAGCGGTAGCCGACCTCTCGAAGTTGCTCCGACGACACGATCTCAACTTGCCACCCGAAGGTTCGAAGCGGATCGTCTATGAACTCATGCGACCGCTTGAACTCTCGCTAGTCCGCATCACGATCGAACACTTCAAGCGAAGGGCCCGCGTTCTTGAGTCGGTCGCGGAGCGGGCGAGGGCGAACGACCGGGATTCTCTCGCTCGGGCCCTTGATCGGGCCGCGCTGGCGGCACAAGAACGGGCCGACTTGCTCGACGGCCTTTACAACGCACTTGCTGCCTGCGTGGATGCGGGGAGCCCACCCTTCGGACTTGGAGCGCCCAGCCGCAACCGCGCAAGCGATCAGCCCCGATCGAATCCGGGCCAAACCCTTCGCGCGCAACCTTGTTTGCCAACCGGCCCGCCCATGCGCTCTCCGTTCTCACCGGACGGAGAGCGGGTCCTGATCGCCGCGTAGGCAAGGCCCTTCCCGCTCGACCTCCGTCCGCTCCCACAAGGGAAGGGCCGGAAAGCAGCGATGCCCAAGAACGCGACCACCGCCCAGCGGTGGGCCACCGAGTCCGGCGCCGTCACGACCAGCGGACGCGCCGGCTACACACCTGTCGAAGTGGCGGCAATGCTCGCCATCTCTCGCGCGAAGTTGTACGAGCTGCTCAGTTCCGGCGAGCTGGCTTCGTTCACGATCGGACGATCGCGCCGCATTCCCGCCGCCGCTGTCGACGCCTTCGTGACCGCCAAGCTCGCCGAGGCGGCCCAGCAGAAGGCCGCAGGATGACCGCCGCCCCCGACCCCATCGCGGGGCCGAGGGCGACAGCACGAAGCGACGACCACGGTAGCGAGATGACGCGCCGTTCTCGCCCACGCGTGCACAGCCAACCCTGTCACCCCCTCCTCGCGAAGTAGGTGCGGTGCCATGCCAGGGAAGCGCGACTTCTCGAAGGTGTTCGCCTGGCGTCTCGCCATCGCCGACAGCTCGACGTTGCCGGCCCCGACACGGGCCGTCGCATGGGCTGTCAGCCTCAGCATGGACCCGAACTGCGTTTGCTGGCCGTCGCAAGAACTCATCGGCAAGCGATCGGGCCTATCGCCCCGTCAGGTTCGCCGGCACCTCGACACCCTCGAGGCCGAGGGCTGGCTGAGCATCCAAACCAGGGTGACTCAGGGCGGCAGGAGGAACACCTACAAGGGCACCGTCCCATGGGGGCAGTACCTCGGCGACCTCGCATAGGTCATGGGTGTCCCGTGCGAGCGGTCACGGCCGACCGATGCACACGGTCATGTACGTCCCATCGAAGCGGACGCACATGACCCAAGAACTAGTAAGCGAACCAGACAAGGAACTTGAGCAATGAACCTAGACAGTCTCAACACGCACGCCGCCGAAGAGGAGACTCCCGACCCATACAACGCATCCGACCCCTTCGCCCCTGACCCGCAAGGTCGACCGGTGAGCATCGAAAGGGCGAACCCTGACCCCGAGGTCGTCGCCCTCATCCGCACCATCCGCCCCGACCTCGACCGGCCACCCGTCGAATGGGTCCACTGGAACGGAGCCGCCGTCACCGAAGCCGAGGCACGCACCCTCTCCCGCATGCGGCGAGTCGACCTCGACGCCGCTCGCCATCGGTTCGCCGCCGAAGGACAAGCCAAGATGGGCGAACCCCAGCACGAAGAGCCGGCCATGCCCCTGACCCACGCCCAGACGGGCGAGCTACGCGACCAGCTCGCCGCCACACTCGCCGCCATCGAGGCCGGCGACCTCACCGCTACGGCCGCCACCCGGCACCGAATCGAAGGCGCCCTCGCCGCCCTCTCCGCCGTCATCGGCGACCTCGACCAACTCGCCACCCTGGAGCCCAACGCCCACCTCCCAAGGGAAACCCCGTGAAGAACCCCGACCTCATCACGCTCCTCGCCGACGTGCGAATCGACCCATCCCTACCGCTCACCGAGCAGCGCCACTACGACGGCCGGAAGGTGACCGCGGCCGAGGCCGAGCTCATCGGTGGCGCTACCCGGGCCGACCTGCACGCCGCCCGGAACCTGCTCGCCCTCGACGTACAGCTCGAAGCCGAAATGGACACACCCCCGCTGGTCCCCCTCGCACCCTGCGACCTCGCCTTCATCCTGGGCGAAACCATCGCGCTCACCCCGACCGGCGACGACCCGGGTGGCCACACCATCCGAGGGCTGTGTGCCCTCCTGACCGTGGACCACACCCTCGCCCAGCGCCTCCTCAACGCTTTGGCGAAGGCCGACCCCGACAAGGCCCGCCGCGTCCACGCCCTGGTGGTCGCCGCGCTTGAGCGTTGAGCGGCCACCACCACGGGGGGCGGGTCGCGACGGGCAGGGGGCTCGGACCACGACCCCAGACCGGTCGGGCTGTGTCTCTCCCCGCTCAGCGCCGGCGCCACGACCAGGCCATTCGCTCCCAAGCGGCAGGGCAGGGGAAGGGGCCGGTCGGTTCTTTAGGGCGAGCGCGAGCGGAACACCCCAGAGGTGTTCCGAATGTCCCCCCCCGGCTCGTCAGGACGGCACCCCCTGGGGGCATCGGCCTCAGCGCCCGCCGCGACCTCCCACCACCCCGAACCAGCGCCGGCCGGCTATGTACGAAACCGGAGCGCGAACCCATTCCCCCGTCCCGATTGATAGCAAATGACCATTTGCTATATACTCAGTCCATGGCCCGCACCGCTCGAACCACCGCCACCGCCTCGACCGTGATCGGCTACGTCCGCGTGAGTACCGCGGAGCAGGCCGACAGCGGACTCGGCCTCGCCGCCCAGCGGGCCACCATCGAAGCGGAGGCCGCCCGCAAGGGCTGGACCGTCGCCGCCATCTACGAGGACGCTGGGGTCTCCGGGAAGAGCCTGAGCGGCCGCCCAGCTCTCGCTGACGCCCTCGACGCCCTCGACCGCGGCGAAGCCTCCGCCCTCATCGTCGCCAAGCTCGACCGCCTCTCTCGCTCCGTCCACGACGCCGCCGGTCTCCTCGACCGCGCCAGCCGCAAGGGCTGGGGCCTCATCGCCGCCGACCTCGGAGTCGACACCACCACCCCCAGCGGCGAAGCCATGGCGAACGTCATGGCCACGTTCGCACAGCTAGAACGCCGGCTCATCGGCGAGCGCACCAAGGCCGCCCTCGCCGCCAAGCGGGCCCAGGGCACCAAGCTCGGCCGCCCCGCCACACTCCCCGCCACCGTCGTCGGCCGCATCCTCGCCGAGCACGCCGCCGGCTCGGGATGGTCCGCGATCGCACGCGGCCTCAACGCAGACGGGATCCCCACCGCCCAGGGCGGCAAGGCGTGGTACCCCGCCACCGTTCGCTACGTCCACGACGCCAACGCACAGCAGGAGGGTTGACCTATGGCCACCAAGCGCAACACGCGAGCGAAGCGCCGCGGGAACGGGGAGGGCTCGATCTACTTCGAGGCCGCCTCCGACCGATGGCGTGCGGCCCTGACCATGGACGACGGCCGAACGGTCCGACTCTCGGCCCGCACGCGCGAGGAAGTCGCCAGCAAGCTGCAAGCGTTGCAAGCCGACCTCCTCACTGGCCGCGCCGCGCTCGATCGTACGCAGACCGTGGCCGGCCTCCTCACCTACTGGCTCGAAGAGGTGCTTCCCGCTCGGGGATCGGTCCACAGCACGAACACGATCGACAAACACGGCCACATCGTTCGGAAGCACTTGATCCCGGGGCTCGGCAAGTACCGCCTGGCCGACCTTAAGGCCGACCACATCGAGCGCTTCTACCGATCGAAGGCAGAGCGCTACGCCCGCTCGACCTTGGTCGAGATGCGCACGACGCTCTCGCTCGCCCTCACGTACGCCGAGCGGCACGAGATGGTCGGCCGCAACGTCGCACGCATCGCGGAGCTCCCGGCCAAGACCAAGCCGAAGGCCGAGCGTCGTTCGCTCACGCACAAGGAAGCGACCGCGCTCCTGCAAGCGGTCAAGGACCATCGGCTCGAAGCGCTCGTGATCACCGCGATCATGCTCGGCCTCCGCCCGGGCGAACTGCTCGGCCTCCGATGGGAGGACGTCGATCTCGACGGCGGAGTGCTCCACGTCCGGCAGACGCTCAAGGTCACGAATGACCCGAGCAAGCCCAAGGGCGAACGACAGACGCTCGCTCTCGGCCCGACCAAGACCAAGGCCTCACGACGCTCGCTCGGCCTCCCCACCCCCGTTGTCGCCGCCCTGCGCCATCACAAGGGCCGGCAGAGCGCCGAACGCCTCGCTGCGGGGCCCGAGTGGGCGAACGACCTCGGGCTCGTCTTCACGACTGCGTCGGGCCGGCCGATCAACCCCGCCGGCCTCCGCCACTACTTCGAGCGTTGGGGAAAGGCGGCAGGGATCGGGGGCGACTGGAAGCCCTACGAGATGCGCCACACCGCCGTCAGCCTGCTCTCGGACGCAGGCGTGCCGATCGAGCAGATCGCCGACCTCGCCGGCCACACCACCACCCGCATGGTGGAGACGGTCTACCGCCACCGCGTGACTCCCACCGTTGGGGCCGCCGTCAGCCCGATGCAGCGCCTGTTTGCCGCCGGGTGAACGCACCCGCCCCCTATTCCTCCGGCGTCGAGCCAAGTAGCTCCTGCACAAGCGCGTCGATCGAGTCCATCACTCCCGTTGCGACTAGTTCCGCCCGGATGCGGCTCCGACAGCCACTGGACTGAAGGCCGGCGATATCCACGCCGGACGCGATGCCTTCGGCAACTGACGCCGCTTCAGACAGCTTGGCATGCAACTCATTGTCGGGGTCCCACAACGGAATTGGCAGCTGAAACAGGTACCTGTTCAGATTTCTCGCACCGTACTGCCCTCGAGAGAGGAGGGGCTCCACAAGTCTTGTCAACTCTCGGGAGTTGAACACGGCTTCCAGGTACAGCCCCTCTTCTGGCCCCGAGACCGCTGCCCAGTAGAGCGCGTTGTCGATCACGACCGCCGGGTCATCGACGCGGGCTGATACAGCCGAGCTTGACGACTTCACGTACACGATGCGGTGCGGGGGCGCCGGCAGTTGTCCAGTGAGTTTCCCTTGGTAGTCCAGCTGCTCCATGAGCGACATCGACGATCCTCCATTGCTGTGCCACAGCTCCGACGCCTCTTCCCACCAGCCATCGATTCCGGGGTACAGGTCGAACTCATCGACAGACAAAGGCCGATCCCCCAGCCACGGAATCACGACACTCCACGGTTCAAGCAGTCGAAAGGGGGCCACGGACAGCCCTAGGTGCATCGGCCGCACAAACTCGACCTCTACATCGCGCTGCAGGCTCGCTACGCCCTTCCACGGGGCCTTCTCCTGATTCGTTCTGTGGCTTCGGACGCGCTTGCTCCCTGGGACGCCCCCCAATGGGCCGGCCGACACCTCCTCAACACACACCAAGACTCTCGGCACGAGTGCCGCGCCCTGCTTGAACCTGTCGAGATACGGAGAGACCACTCCGCCTGGCAACGCAAGTTCGGTCGTGACGACAGCAACGGAGGCCTCGGCCTCGGCCCATGTGCAGTCCGGCGCCGGCAACTGGCCTGACCACACATCCACCTCTCCCGCCAACCCCGAGGAAGGCTCCTCCACCGTCCCACTCACGCGCACGCCCTTGACAACGCACGCTGGCACTGGGAAGTAGGCCGGTACTGACTGGACCTTGTCCATGTCCCAGGGAGTCTCGAACTTGGCGAACGCTGGCTCCTCGTTCGTAGCCGGCCAGGTGCCGGTGCGGAAGCCTTCGAACTGAGGACGACCGAGAGCAGCGTGCGGCATCACGAAACCGAAGCGGCCGCCTTGGCGGAGGTACATCTGCACCGATCGGGCGACAAAGAGCCCCGACAGGTCCATGTTCGTGGCAATCGAGGAACTGCCCCAAAGGCCTCGGGCCTTAGACATCGCCACGAATCGCTTTCGGAAGTCCTCGGGCATGAATCGATACGACAGCCACGGCGGATTCCCAATGAGACAGTCAACCCGATTCTCCGAACGAGACAACCAGTGAGGCCGCGCCCGATTGCGGATGTAGTAGCCCCAGATGTGGTTGCGCCCGAGGTCGTGCAGTCCACACCAGACAGCGAAGGTACTCGTTAGGACCTCTCGGTCTTCCTCCTGCACGCCGTACTTGTCAAGGATGCCCTTGATAGGCGGGACCTTCCCAACCTTTGAGTGATCCTTAGGTCGATTGGTTGCTCGACTCGCCAGTTGCGCAATCAATCGGTCAAACTGACCGGCGTCGCTCAATAGCGAACTAGGAAACACCAAGTCATCGGCCAGCAGCGTGTGATCGCGAGTCTCCACCCGAATGCCTCCGTGGTCCCACAACTCCCCCTCCTGGTCGAGCAACAGGCTGTCGCCGAGGTACACGGGCAGAGCCAACGGACCGTTGCGCTCCACGAGGCGAGCTGTGCCAAGAGCCAACAAGTAGGTCACCCGCGCAAGGGTTACCGCGACCGGATGAATGTCCACGCCCAGCACTCGGCCGCACACGTCATCGATCGCGTCACCAACGCTCTTGCCCTGAGCGAGTACCGCATCCATGCACCTCGTTACGGCGTGGAAGAGGAAGGTTCCGCTCCCACAGGACGGATCGAGCACTCGCTGGGTGGTTGGTTCTGTGATGATCTCCGAGACCATCCGGGATGCAAGCCAGTCAGGTGTGTAGTACTCGCCAAGCCGCTTGCGCTCGGCATCGGGGATCACCGCTTGGTAGAGCACCTTGCACAAGTCATGCTCGATAGTGGCGCTCCAGTCGAAGTGAGCAAGCCGGCGCGTGATGGCGGTCACGAGACTCAGCCCATCCTCCGATTGGCAAAGCCAATCGAAGAAGTCGGATTCGACGACCCCAGCGATTCCCCGCTCGACGAACTCGGCACCGCTGAGAAGCCTCGCTGGCTCGCTCGCCAGTAGCGCGAGGTCGAAGCCAACTACCGCGTGTGCGATCGCTTCGGCCGAAAGAACGAGATAGGTGTGCTCAAGGAACAACTCCGTGTCGTCAACGAAGCCCTCGCCAAAAGCAAGCCGAAGCAGCTTCGCCCACAGCTCCCGCTTCAGCTTGACCTCTGGTAGATCCCTGCACTTTTCGTAAACGGCCCGCATCTCAGCCATGTCGAGCCGAAAGGCGGGACTCTCCGATCCGAGGCGGTGGCGAATCTCGTCCGGCGTCGGCATGATCGCACCACGAACGGAGACGACCGAGTCCAACCAGTCGCACAACGCCCGTGGATCTGGTGCCGCCGGGTCCGCGACGAAGGCAGACACCTTCGCTAGCAGTCCATCTGGCTGCAAGTAGTAGAGGTCCCACTCAGCGCCATCGGTTAGGACCCCCACGTATCTCCGGCCAGTCGACTTGGCCCGTGACCGCACGTATCCCGCGAGCTGCGCGATGGCGTCGGATCGGACACTGCCCACGCGCAGGTCCTTCTTGACCTCGATCACCAGGCCACCTAGTTCAATGTCGATTCGGCCGCCCTTTACGGGCGACTCGAGAACGACCTCCTCCTGCAAGTCATCTGCGTTCAAGCCGATCTGAGCCGCTAGGAGCAAGGTGTGTATGGACGACTGGACCGTCGACTCTGTCCGCCCCGCCCGAGCGCGATCAGCGAGCAGCGACACGATGTGGTCGAGGTCCACCGACCCTGAGATTCCCATCCCACGAATCTACGTGGCCCTGGCACATGCCGTTGGCCCCCTGTCGGACGCAGGAGTCCCGATTGATCAGATCGCCGGCCACACGACCACTCGCATGATCGAGACGATATGCCGCGACCGAGTGACACCCACCGTCTCGGCCGCCCTGAGTCCCATTCCCCGGCCCTTTGCACTGGGCTAGGCTCAATGCGTGGAACCTTCGGGAGGGGAGGCAAGCAATCGGCCGAGCGCATGGATCGGCATTGCGCTTGGCGGGTGCGTCGTGATTCTTGGCCTCCTTGCACTCGTCGGCTTCCTGATCGCGACTCGCCCACAATCGGCCCCGAACGCCGTGCCGGAGGCGGCTTCGATTTCGGGCACCACCGCTCTGAGCACGCCTACCCCTGCTTCAGGTGATTCAACAACGACGCCACACGACAATGCTGAGGCCCTTCGTCGTTGGGCCCTCAAGGCCAATCTTCTTCACCGCCGGGGTTCGGCCGTGCTCGCGTCGTTCGGTCGCGCGCCGTGCCAAGGCAGCTCACTCGCCGGGCTCGCGGCAGTGGCCAACGACGCCGATCAGCTGCGGCCTGCGCCGGACGCCGCCGTCGATACCTCGTGGGGCGATTGGATTGAACGCCTACGCCAGGCCGCCAAGGTGGAGCCCAAGGCATGTGCCGACTTCCGAGAGGCATCTGGCTCGTTTGACCCCGGTCCAGCAGGCAAGGCGGCGGCTCCGCTGCTTGCAGCGGTTGACTCGATTCGCCGCGCTGACGATGCCCTGCAATCCGCCGTGATCGACGCCCTGGGTTCGAACCCCTTCGAGCCCTAGAGCCGCGCGCCGCTGGGTCGTGGGCGGTCTTGCCCGCCAACCGGAGGCCCTCCCAGTAGTCCGGCCGGCCAAGCCCACTGATCGCGCAACGAATCCTCGCCGAGTGACCCCGACTACTCCCACGACTACTCCCAGCAAGCCCCGCTCCTGGGAGACCGCCCGCGGCCACGGCACGAGGCCGCAGGTCAACTCTGGTGGCCCTTAGTGGGCACTACTCGAACCCTGTTGTAGATCCGGCAACGGACGAAAGTCCTGGTAGCAGGCCCCTGCACCTCAGAGAGTCGCGTCAGAAGCAGGTCAGACTTAGTCAACCGCAAGTTGATGAGCTTGTGTCTATGTACCAGCAAGGCCAGACGATCCGACAGCTAGTCGAACACTTTGGGGTTCACAAGACGACAGTGTCCGATCACCTGAAGCGCCGTGGCGTGGCTACCAGGGTCGTCGAACGTCGATTGTCCGACACGGATGTCACCAAGGCTGCCGATCTCTACTCGACCGGCCAGTCACTGGCTCAAGTGGCCAAGCACTTCGGTGTGTACGACACCACTGTCTATCGGGAGTTCAAGAAGGTGGGTATTCAGACTCGACCTCGACGAGGCTCGCGTTAGGAAGCTAACCAAGATCAATCACCTTGGCTGGACGAGCAGATGGTCGCTTCCCAGGGATGCGCTGTCCTATAACAACATCAATTTCTTCTCGATTGTCCTTCTTTTTGCGTAGTAGAAGGTCGTGTCGAACGCACGCTGCAAGCCTGTCGACTTTCAAGTAAGCCATAACTTCACCACTTTGATACTGCTCGTAAGAGAATACCTCCTCCGCTGGCATACTATCTTCAGGATCCACCTCATCAACATATCCTGGATCATAGTCGTGGAATCCGCTACTACCACCACTTGACATCATTGACCATCCGACTTCATCTTCATTGTCATATCTAAGCCGATAGTTGGCGGCATTATGTAAGTGTCCGTTCCGGAATATCTTATATAGGATGTCTGCTCGTTCGATTCCCAACTTCTCCAAGTAGCGGCGGAATGACATGCCAAGATTCAACGCAATCGAGTCAATCAGCGGAAATAGCATATATCCGATAGAAAGTGAGTCGCCGGGGGTCTTCGACTCAATAGTAAACCGTTCGATGCTATCGATTCTCCTCAACCAAGAGTCGTAGACATCGTCCTTCCCGAAGGCTTTTCGGATGTATTCGGGCTTTGCTTCTTGCTCATAGCACACTTGCTTCATGTACTAATTATCTCATTTCTCACCAATGTCATCTAGCATAAGCATTACAGCCACAACAAGAGCATCTAGGTCGGGCTCTTTACGCAAGACTGGGCTAATTGAGATATCGGCCTTTCGAGTGTAGAACAACTGTGGCTGTTTGGTTACATATTCTATACCTTTCCAGACGTCAGCTATATAGTAGACGTCCTCATACCATTTGTAGATATAGTAGCCAGCTTTGTTGGCCTTAGGTTTCTTACTTGGCATTTGTGAGTTCCCTTGTTTACACAAGGATTATCGCGCCGATTGAGCTCCCGCGCCAGGTATTCGACGCAACAGCATTCCCAATCTACTCACCAAGGTTTAGAATGTATGTAGCATGCCAAATCGATATCCAAACCCATGGACCGTAGAACGACTGCGTATCGCATTCGACCGATACGTCGAAGAGCACGGTCACCTACCTACAGCCACAGAAATTGATGACTGTGAGTACCTTCCGTCAGCAAGGCAGATTCAAAGGGCATTTGGTGGGCTAAGAAATGTCAGGGCTGAGTTGGGTTATGAGGACGTCGATTTTGGTAGGGGCGACTATAGGCGAAAAATTGTTTCGCAAATATCCAAAACAGGTAGGAGAGCCGAAACTGTTGTTGGCGATTTACTAATTCGCCGATTTGGTGCGCTATTTGTTCATCAAGAGGCACACTACGTCCCTCATAGTCGAAGCAGAGTGGACTACTTTGTTTATACTCACAACAAGAACTTCGGGGTCGAGGTCTTTTATACCGAAGACAAGCGCAACTGCGCGAAGATGGTCCGTATGAAACTGACCCAGTATAGCGACTATCCAAGAACGGAGAAGCTATACCTCGTACACGCAAATGACTTGATTTCGCAGTCAGAGCTGGACTCTATGGCACTCTCCAACGCAAACTTCGCGAACTTTGCGAACATTGAATTGGTAAATTTGCATACACTATCTAAAGTAATCAACAAATACGAGCCTCTTGAGACTCCTCCCGGATATCGGGGTATGTTTGAGGTCTCATGAACCCATGATCGGCTACCTTGAATCCACCAAGAAAAGCAACTTACGGCGGCCTAGGCGTGAGTAACAACGGGATTGTCAGCTTGAAGCCCACATCTTCGGAGAAGTTTACTCAGCTCTAATCGTTCTAATTGCAGATCTCCATCATCTGCCTTCCGGCACTGATCGATTGGAACGAATTGGCAAGGAGGAATTTCTACTTCAATGAGCTGTGCGGCATTGACACTGAGCGCAGTGTGTAAGAAGTAGTAGTTAGGCATCAATAAACCACCCTATCTGTAAAGAGTGGTGGTTTAAGTTACACGTATGTAATTCATGGTGGCCCTTAGTGGGCGGTACTCGAACCCCTTGAATGACGTCTCGTCAGGCCCGGAGACAACCGACGCACCCCCTGACCATCGCCGACGCCAGATCCAGCGCCGGTTGACCGACGAACAGATCGACGACCTTGTCGCGCGCTACAAAGCCGGTTGCACCGTCCAAGACCTCGTGTCGGAGTTCGGCATCCACCGCACGACCGTGCCGGGCCTCCTCCGCAGACGCGGCGTGGAGACGCGAGTGGTGCATCGCCGCATGACAGACGAAGACGTCCGACTCGCTGCTTCGCTCTACAGCTCGGGCGAGTCGCTCGCGACAATCGGCAAGCGCTTTGGTGTTTACGACTCGACAGTGCTTCGGGAGTTCCGCAAGGCCGGAGTGCCTACACGCCCACGCCGAGGACGGACGTGACTCCGGCCTTCGTTCGGGCTTCGAGCTCACGCCCAGACTCCGCTTGAGTCTTCGACCACCTCGCCCGCATCGCTCAGCACGACAACAGGAATGAGCTCGAGCAAGGCGCCCAGAGACTCCGCCCCGATCCCTGCGAGCACGGTTGACCGTTGGTACTGCCACCACTCGTCGCCAACGATCAGGAATGCGACATCGTCCCAGCCGAACCGAAGGTCGCCAAGAACACGCCATTCCCGTTCATGCAGCCACTCCGAGGGCGTTGCCATGTAGGTCGGGAGCAATTCACCACCAGCGCCCGGCCAGAATCGAACGGTTCGACTCCGAAGAGGATCCCCGATGCGCTCAACGTGAGCCCACTCGTCACCCCTCACGTACATGACCGGCGCGCCGTTGTTGTCGAACACGAACTGCTTTGTGAAGCCGATGCCCCAGGGCGCGTAGCGTCTGTCGCCGACCAATCGAGCGACCGCCGCCTTCGTGCTCTCCGTAAAGCAGGACACAGGAGACAGCGCGCCGAACGTGGCAAACCCGCGGATCGCGTGATGGAGCAAGATCGCCCACAGGCGGTCCTCCGGCGAAAGCGTCGCAACGTTGTCGTCAACGTTCACTCGCTGACCAGTACGCCCGGTGAAGTGGATCAAATGATCCCCAATATCGGGGACGTTGTACGAACGAAGCGGATGAACCGTGATCATGGACGCCTCATCGCTCGAATCGCTCGATCGCGATCCTCGTGAGTTCCAACGCTTCATGCACCGCCCCATCGCTGTCGAGGTGAGGCAGCTTCGGGTAGGCGTACCTGCCGCTGTTCAACGTCTCGACAGCATGGTCGAATCTCGACAGGTCGACCTCGCCAGCGAATACCGCGGTTCGGCTGCTCTTGTACGTGATGCCTGCCACTCGGGCACGCCTGCACCGTGGCGGCGCGAACACGTTGAAGTAGTCGGTCCGGTTGCCGCCCGGCACCTCTACTGAGCATCCGAGATCAGCCACAGCTGCTTCCAGATAGCTCCGAACATGCTTCTGGTACCGAGATGGTGTCAGTGCTTCGATCGCTTCTGCCACTTCCGGCGGATAAAGGGCTGGGCCGGCCCCGCGGTTAGCAGCGCCGTCGACCTCGTGGCGTTCCACCGCCACGTCCAGGCTGGCGCCCTCCGGCAGGTTGATTGTCAGGGTCATGGTTACGGTTGGCATAAGTCCTCCTTCTGGTGTCGTCAATCACCAGTAAATCACAGGATAGTCCTGAGATCAACCATTGTCGCGCTGGGACGATCATAAGTTGATCTCAGGATTTCGGCGGTCGCCGTCTTCGGCCTGGCGCAGCGCCTCGCGCCGAGCATCGGCTGCGCCGAAGCGTTCAGTCGAGTTGCTACATCGGATGGACAATGCCGTCGAACGCAAAGTGGCGGGCACCCACATGTGAGTGCCCACCAGAAGGGACAGGGGTCGGTTGCTACTCGATGGTCCCTTACTCGAGCGCGAACGGGTTGTCGTAGATGGGCTGGATCATGGCCCCGTGCTTCCCGGCCGCTTCGAGCGTGAGACCACTCGTCGGGACGTGACTCGGGCTCGGCGCTCCCGCTTCGCTACCTCGTCTCACGACTTCGTGAGCACTGCCGACAATTTGACGTCGGGGCACTCAGGTGACGTGCTCGACACGGCGAGCCCGCCGTCAGGTTGGATCGCGAGAGTCGTCGTGAAGGTTGCGAAGGGGCCTGAATGGCAGGTTGTGAATCGTTTGCTGGTCAGCTTCTCCCCCTCAAGTTGGAAGTCCGATCCCATGACCGGGCTGTCCGGTGATCCACCAGTGATCGATGCTCCAGCGGTGCAGCCGGCCTCCCCGCAATTGACGAGGCTGAGCGCCAGTACACCGTCGAAGGACTTGCCACCTGACAGCATGTGGACCGGACCGCTCCAAGTGCCCTGGAACCGCGTCGGTCCGCCCGAACCGACGTTCGCCATGTCGGAAGCACCGAGTGGCATGCCATCCAGCGTGATGCCAGCTATCGCCTTACCGTCGCCAGCGGTGACCAGCAGCGCCCACTTGGACAGGTCGGCTCGCGTGAAGCTGCGGGCGATCCTGGCGTCATAGGTGATCGTGTCGCTTGGATCGAGCGTCGTGTTCATGCCGATCGAGTTCTGGTACCCGCTCTGGGTGCAGATCGAGGTGCTGGGGTCGTAGTAGTTGACGGCTTCGGATGGCTGGACTGCCCAACCGCTCGCGGAGCGCATCATGACCTTGGCTGAGAGTCCCGTTGTGGGCTCGGTTCCCGACGACGGGTTGCGGACACTGACACTGAACGGCACGAGCACCTCGTTCGGACGTGGCGGTGCACCGCACTTCGCTTTCAGCTCACTCACCACCGCGGTCGGGGTACCGACCTCAATAGCGACTGCGTAGTCGTAGCCCGTCGTCGAACGAAACGTCCCCGTTGCGCTGTTGCCTGATCGGCCAGCCGTTGTGGTCGTGAACGCGCCACAGCCAGTCGTCTCCAGCGCCTTGCACCTATCGGTCGTGCCCGGTGCGGTGGCGGAGGGCTGGGTCGTGCCACCAGCTGCCGTACTCGTGCTGGCGGTCGAGCCGCACGCCGCGAGCGCGAGCATGCCGCAGCACGCCAAGGCGAGGCGGCGCATTACGCCTCGTTCCGCGTCACGTCGAGCCAAACCCTTGGTTCGTTGTCGCCGACGAAACCGAACTCACCGACGACGTCGCCGTCCCGAGTGATGGCGACCCCAATGTGGGGGCCTTCACCGTCGCACGGCTCGTGAGCGAACAGCTCGACGCAGGTGGGACCGGGCTCGATGGTGGAAAGCTTGAGCACAGCCGAGTCCTTGCTGACGTCGATGGCGGCACGCTCGATGCCGTGGTCGTCGCAGATCGACAGGCGGCGCACCGTAAGCGTGCCGCCGCGGAGCTCGTTGATGGCGGCTTCGCACGCCGCCAGCCGATCATCAATGCTCAACCGCGTGGCTTGTAGATCTTGCTGCGTATCGTGGATCATGTCATCGCCCTCCTTGGGGGTGATGGCCAGGCCCCGGGAGGTGACTGCCTCGCCGGGGCCAACCGCGGTCTTTAGGCCCGTCGGGCGTGGATCAGCGACCTGTTCGTCCGCCGGGCCCGCTGGAGCGGGCGCTACTTATCAGTATGTAGACCAATAAGTACCACAACGGACAAGGTCCGTGCGTGGAAGGTGACCTCCAGAAGACCGTCGGCCGCAACGTTCGGGCGTGGCGGGAAGAGCGCGGGATCTCCCAAGAGGCCCTGGCCGACCTCGTGGGCGTCCACCGCACCTACATGGGCGGCATCGAACGAGGCGAACGCAACCTCAGCCTTCGGAGCGTGGAGCGACTTGCCGAGGCTCTGGACGTCGACCCGCTGACGCTTCTTGCCGGGACACAGCGTTCGGGTGGTCGGCGCTAGAAGTTAAGCCAAGGGGTGCGCCCCCGTGCGGGGGGCAAGCATTCGTGTCGCACCCACGCTTCCTGCCTCCAGGACGCGCGTACTGGCTTCGGGAAGTTGGGTAGCGCGCCTTCCGTTGATTGATCGTGTTGGCGTCCACATCCGACTCGTCGGCGAGCCCTGGGGCGCCACCAAGATGCTCAGCACCCTCCATCGTAGTCAGGCATAGGCGGCCTATAGTCGTGGGCCGCATGGCCGGGAAGAAGAAGGCGCGACCCCGAGGTCACGGATCGATCTACGAGTACCAGTACGGCGGCTGTCGTTGCGCCGAGTGCCGTGCAGCGAACGCTGCGGCGCACCGTGAGCTGATCGCTCGGTACCAAGCCGAAGGCGGCAGAGGCAAGCACGGCACGACCTATCGCTACGACACTGGCTGCCGCTGCAACAAGTGCCGAGAGGCCAAGAACAAGCGCAGTCGCGAGTGGAAGCAACGGAAGCGGGCTGCGGATGGCGGGGATGTCCCACCCGATCCGGGGTGATCTGGCATCTGACATCTGGCATCCGGTGCCAGCTGCCTGATGCCGCATAGCCTGTCGTTGTGCACATCGGCTTCCGGACGTCGGGTGGACGCGGCGAGTACGAGATCGTCAGCGGGGCGAGCGGTCAGTCTGCGAGCGACCTCGAAGGCTGGACCTTCCACATGCTCTGGCCCGACGGCAAGCTGCGTGACACTCAGTTGTGGCTCGACCCTGGCGACAGCGGCAAACCTCGACTTCGCTCGCTCGTCAAGCCGGAGTTTCAGATCGGTCGGATGGTGGCGTCGATGCTCTTACTGCCGGCACCGCGGCGCGAGCTACCCGCGTCGGCCGTGGGGCTGCCGGTCATCCGCCAGGGCGAATACTTCCTGAAGAAGGTCGGCTTCGGGCCTGGCACCTCGTTTGCATCACCGCCCGAATCGGTGCAGTTCACGCCCAACTATGTAGAGGTGGAGAACCGAGAGCACACGGAGCAGCTCGGCGTCGAAGCGCGCTGGCGGCGTATCGAGGCGATCTATGCCTCCGTTGCGCAACAGGATGCGCGAGTAGCGACATTGCTTCGTCTTCACCAGGACCAGATCAACACCGGTGAGCCGATCACGACCTCGCTGCCGAATGTGGTCAACAGGATCGTCGCTGCGCTAGCCGAGGCGGACCCGGCCTACGTCGAGGGCCACGACCCACTGCCAGCGTTGGAGCGCAGAGTTGGCATCCAGATCGCCGACGTGCCTGATCTTCCACCCCCCGATGACATCGGGGAGGAGGACGTCGAAGTTCGTGTTCGATCAGCGCATGACTACCGGCTCAGCAAGGCTCGGGGTCCGTCGGCCCGTGAGTTCTCAAAGGCCGTACGGGAGGCCTATCGGCACCGTTGCTTGTTCTGCGGCGTGGTGCTCGGCGGCTTTGGTGGGCTGCCCTCCGGTGTTGATGCTGCCCATATCCTCGCCTGGACCAACTACGACCTCGACGTCGTCAGCAACGGCATGGCGCTGTGCCGGCTGCATCACTGGGCCTTTGATGCGGCGATCATGGTGCCAGTGCTGCAGGGCGGCAAGTACCACCTCCGGTTTACTACTCGAGCCAACGCACTACTCACAGCCGATGCCCGCGCTTACCTTCTCGCCGAAGACGGCCTTGAAGTACCGGAGGAGTGGTTGCCAGACGATCGAAACGACTGGCCAAAGAAGAAGTACCTGGAGCGCTTCTACGACGACTTGTCGATCGTGCTCGCTTAGCCGATCTGCTGCTTGAGCAGCCAGGCGCCGAGCTGTTCGACGATGCGGTTACCGAGCCACTCGGCCACCGGAACCGAAACGGCGTTGCCGCAGGCGTGGTAACGAGCCGAATCGAGCATGTCGAGGTTGTCCATCGCTTCCTTCGGCATTGTCCAGTCGTCCGGGAAGCCTTGGAGCCGCTCCGTCTCAAGGGGAGTCAGCCGGCGGACTTTGCCTTCCGGGTAGCTGACATAGTTGCGCGACCAGTCCGTGCCGGTGTGGCGGGCTGACTCGGCGTAGAGGCAGTGCGCGAGCTTCTTGACGAACCCTTTGCGAGAATCTCCAACGCTGATCTGAAAGGGGGAAACAAGTTTCTCCCCATTCGATCGGCTCTTCTCAGAATCCCGGTCGCCGCATTCGGACTCAAAAAGTACCGATCCGGCACTGGCGGGCCCTCCAAGAGATCCGACAATGAAGACTCGACTGCGGCTCTGGGGGACGCCGAAGTATCGACTGTCAAGCACTCGCCATGCGACGCCATACCCGAAGTCGGCCAGCGTCCGTAGGAGGATTGCGAAATCTCTTCCGTCGTGGGAAGAGAGGAGAGCTGCAACGTTCTCGAGGACGACAAGAGGGGGGCGACGGTCTCCAATGAGCTCTGCAAAGTCGTAGAAGAGTCCAGACTGCTTGCCACGGAGCCCGCTGCGGGGGCCCATGCGGGCGAGGCTGACGTCTTGGCACGGGAACCCGCCCGCCCAGACTTCTGCGTTCGGGATGTCATCGGGATCTACCTCCGTGATGTCCGCTGCCCTCGGGACGTGCGGCCAGTGTTGCTCCAGAATGTCCAGGCAGAACGACTTCTTCTCGCACTGCCACACCGACTCCATTCCAGCTCGCTCGAAACCGAGATCGAAGCCACCGATCCCGGCGAAGAAGCTCGCTACCTTGACGCGCGGCTCATCGGTAGCATCGAAGAACGCACCCTGCTCCGGCTTCGCCACAGCGGGGTTCTTCGGCTGGCGCCTGGCCTTGGGCTGCGTCTTCGTCGTGTCCTTCGCCATCAGTGCTCCCGGCCGCAGCCTATCGAACAGATGTACGATTGGCAACCGCGCTCGATCCAGATGCCTAGCACGCAGGCCGCGGCCGCTCGACCGACGCTACCGGGCGCCCCTAGCCAGCACGCGGATGGCCTGTGACCTGCTCAGACGGCCGATCGGCGCGCTTCAACCAATGCAGCGATGCGTCCAGCGGCGACCTCTGGTGACTCGTGTTCCCACACGCGCACGACGAGCCAGCCTGCCGACGTGAGCCGGTCCGTAGTGTCCGCATCGCGATCGCGGTTCCGTTTGATCTTGTCTGGCCAGTACCACGTGTTGACCTTCGGTGGTCTCGGATTGTGCTTCGCACAGCCGTGCCAGAAGCAGCCGTCGACGAAGACGGCCACCCTCGCCGGTCCAAACACGATGTCGACCTTGCGCCTCGTGCCAGGGACGATCGCTCGGTGAAGTCGATAGCGAAGCCCCCTCCGATGCAGCGCCCGGCGTAGCGCCAACTCGGGCTGAGTGCCCTCGCGCGGCTGCTTCTGCATCCGCTCACGGACCGCAGCATCCGTGGCGTACGACGGCAGGGCGGGCTTCGATGGCATCACCAACGATCTCAGCACTTTCCGGCGAACGATGCACCCGCGCAGCCGACGCGAGCACGCTGCGAGGCAGAGCGGTACTCTCGGCGCTGCCGGCTTCGAGCCGGCCTGAGCTAGCTCACGAACAGAAAGGAGCTCAGAAGGAGGTCACACCATGACCAGCAACCCACTCCGCCAACCGGCTCCGTGTCGGGCGGCGGTGATGAGAGCCTCGGGCTAGACGGAGGCGGTCGCTCGTGAGCGGCCGGATCGACATAGCCATGAGCGTTCTCGACGGTAGTACCCCGTCGGGTTCGCAGCTCGGTTCTGCAGACCGAGCGGTGTACTCAGCGGAGCTGCGGAGCCTCATCCCGGTCGGTGCATCAGTCGCTCACATCGCGAAGCGATGCCCGAAGCTACTGAGCAGTCACTTCATTGAGACGGCAAGCACCACCACCGGGTTCTCGGCTAGTGGGTATGTCCTCTGGCAACTGAAGCACCTCGTCGAGGAGCTGCGGCTGGAGGACGAGCGAGCGGCCACGATCATCTCCGCCCTCTTCGCCATCGGTGAGTGCGATCACCAGGGCGATACGCAAGAGGGGTATCGCACAAGGCAGATGGTCATCATGCGGCGGTCAGGCTACGACGACGGCGGGTCCGAAGCCCATTACCGGGCGTGGTATCGGACCCCGATGCGGGCTTACATGGACCTCACGGTGCAAAGGATCTTCACTTCGAAGCATCCTGATTTGGCAAAGCTGAGCACTGCGCCCACGGCGTAGTGCGTGTCACAAAGTGCAGATGGAACCCGGTGCGGACAGCGTCCGCACCATGTGCCGGCCTGGCGAGACTACGTCCCGCCCGCGACTTCTCCGGAGGTCGCCACGTCAGCAGACGTGACAGAGCCCCGAGGTCATCGACCTCGGGGCTCTGCGCGTCACGGGGCGGGAAACATCTCGCGGTACTCGTTGAGGATGTCGGCCGTGACGCCGACGTCCTCGATGATCTCCAGGTGCCCGCCGTCGTTGATGTACTCGACGGTGATGATCGGCACCCCGGTTCGTTCGTAGCCCATGCCCTCACTGAAGTTGAGGGGTTCGGCGTCGTAGTCCCAGATGGTCACATCGACGCCGCGGGCGACAAGCTCGAGCGCCCACGCCAGCACGGCGTCACTGGTGGTCGAGTGCTGGATGTAGATGACGAACACCTTCACGGGTTCGTCGGGGTCGGCCGCCGGATAACTCGGCGGCGGGCGAAACGGCGGCTGCGGAGCCGCCGACTGGTCGTGGACCACTCTTGGCTCCTTTCGAAGGAGCCCGAGTTCCACGAGCCGCAGGCCCGCTTCACGCGGGCTCTGCTAACCAAACAACGGTACCACATATATTGATGTTCGTCAATATGTTGTGCTTGTCTTCACCGATCTTCACCAGCCGGTTCGACGGTGTCGCGCATGTGGTGATCTTCACGGGCGGAGGACACGAACCCGTTGAACTCGCTTGCGTTGTCGCCGTATCTCTGATCGCTGACACAGGAGCATCCCGCCCCTGAGGCTGATTGGAGAGCCGATGACATCACCAGTCCCTTACCGACCGAACTCGCCAGCTCGACTCGAACGGCAGTCGGCACGGGAGATCAAACGGCACGCGCTGATCGCCCATGAGGACCGCACGAAGGCACTCATCGACGGCCAGGTCCTCTCCGACGTCGCGCAGGCAGACCTGGAGGAAGAGGCCGGGACCTACGCCTACGGGATGTGCCTCGCCGGAGGTGACCGCTTCCTCGAGGAGATCACTCGCCGCAAGACCGTCGATCTGAACGCGGCCAACAACGTCCGGCTGCAGAAGCTGGCATGGAGGCGAGGGTGATGGATCTCATCTTCGCCTTCTGCGCCGGCGCCCTCGGTGGCGTCATGGTGACCAGAGTCGATCAACTCCGCAGCCGCGGCCACCGCGAACCGCGCCACCTCGACGAGGCGGACGGAGTGCTTGTGCCAGACGCGATGTTCGATCACTTTGAACGTGTCGCTGCCGAGCGAGGGCAGCCCGAGATGGGCCCGCTGATGGCTCGCAAGTGGCAGGCGCTCGATGCGGCACAGCGGGTCACGAGCCGACGCCGTGGTCGAAGGGGGTGGCGTCGATGGACTTCGTGATCTGCCTCTCGGTGTTGGGAATCTTGGTGCTGCTCGGCATCGCCGCTACTCGGTGGATGTGGCACTACGACGATGAGGCGACGTCGGCACAGCGGATCGCCTTGCACGAGTTGCGGGGCGAGCTCGACCGGCTCACGTACCAAGCGGACGGGAAGGTGCAGGCCGAACAGGTGCGACGTGAACTGTTCCGCGAACTGCGAGGTAAGCCCCGTGAGTAGCTTCGACATCATCTTCGTCGTGGTCGCGGTCGACGTGTGGGCGCTGTTCGCCATGATCACCGGGGGCATGTTCCGGCTCGACGGAATCCAACGCATCGCCCTGCGCCTGCAGGTCACGTGGATCCTGGGTTGCGCTCTGGTCCGGTGGACCTCACTGGGCGGGCAAGCCATCCTCGCTCTGTTCCGTCCCGCGTCCGAGCCGAGCGAACCATGAGGCGCCTCATCGGCGCTGTGGCGCTCACGCTGCTTGCCAGCATCGCCGTCGTGTTGCTTGGCGAGTTGCTCAAGTTGTTGCTGATGCCGCTCGCGATGTTCTTGCTTTGCCTCGTGCTCGTCGAGGGATTCACCAGCATTCGCGGGAAGAAGGACAGCCGCTCCTAATCCAACGTGGCGGTCGCCTGTTGACGGCGACGCACCGCCTATGCGAAGGCGTGAGTACGGGCGGCGGATCGCTTGACCTTCGAGGTCCTGGTTCCGCGCGCCCGCACAAGAACTAATCAACCAACCAAGAAAGGAGGTGGATCCATGCCGAGCGGCCGGATCCGTATCACCCCGCACCTGCGGACCGAACCCGACCTCGACGCACTCGTCGTGGCCGTCATGTTGATGCTCGACGACAACGAGGCCGAAGTCGAGCACCCACAGGAGACGGGTCCGGTCGCTCAACCAACGCCAACGGAGGACGAGGAGGAGCGCCCGTGCTGACCATCGTCGCACTCCTCCTCATCATCGCTCTGCTGTGGCTCGCCGGCACGATCTGGTGGCGAGCGACCTACGCGGCTGACGAGCGCCGCAACCTCGTCGGGTTGCGGTTGACGTTCCCGCGACGGCTACCGGCCGATGCGATCACCGACTTCCTCGCCGCAACAAGCGGCTTGCGCCTTCCGTGGTGGAAAGCCCGCCTGTATGTCAGCCCGATCATCTGCTTCGAAGCAGTCGCCACACCGGCGGGTGTCGAGTTCTGGGTGGCAGTCAACGAACGACGTCAGGCTCGGGTCGAGCAGATGCTTCGGGCACACCTGCCGCAGGTCCGATACGAACAGGCACCGGCACGGATGCTCGACGTCGAGACTGCCACTACCTACAAATTGACTTCGGCGCGCCGAGAAGTGCGCATCAACCCGACTCAGATCAGCGGTGGATTGCTGCATGGGCTCGGGCCGCTCGATGACGGCGAGCAGTTGGTCCTGCAGTGGATCGTCACCCCCGCAGGCGTGGCAGCACCGCCGCACTCAGCACCGACCAAGTCGAAGCCGTCGACCGGCTGGCCACTCGCGAGTTCGCCTCATCGAGACGAGGCTCGTGACAGCGGCGAACTCGCAGCTTGGCGTACCAAGCTGCGGCTACCGCAATCACACGCGACCCTTCGAGTCGGGGCAACTGCCGCGACCGTCGAACGTGAGCGAAGCCTTCTACGTCGACTTGAGACGGCCCTACACCCCGTCAGCAACCCCGGCGTGCAGTTCCGTCGCCGCTGGCTGCCGCAGCGATGGGTCGCGTGGGCGCTCGAGCGCCGATTGACGCCGTTGAGTGCATGGCCGGTGACGGTCAACGCTGCCGAGTTGGGACAACTCTTGGCGTGGCCCATCGACGCCGTCGAGGTTCCAGGCGTCAGCCTCGCGGGTTGTCGGCAGCTTCCCGTACCGAGCGGTGTCCCGACCGCCGGGACCGTCATCGGCGACGGGTTCGCTCACGGCGTCGACCGAATCGCCGCGATGGACGTTGAAAGCCGAGTCAGGCATCTCGGGATCGTCGCGCCTACCGGGACCGGCAAGAGCACCCTCATGGCCAACATGATTCGCCAGGACCTCGATGACGGTCACGGCGTCTTCGTCCTCGATCCTAAGGACCTCGCCGACGACGTTCTGGCGCTCGTTCCGGATCGACGACGGGCTGATGTGGTGGTGCTCGATCCTTCTGATGCGTCGCGCCCGGTCGGGATCCAGCCACTGGCCATCGGCGGTCACCGAAACGAGGCGTCCGTCGAACACCTCGTGTCGATCTGCCGGCGCGTGTTCGTCGGCGACTACGGCATCTGGACCGACGAGCTGCTGCGCTTCGGCCTGCGCAGTCTCCTGGTCGACCCGCTGGCAACGCTGGTCGACCTCATCCCGCTCTACGGCGACCCCGCGTTCCGAGCACGAATCGTCTCTGCGCAGACCGACCCGATCACCAAATCGTTCTGGACCCAGTTCAACTCCCTGAGCGCCGCTGAGCAGACTCTTCGCGCAGCGCCGCTGCTCTCACGGCTGCGGGCCATCTTCGGACGGCCCAGCCTCCGACGGGTCTTCGCCCAGCCGAACCCGTCCTTCGATCTGGCCAACCACCTCAACCGCGGCGGCATCGTGATCGCCAGCGTCCGCCCGGGCACCCTCGGCGACGAGGCAGCCAACCTCTACGGCTCAATCCTGCTCGGTCTCCTATGGAACACAATCCAGGCACGAGCCACACTGCCAGCGGCACGACGTCGGCCGCTGATGGCCTACCTCGACGAGTTCTCCCGCTACGCCGGCCTGCCCGTACCCCTGGAAGCCATGCTGGCTCTCGCACGCGGCTACAAGGTCGGCGTCACGGTGGCCCTGCAGTACCTCGACCAGCTGCCCACCGACGTCCGCCAAGGCGTGGTGCAGAACGTACGAAGCCTCCTGGCATTTCAGCTCAACTCCGCAGATGCGCGCATCCTCGCCCGGGAGCTCGGCGGCGTCGTCGACGCCGAAGACCTCCAGGGCCTCGACGCCTGGGAGATGCTCGCCAGGATCTACGGCGGCGGCACCACCCAACGGGCATGCACGCTCCGAAGTCGGAACCTGCCGCCGGCGACAGGTGACGCAGCGTCGCTGCGAGCCGACTCGGCCGTGCGATGGGGCGCATTGGGCGACGAGGTCGAGGAGTTCATCGCGACTCGGATCGGAGGCTCAGAGCCGAGTGCAACAGCCGACGAAAGCGGAGACGGTTCAGGCAGAGCTGGCCGGAAGCGGAGGGCGTCATGACCCGCACGATCGGGCGCACGGTCGCCTCACAAGTCGATTCGCGAACGACCTGCCCAGATAGGCAGATCTGTACCTATCTGCCATCGACTCTCAACGGGTCATGGCCGTGCGCCGGAGGCGCCCGCCCATGACCCGCCAATACTCCCATCCCGCCCGTCTCTCCGAGCTTTCAGCTCGCATCGACGATCGGGATCGTCAGGTCCTTTCGGATCTCGCTCGTGTCCGACTGGCTACCGGGCTGCAACTCCAACGACTCCACCACGGGCCCGTCGATGACGAAGCCGCTCGTTACCGGCGACTCCGCCAGCTCAAGCGCCTGACCCGCCTCGGCCTGACCACGCCACTGCAACGCCGCGTCGGAGGCCTCGAAGCCGGTTCGGTCTCCACCGTCTACGCGCTCGATATCGCTGGCCAACGACTGGCCGAGTCCTGGGACGGACGCAAGCGGCGACCAAGCACGCCGTCCACCCCGTTCATCACGCACACGCTCACCATCACCGAGTTGTACGTCCGGCTTCGAGAAGCCGACGCCACTGGACGACTCGAACTAGTTGACTTCCAGGCCGAGCCGACGGCATGGCGCCCATTCCATGACCACGGAGGGCAGGCGGTGATGCTCAAGCCCGATGCCTACGCAGTCGTCGGCACCGGCGAGTTCGAGCAGCACGCCTTCATCGAAGTCGACCTCGGGACCACCTCATCGAGGCGGCTCGCCGTGAAGGGGCAGTCCTACATCGACTACCACGCCACGCGACTCGAACAACGCAGGGTCGGCGTCTTCCCGGTGGTGATCTGGGTCGCTAACAGCACCGAACGAACCCGGGTCATCAGTCGAGCACTGCAGTCACTCGGCAGCTTCGGGTTCGAGTTGAGCACCGTCGACGAGTTCATCGGCCTCATGAGCGAGGACCAGACATGAACTCGCCCCGCAACACCGTCCTCGACGGCGACGCACGCACGGTTCTCGCCACCATCCCTGACAATTCCATCGACACCGTCATCACGAGCCCGCCGTACTTCCTGCTCCGGCGTTACCACGCCGGCACCGACGAAGTCGGCGCCGAGCCCACGGTGGCCGAGTACCTCACGCGGCTCCTCGACGTCTGCGACGAGATCGCTCGCGTCCTCAAGCCCACCGGCAGCCTGTTCATCAACGTGGCCGACAGCTACTCCCGGCACGACCGATTCGGTGCGCCACCAAAGGGGCTCCTTCTCGTGCCTCAACGCCTCGCGCTGGGCCTCGCCGATCGCGGATGGACGATTCGCAACCACATCGTCTGGGCCAAGCCGAACCCCACGCCCGCCAGCGTCACCGACCGCATGACTGCTACGCACGAGACAGTGCTGCACGCCGTACGCGAGCGCCGGTACTTCTACGACCTCGACACCTGTCGCGTGCCGATGAAGTCGACGCGGGGGTTGACAACTCGTCCGCAAAGAGCGATGTCGAATACAGGCAGTCGTGCAACCAGCGCACGTCGCCCGCAGCGACCCAGCTGGGCGGGTCCGCTCGCCGGACGCAACGACGGCCTCGAACGAGCTCGAGCCGAAGGCCGAGCCGGACACCCGTCGGGCCTCAAGAATCCCGGCGACGTCTGGACCATCGCGACCGCTGGCTTCCGAGGTGCACACCACGCGGTGTTCCCCGAAGCCCTCGTCGAACGACCCCTGCTCGCGACATGTCCAGCCCGCGTCTGCGCGACCTGCGGACTGCCCTGGCGCCAACAGGACGGAAAGCCGATCGCAGCTGCCTGCTCATGTGAGGCCGCTTGGCAACCAGGCCTCGTGCTCGACCCGTTCATGGGCGCCGGCACCACTGGTGTCGCCGCCACGCGTCACGGACGTGACTGGCTCGGCATCGAGCTCAACCCGAACTACCGGGACCTCGCTACCAATCGCATCGCCGCTACGGCGTCGGTGCGATCGCACCGGCCCAACGACGGCGATGCCCCTACCCAAGGAGCATCCCTTGCACATTCACAGGCAACCGACCGACCAGTCGACCCCGATGGTGTTCTTCGCCGACCGGATCAGTGTCGACGTCGGCAAACCGTCCGGACGTTGGCTCAGGCTCGACGTCGACCCCAGCACCTTGCGTTGCCAAGTCGGGAGAGCGGGCGTCGACCCGTCCGAGATGATCGTCATCGACCAAGTCGGGCTCGGACCGATCATGGTCGATGAGGACGCGACCCTGTTCGATCTGCTCAGCCTCGTCAACGGTCGCCTCGGCTACTGGCAGGACTACCGATGAGCGGCCAGTCGCCGCGCCCGCGGATCTACGTCGCAAGCCTCGCCGCCTACAACAACGGCGAACTGCACGGCGCATGGATCGACGCCACTCTCAGCGAAGTCGACGTGATGCACCAGATCCATCGCATGCTGCGCCGATCGCCGATCCATCCCGCTGAGGAATGGGCCATCCACGACTACGAAGGCTTCGGACCGCTCCGCCTCGACGAGTACGAGACCATCGGCCACGTCTGCCAAGTCGCCGCCGGCATCGCTGACCACGGGATCGCGTTCGCTGTCTGGGCCAGCCTGTTGAACCCCGCCGAATGGAACGAACAGCTCGCCGAGTTCGAGGACCACTTCGAGGGCGTCTACGACTCGCACGAAGACTTCGGCAACCAGCTGCTGGAGATGTTCGACGTCGACATCGACAGCTTCGACCTACCCGAAGCCATCCGACCCCACATCACCATCGACGTCGAGGCGATCGGGCGCAGCTGGTCCGACACGACACAGCACAGTTGGTTCGAAGGACGCCTCTATGTGTTCTTCGACTGACTCGGCACCGCCTGGCCCCATCGGGGCCAGGCGGGCAACGCCTCATCGGTGCCATGCGGCTGCACCAGCCATCCCACCCCGGGATGGTCAGTCGCATCACCACCGAGGAGGCTCCCATGCCGAAGACCCTTGCCATCCGCCTGGACGACGCGCTGCACGCCCAGGCAAGCCTCATGGCCCAGCTGCTCGACGTCTCGCTCACGGAGCTCATCCGCACGGCGATCGACACCTACGTCGAGTCCAAGCGCACCGACCCCGAGCTGGCAGCCAAGGCCGACGGCATCCGCCAGCAGATCGAAGCCGACGCCGCCAACCGGCAAGCCGCCATCGAGACGCTGTTCACCAACGACGAACCGGCAACCGCGCCGAAGCGACCCAGCCGGAGTCGCAAGCAGCCCGACGCCGAGTGATCCGGCGACGGCGGTTCCTCCGGCTAACCCCGGAGGAACCGCCCCAATTCTCAACTTCCATCGTCCGAACCCATTGATCGCCGTCAATTGGAATGGGATAATATAAAGTAACTGGAGATATAATGTAATGACTACAGATACCCGAAATCAGACTCTTGCCCGCTACATCAAGACTCGACGCCTGTCGCGTCAGCTCGATGTGCGAACTGCAGCCGAACAGGCGGGCATCGACGCCACCTACTGGTGGAAGCTCGAAGCCGGGCAGTACGAATCGCCGTCACCGAAGTACCTGCAGCGAATCGCTGAGGTGCTCGATGCTCCCCTGAACGATCTTTATGCCCTCGCTGGCTACAAGCTCCCGAACGGCGATCTTCCTAGCTTCACGCCGTACTTGCGATCGCGCTACCACGACCTTCCGCCGGAAGCCGTCGCAGACCTTGAGCGCTACTTCGATCTGCTTCGCAACTACTACGACATCCCCGCCGATCAGCCGGTGTTCCCACCCAAGCCTCGCGAGAAGAAGTCGACGAGCAGGCCAAGCGCGGACGCGGTCAACGCGAAGGACCACCCCTGGAGGGCGTCATGAGTCGCTGCACGCTCGCACAACTGCGCGACATCGTGCCTCTGCGACCGCTGACTCGCCAGGAAGCGCTATCGGTAGCTGAACGCCAAGCGCTCAAGCTGCTCGAAATCTCCGGGACCACTGGCGGACCAGTGCACGAGCGGATCATCGCCGAGCTGCCTCGCGTCCACGTCGAGCGCATGAGCCCCTGGCCAGTCTCCGGTGCGACGCACTGGGTCAACGGCCGCTGGATCATCGTGCTCAACGGAGCCGAACCTCTCGTTCGGCAACGCTTCAGCCTCGCGCACGAACTCAAGCACATCGTCGACCATCCCTTCGTCGACACGCTGTATCGCGGCATCCCCGAAGCCGACCGCCACGACTTCATCGAACGGACCTGCGACTACTTCGCCGGCTGCCTCCTGATGCCTCGACCCTGGCTCAAACGTGCTTGGACCGGCGGCACGCAGCACTTGCCAACTCTCGCACAGCAGTTCCACGTCAGCCTCGCCGCGATCACCACACGCCTGAATCAGACCGGGATCATCGCACCACAACCGCGATGCAGCCGTCCGCCACGTGACTGGGCGATCCGCGCCATACGCCAAGCCGGCGACAACGCCCTCTACCACCGAGAACTCTCACCCCTGGCCTCAGCCTGAAAGGAACCACGCGATGAGCAACACCTCCTCGACCACCCCGACGGTGGTCAAGCGCGGCTACACACGACGAGCGACACCACTCGACGGTGCAGCGGACGGCCTCAAGCGAGCCGTCATTTACCTTCGAGTGTCCACGACACGGCAGGCCGAGACCGACATCGACCTCGACGGCTTCTCCATCAGTGCCCAGCGGGACGCCTGCTACCGAAGCGCCGCCGAACTCAACGCCATCGTCGTCGACGAGTACATCGACCGGGGCGAGACTGCCCGCAAAGCGAATCGACCCGAGCTGCAGCGCATGCTTGCCCGCATCGAAGCAGACGAGGACATCGACTACGTCATCGTGATGAAGATCGACCGCCTCGCACGCAACCTGCACGACCACGTCAACATCGTCCAACAACTTCGCACGCACCACTCCGCGTTGATCTCGGTCAACGAGAGGATCGACGACAGCCCAGGCGGTCAGCTCATTGAGAACATGATGGCGACCATCGCCGAGTTCTACTCAGCCAACTTGGCCGATGAGGTCCGAGTGAAGATGGGCGAGAAGTCCAAGCGAGGCGGCACGATCGGCAGAGCACCGATCGGCTACCTGAACGTGCACGAAGACGTCGACGGCAAGAAGGTCGCCACCGTCAAGCTTGATCCGGAGCGTGCACCGTCGATCCAGTGGGCATTCGAGTCCTACGCCACTGGCCGCTACTCGGTACGCCAGCTCTCCGAGGAGCTGGAGACCAAAGGGCTTCTGACGCGCAAGACCCACAAGAAGGGCGGCAACCCCGTCACCATGAGCTACCTGCATCGGATCCTGACCAACCCGTACTACACCGGCGTCGTCATCCACCAAGGTCAGATCATCCAAGGCCGACATGAAGCCCTGATCGACAGGGAAACCTTCGATCTGGTCCAGGCCATCCTCGACGTACGACGCAACGGCGAGCGTCAACGACAGCACCAGCACTACCTCAAGGGAACCGTCCACTGCGCACGATGCGGCAGTCGCCTCGGCTTCTCTCGATCACGCGGGCGCCACGGAGGCGAGTACGACTACTTCTACTGCCTCGCAAAGCAACAGAAGCGGTCGGACTGCGACCTTCCGAACCTGCCCGTCGAACTGGTCGAACAGGGCATCGAGGCGTACTACGGGGTGCTCTCGCTGTCCGAAGCACAGACGCACAGGCTCCGTCACCTGGCGGCACGGGCCTTCGATCATCGGCACCGCTTTGCATCATTCGAGCTGGAACGGCAGCAAGCCATCACCAAGAACCTTCTCGCTGAGCAAGACCGACTCATCGACGCATTGCGAGGTGGCCACCTTGCCGCCGACCTGTATGCGCGCGAGCAGCGCAAGATCGAGCAACAGATCCACAACGCTCAGCGTTCCGTGAAGCAAGCCACGATCGACCTCGGGCACGCGAGCGAGACGCTCGAACAAAGCCTCGCATGCCTGAACAGGCCGCAGGACTCCTACCGGCGCTCGGGTCCCGTAGGGCGCAAGCAGCACAACAAGGCCTTCTTCGAGCGGATCGACGTCGACACTGAAGGGGTCACCTACGCCCGGCTCAAGCAGCCCTACGCGCTTCTCCACCAAGCCGGCTTCGCGGACGACCTGGAGGAAGAACTGAAGAACCCCGAACCACGTTGCGATGGTCGGGGTTCGATTAAGGACCTTATGGTGGAGGTGATGGGATTCGAACCCACGGCCTCTTCGATGCGACCGAAGCGCTCTAGCCAGCTGAGCTACACCCCCAGAGGGTTCGGGCAGGATAGCCGAGCGCCCCGACCGGCCCGAATCCGGTTCCGCCGCCCCGCGGTACCGATCCGGCGACGTGACAGCTATCACCCGCCGTAGGTCTCAAGGCCTACGCGTCGGAGCGCCGAACATTCCCCCGTGACCACCACCGCCACCACCGCCGCCAGCCCCTCCCCCGTCCGCCCGACTCGCCGGACTCGCCGGCGCCTCGGGCTCGTCGGCATCGCCGCCGCCGTCGTGCTGGCCCTCACCGCCTGCAACGTGAGCGAGCAGCAGTTCATCGACATGACCAACGGCACCCGCAGCAGCGTCGGCGTCCGGAGCCTCCAGATGAACGTCGCACTCACGCTCAAGGCGGAGAGCTGGGCGGCCAAGATGGCCCAGGACGGCTTCCTGTCGCACTCCCGCCTCCAGGACAACAACCCGTATGGCACGTGGACCAAGCTCGGCGAGAACGTCGCCCGGGCCGGCTCGCTCCAGGCCGCCTACGACGCCCTCCTCGCCTCGCCCGGCCACTACGCCAACATCGTCGATCCCGCCTTCAACTTCATCGGTGTGGGCGTGGTGTTCGACGGCACGAACTACTGGATCGTCCAGGAGTTCATGGCGATGTGACCCCGGCGGCGTCCGGGATCAGGCGCCGGAGGCGGCGTCGATCGATCGCTGGAGCCGGGTCTGCAGCACCGTGGTGGTGACGTCGCCCCGGGTGCGCTCGAGCACCGCCCGCAAGGCGTCGAGGGTGCGCCGGAGCCCGGCGGTAAGGGCATCGGGGTAGTCGACGACCACCAGGGCGTCGTACACGTCGTCCATCACGGCGAGGAGCTGCTCGCCCCGCTCGAGCTCACCGGCCCGGAGCCGATCGAGCAGGTGACGCCGGAGCTCGCTGGCCGCCTCGGCCAGGCCCTTCATCCACGCCGTGGGCTCGACGGCGAGCTCGGCCGGCCCTGGGATCGCCTCCCCCCGGATGAGGGCGGCACAGACCCGAGCCTCGACCATCTCCTTCTCGGCGTCGTTGAGGAACCCGGCATAGGCCACCTGGGGGAACCCGGCGAGCGCCTGCTGGGCCTCCCGGATGGCGGACTCGGACTCGTCGGCCAGCGTCGCGGCGGCAGCGAAGTCGAGGCGGTGCACCGCCCGGATGGAGCTGCCTGCCGCCCGGATGGCCCGCCGGCAGGCCGGCAACGCCACCTCCCGGGCCGCGTGGGCGGCGTCGAGGGAGGCGCGGATGGGGGCGACGTGGGCGGCTAGCTGGGCTCGGGTGCCCTCGCTCGCCGTGTCTGCCATCGGTCAGGGGCCCGGCCTCAGTTGGCCGAGCTCTCCAGGTAGACCACCGACGACGAGTCGGCCAGGCGGGCGCCGGGGAGGTACCGGACCTTCGCCCGCCGCTCCGTCCCGATCTGCTGGGCCCGCACGAGCAGGGCGATGTAGGCGACGAGCCCGACGGTGCTGAGGACGAACAGGGCGGTGAACGCACCGCCGAAGAGCACGGCGAGCAGGAGCGAGCCGCCGGCGGTGGCGGCCAGACCGGTGAGCACGTCGCGGCGGCGACGGCGGGCCTGGCGCAGGCTCAGCGCGTTGGGCGCGGAGCGGGGGGCGAGGCCGGGGCGGAGGGGGATCACGGTGGCCGACGGGGCGACCGACCGGATCGGGGCGGTGTGGCCCAGGGCCGACAGGTGGCGGGAGAACGAGTGGATGGAGTTGCTGCGCCGCGACTCGGTGCGGTCACGGAGCCACATCACGATGTACACCAGCCAACCGACTGCGACAGCCAACAACAGCACGAATCTCACGCTCCGGTGCCTACCTTTGCTGTTCCGTGACCGTAGTCATGCCACCACGGGGAGCGGTGGATGGTCGGCCCCGCCGGGAACGGAGATTCCCGCCGTCGAGGCCGTGGTCTGGTCCTGTTGCGTACTGTTACGGTTTTACTACAAACGCAACGTTCCCGCCACCCCGAACCTCAGTGGCCGAAGGTGGAACCGGCCCCGTCGCCGAGGTCGAGCCCCTCGGTGGGATCGCGGCGGTAGGCCCCGGAGCGGCCCCCGGTCTTCTCCCACAGGGTGAGATCGCCGATCACCATGGACCGGTCGGCCGACTTGCACATGTCGTAGATGGTGAGGCAGGCCACCGAGCAGGCGGTGAGCGCTTCCATCTCGACCCCGGTGCGGTCGATCGTGTCGACGTGGGCCTCGACCTCGATGAAGGTGTCCTCGATCCGGAAGTTCACCAGGACCGACCCGATCAGGAGCGGGTGGCACAGCGGGATCAGATCGGGCGTGCGCTTGGCGGCCTGGATCCCCGCCACCCGGGCCACCGCCAGCACGTCGCCCTTGGCGATGGCGCCCCGGGCCACGAGCGCCGTGGTGTCGGGATGCATGTACACCCGGCCCCGGGCCACGGCCCGACGGTGCGTGGGCTCCTTGGGAGTGACGTCGACCATGCGGGCCCGGCCCAGCGGATCGATGTGGGTGAGGCCGCGGTCGGACATGGCGCCGGAGTGTAGATCAGCCGCCGATCTGGCTCATGCCGCGGGTCGGCTGGACGAACACCGGCTGGCCGATGGCGTGGCCGGCCCACTTCGCCGCCACCGCCGCCTCGATCAGCGCGGCCAGGTCGTCGTCGGAGGCACCGGACCGCAGCGGGCCACGCAGGTCGGTCTCCTCGAGGGCGAACAGGCAGGACCGCAGCTTCCCCTCCGCCGTGAGCCGGACCCGATCGCACCGGTCGCAGAACGCCTCCGTGACGCTGGCGATCACGCCGAACCCGCCGAGCCCGTCGGCGTAGCGGAACCGTTCCGCCGGTTCGGCGGCGTCGTGCTCCTCCCCGGCCACCGACGCGTCGAGGAGGGGGAAGGCGGCGGCGACCCGCGCCACGATCTCGGCCCGGGAGACCACGGCGTCGCCTGTCCAGGCGTGCTGGGCGTCGAGCGGCATGTACTCGATGAAGCGCACCTCGACCCCGGCGGCGCGGCCGAAGCCCGCCATGTCGACAATCTCGTCGTCGTTGACGCCGCGCATCACGACCATGTTGACCTTGACCGGGCCCAGCCCGGCGGCCCGCGCCGCGTCGATGCCGGCGAGCACCTGCGGGAGCACGTCGCGCTTGGTGATCTCGGCGAACCGGTCGCGTCGCAGCGAGTCGATCGACACGTTCACCCGGCGCAGTCCCGCCGCCGCGAGGTCGCCGGCGGTGGTGGCCAAGGTCGAGCCGTTGGTGGTGAGGGCGAGGTCGACCCCGAGCCGGGCCAGCTTCCCGACCAGCAACGGCAGATGGGAACGCACGGTGGGCTCACCACCGGTGAGCCGGATCCCCGTGAACCCGTAGCGACGGACGAACAGGGTGGCGACGCGCTCGATCTCCTCGAACGTGAGGATCTCGTCGCGGTGGACCCACGGCATCCCCTCCTCGGGCATGCAGTAGCGGCAGCGCAGGTTGCAGCGGTCGGTGACGGAGATCCGGAGGTCTCGGTGGACGCGACCGAACCCGTCGGCCAGGTCGAGCGGCCAGGACGGCATGCTCACTCGGTCCGCTCGCCGGTGGGCACATCGGGGATCGTCCCCGCATCGCCGGTCGCGTCGCCGGTGAGATCGATGGCCGGGACCGGCTCGCCCGGCTCCCGCGACCGGAGGCGCTCCCACACCGAGAGCAGGAGGGCCACCTCCCGGTCGAACTCGCGGCGCGGCGCCACCACACTGCTGGAGGGCGCGTCGAGGGGGAACGGCGGCAGGCCGAAGGCGCCCACGAGCACGTCGCGCCGGCCGCGGCGCTCACGCACCACCAAGGTGTCGATCGCCCACCACGGGTAGGTGCGGCCGCGGGCGACGAGGTGATCGACGCCGAGCTGGACCTCCTGGTCGCGCCGCACGAGCAGGTCGAGCACGAACACCACCGACCCGGCGATGACCATGGCGGCCAGGGCCGTGACCACCATCCCTCCGCCCAGCAACGCCCCGAGGAGGAGCGGCGTGGCGCACGCGGCCCGACTCAGCGCCCCGACGACGCGCTGCGCCGAGGTGGGGCGGAGCACCACCACTGCGCCGGAGACGGGTTCGGGGGCCACCTGCGCCAGGCTAGCGACAGCTGGGCCGAACGGCCCATCGGGCCCGGGCCGCGTCAATCCAGGAGCAGGAGCACGTCGACCGGGTCCCCGGCGCCGACGCCGTTGCCGTCGGGCAGCACGGCCAGGGCGTCGGCCCGGGCCATCCCGAGGAGCTGGTGGGAGCCCTGCCCGCCCGCCGACCGGGCGTGCAGCCGGCCGTCGTCCGGGTCGGCCTCGAGGCGGACGCGGACGTAGTGGACCTTGCCGTCGGGCCGGCGCCGCAGCGGCTCGGCGGCCACCGCTCGGCGGGGTCGGGGCACGACCCGATCGTCGGGGACGCCGGCCATCCGGGCCAGGGCCGGGCGGGCCAACAGCTCGAAGGACACCATCGACGACACCGGGTTGCCGGGCAGGCCGAACACCGGCACGCCGGCGGCCTCCGTCGCGCCGCCGCCCCGGCCGACCACGCCGAAGGCGAAGGGCTTGGCCGGCCTGATGGCGATCTGCATCCACGTCATCTCGGCGAGGCGGTCGAGCACCACCTTCACGTAGTCGAAGTCGCCCATGCTCACCCCGCCGCTCGTGAGCAGGGCGTCGCACCGGGCGGCGCCGTCGAGGATGGCGGCGGCGATCGCGTCCTCGTCGTCGCGCACGAGGCCGAGGTCGACGGGGACGGCGCCGGTGCGGGCCACCAGCGAGAGGAGGGCCACCCGGTTCGAGTCGTGGATCTGACCGGGACCGAGCGGCTGACCCGCGGGGACGAGCTCGTCGCCGGTGCTGAACACGCCCACCCGGAGCCGGGGGCCGACCAGCACCGACGGGACGCCGACGGCGGCGAGGACGCCGAGGTGCCCAGGGCCGAGCACCTCGCCGGCGGCGAACACCTCGGCCCCGCCGGCCACGTCGTCGCCGGGCACCCGCACGTGGTCGCCGGGCGCGGCGACGGCGGCGATGCGCACATGGTCCGGATCATCGGGCGCCACCGCGGTGCGTTCGACCATCACCACGGCGTCGGCGCCCGGCGGCATCGGCGCGCCGGTCATGATGCGCACGGCCTCGCCCGGACCCACGGGCGGATCGGGCGCCTGGCCGGCGCGGATCGTGCCGGCGATGCGGAGCGACACCGGGCCGGCCTCGGTGGCGCCGGCGGTGTCGACCGCTCGCACGGCGAAGCCGTCCATCGCCGTGTTGGGGAAGGCGGGCACGTCGACCGCGGCCACCACCGGGGCGGCCAGCACAAGCCCGAGGGCGTCGGCGACGGCGACGGTGACGGGCGGCCGGGGCGGGCAGGCCGCCAGCACCTCCGCCCTCGCGTCTTCGAGCGATCGCAGGGCCACCGGGCTCGGCCTTCAGCCGTCGAGGAGGTTGCGGCGGCGCAGCAGGTCGACCAGGAACTGGCGGAACTCCGGGCCGAGGTCCTCACGGTCGATGGCGATCTCGACCGTGGCCCGCAGGTAGTCGATCTTCTTGCCGACGTCGAAGCGTCCCTCGTCGAAGACGTACCCGTAGACCGTCTGCTCCCGCAGCAGGAGGGCGATGGCGTCGGTGAGCTGGATCTCGCCCCCGACCCCCGGCGTGACGCGCTCGATCTCCTCGAAGATCTCCGGCGTGAAGATGTAGCGCCCCATCACGGCCAGCGAGGAGGGGGCAGCGGCAGGCGCCGGCTTCTCCACGATGTCGAGGACGCGGACCAGCTGGTCGCTGACCACCTCGGGCTTCACGCAGCCGTAGGCCGAGATCTCCTCCAGCGGGAACTCCTTGAGTGCCACCACCGACCGGCCGTACTGCTCGAAGGTGCGGATCATGCCCTCGAGCACGGGGGCCCGCTCGTCCATGATGTCGTCGCCGAGCATCACGACGAACGGGTTGTCGCCGACGTGCTTGCGGGCGACGGACACGGCGTGGCCCAGCCCCAGCGGCTCGCCCTGGCGCACGTAGTGGATGTCGGCCATCTCGGCCAGGGCCTGGATCTCGGCGAGGTCGTCGAGCTTGCCCTTCTCCCGCAGGTAGTACTCCAGCTCGAACGCCCGGTCGAAGTGGTCCTCGAGGGAGCGCTTGCCCCGGCCGGTGATGATGAGGATGTCGGTGATCCCGGCCCGCACGGCCTCCTCGACCACGTACTGGATGGCCGGCTTGTCGACCACCGGCAGCATCTCTTTCGGCTGGGCCTTGGTGGCGGGCAGGAAGCGGGTGCCGAGCCCGGCGGCGGGGATGACGGCCTTCGTGACGGTGCGCTGCATCGGCGCGCGACCCTAGCGGGTGGGGCGCCGACCGGGGAGCGGCGGTACACTGGCACTCTCCGCGGTCGAGTGCCAGGCGGGCGCCCCTGCCGGCACCTCTCCGCACCCCCCGCTCCGTCGAGTCCCGTCAACCACAGGATCCGCACCGATGCCCACCTACCAGTACCGATGCAAGGACTGCGACCACGAGTTCGAGGCCGTCCAGTCCTTCACCGACGACCCGCTCACCGAATGCCCCTCGTGCGGCGGCACCGTGAAGAAGAAGTTCAGCGCCGTCGGCATCTCGTTCAAGGGCGGCGGCTTCTACAAGACCGACAGCCGCTCGAGCAGCTCGACGAGCTCCTCCTCGTCGAGCTCGAGCAGCTCGGGCTCGGAGAGCTCCACCTCGTCGTCGACCTCCTCCGGTGGGTCGGGCGGGGACACCAAGAAGAGCGACAGCAGCGCCAGCAGCAGCGCCGCCACCCCGGCCACCGCCGCCAGCTGAGATGGACGCCCCGGCCGCCGAAGATGCCTCCGCGGCGGCCGGCGCCAAGGGGGGCGGGGGCGAGAAGAAGGCGGTCGACGGCCGCCACCTGCGCAGCGAGCGCTCCCGCGCCGCCATCGTCGACGCCATGCTCGAGCTGCTCCGGTCGGGCAACACCGCGCCGTCGAGCACCGAGATCGCCGAGCGCGCCGGGGTCACGCAGCGCACCGTGTTCAACCACTTCAGCGACATGCACACGCTGATGACGGCGGTCATGACCCGCAACGGCGAGCACATCCTCCCACTGGTGCCCGAGGTCGTCACCGATGGGCCGGTCGACGCCCGGATCGAGTACTTCTGCGAACGGGCCACCGCCATCAACGAGGACTCGATGCACATCCGCTGGGCGGTGCTCACCCACCCGGCCGGCCAGCGCTTCGGGATCCTCGGCGTGCAGTTCATGCGCGACCTCATGCGCGAGCGCCTGCTCGGGGTCTTCGCGCCCGAGCTGGCCGCCCTCGACGCCGCCGAGCCCGGCCATGCCGACGTGGTCGTCCGGATCCTCGAGGTGGAGATGGATCCGCTCACCTGGCGCATCCGGCGCCACCAGAACGGGCAGACCTTCGAGGCCGCCGCCGCCGACCTCCGGGCTCTGTTCCGCCTCGTGCTCACCGCCCCCGCCGAGGGGTAGCCTGCCCCCACCCGGGCCGCTCCGGCCGGGCTCGCGGCGATCGCCGTCATCCTCGACCGATCGACCGAGCGAGACCCGCATGCCGTCCGACCCGTTCCCCGTGGCGCCCGAGCTCTCCGGCCCGCCCGACCGCCCCGCGCCCCACCCACGCGACCCGTTCCGCCGGCCCGCTCCGCCCCGGCGCCTGCCCCGGCGCCGCCGGCCCCTGCGGCCGGCGGCGGCCCGACGACGCACGATCGCCGCCTGGCTCGCCGTGGCCGCGGCAGCGACGCTGGCGGCGACGTCGGTCTCGGCCGCCGTGGAGGAGGCCCACGACACGGTGACCCGCCTCGGCCCCACCCGCGTGGCCTACCGCACCGTCGCCGCGCTCCCCCCGGGCCACGTCCTCGCCGGCACCGACCTCGAGGCCGTCGCCGTCCCGGTCGACCTCCTCCCCGAGGGCGCGGTCGGCGGGCCACCCGACGGGCGCGTCACCCGCGCCGCCGTCGGTCGGCGCGAGGTCCTGGTCGAACCCCGGCTCTCCCCCGCCGGCGTCAGCCCCGAACAGGCGCTCCTCGCCGCCGGCCGGCGCGCCGTCACCGTGCCCGGCCGGCACCAGCGGATCCCGGCCCGGCCCGGCGACGGCGCCGATCTGGTGGGGGTGACCACGGTCGAGGGTCGAGCCAGCGTCGTGGCCCGCGACGCCGTCGTGCTGGCCGTCGACGACGAGGGCGACGTCACGTTGTCGATCGCTCCCGACGACCTGGCCGCCACCGCGGCCGCCATCGCCACCGGGGTGGTGGTGGTCGCCGTGCACCCCAACGGCTGAGGAGGCGACCGGCGGGTCAGATCACGTTGGTGAGCAGCAGCGCCGCGGTGCCCGCCGCCACGGCCAGGCGGTAGTAGCCGAAGACCGCCACGTCGTGGCGCTGGAGGTAGCCCACCATCCAGCGCACGGCCACGAAGGCCGAACCCGCCGCCACCGCGAAGCCGATGGCCGGGCTCACGACGCCGTAGTTCTCCACGATGTGCCGGCCGCTCTTGGCCGCGTCGAAGGCGGTGGCGGCACCCAGGGTGATCAGCCCCAGGAGGAACGAGAACTCGACCGCAGCGGAGAGCGTCAACCCGAGCAGCGTCGCCGCGATGATCGTGACCAGCGACCGCGAGGTGCCGGGCCAGAGGGCCAGGCACTGCGCCCCGCCGATGATGGCGGCCTGGCGGTAGGTGAGGGTGGTGAGGGCGGCGCCCCGGCGGTCGGGGGCCAGCCGACCCGACCGCGCGAGCAGGATCAGGGCCAGGCCACCGACCACCCAGGCCACCACGATCGGCCACGGCGCGAACAGCGCACCCTTGATCTTCTTCTCGAACAGGGCACCGACCACGGCGGCGGGGAGGAAGGCCACGACGATGGCGACGAGGAGCCGGCGACCGGCGTCGGTGGCCTCGTCCGGCGGGGTGCGGTTCCGGTTGGCCACGTACGGGACGGCCTTGACCATCTGCACGACCCGGGGCCAGTAGACCAGCAGCACCGCCACGATGGCCCCGCCCTGGATCACCACGTCGTAGGCGTCGGCCGCCTCCTTGGTGGCGTCGGTCTTGCCGATGCCGAGGAGGTCGTCCACCACCAGGAGGTGGCCAGTGGAGCTGACGGGGAGGAACTCGGTCACCCCCTCCACCACGCCGAGCACCACCGCCTTGGCCGGGGTGAGCTCGGAGCGGGCGGCATCGAGCGTGGGCGCGTCGTTGGTGGTGATGGACGGACCGGACGGCGCCGGGCGTGCGGTCGTGGTCGTGGTGCCGGGCTGGGCCGCCACCGCCCGGGGGTGGAGCAGGACGAGACCGAGGACCACGAAACCGGCGGCGAGGAGCAATCGGCGGAGCGCGCCCGGGCGGGCGGGCACGGGAAGGGAGGGGTCGGTCACGGTCGGCCTTTCCGGCTCGGGGACAGGGCGATGCGGGTGACGTTCAGGTGCCGGAGAGGCGCACGTCGTCGATGAGGATGCTGGCGCTGCCGGTCCCTCCCGGCAGCCACTCACGATCGTTGCCGACCGCCCGCACGCCGAGGAGGAGCTTCTGGATGGTGGACCCGAGCGTGACCTCGCGGACGGGCTCGGCCAAGGCGCCGTCGCGGATCATAAGGCCCTCGACCCCCACCGAGAAGTCACCCGAGACCGGGTTGACCCCGGAGTGGAGCCCGCTGAAGGACTGGACGTACACGCCCGTGCCGACCCCGGCGAGGAGCTCGTCGTGGCCCTGGTGCCCGAGCGCCACGACCAGCACCTGGGGCCCGACGCCGGGCGTGGACCGGTAGCCCCGCACCGCCGAACCGGTGGACCCGACCCCGGCCTTGCGGGCGGTGTAGCTGTTGTGGAGGAAGCCCTGGAGCACGCCGTCGACCACGAGCGGGGTGCGGCGGCACGCCAGGCCTTCACCGTCGAAGGAGCTGGCGCCGAGCGAGGCCGGATCGGTCGGGTCGTCGACGATGGTGAGCGCCGGCGCGGCGATGGGCTCGCCCACCCGGTCGGCGAACGGCGAGCGCCCCTTCTGCACCGACTCGCCGTTGAGGGTGGCGGTGGCCAGGGCCAGGAGGGTCGCCGCCATCCGCGGTTCGAGGAAGACCGACACGGTCTGCGAGGGCACCGGCCGCGCCCCGAACAGCCGGACGGCCCGGTCGACGGCGTCGGCCGCGGCGCGGCCCACGTCGAGCGCGGCGGGGTCGCGGCCGATGTCGACCCCCCCACCGGTCTTGGTCTCGGAACCGTCCGTCGCCAGGGCCAGCACCGACAGCGAGCAGGTGGTGGAGCGGGCGGCGGCGGCGATGCCCGTGCTGGTGGCGATCGCGGCTTCGCCGGCGCCGTCGGCGAAGGTCGCGGTGCGCACGCCGGTGACGCGGGGGTCGAGGCCCTTCACCACCCGCTCGAGCTCGAGGGCCATCGCCACCTTGTCGGCCGACGCGAACGACACGACGGCCTCGTTCCACAGGTCCTGCTCGACCGCGGCCACCCCGTCGGGGCGGGCGAGGCCGAGGTGTTCGTCGACCTCGCCGAACCGGACGTTGTCGCGGGCGTCGGCCAACGTCTCGGCCACCACCGTCTCGTCGAGGGTGCCGCAATGGGCGAAGCCCTGCCGGTGGTCGGCCACCACCCGGATGCCCACGCCCTGGCTCTGGGCCGACGAGATCGACTCCACCTCGCCGCCGTAGGCCTTGACCGAGGTGGTCACGCCGCGGCCGACGAACACCTCGATCTCCTCGCCGGGCCGCGCCCGGTCGGCGACGCGACGGGCGAGCGCCAGGAGCTCGTCGGTGTCGAGGTGGGCCGCGCTCACGTGCCCGACACCATGACGTCGTGGATCACGAGGGTGACCCCCGACGCGCTCATGGGCAACCACTCGAGGTCGTTCCCCACCGCGGCCACGTCGAGCAGCATGCGTTGGAGGGTGGAGCCGATGGTGAACTCCCGGAGCGGCTCGGCCAGGCTGCCGCCGCGGATGCGCAGGCCGTCGGCCCCGGTGGAGAAGTCGCCGCTCACGGGGTTGACGCCGGAGTGCAGCCCGGCGACGTCCTGCACGAGCACGCCGTCGTCGATGGCGGCGACGAGGTCGTCGCGGCTGGCGGTGCCGGGCACCACGGACACCGCCTGGATCCCCACCCCGGGCACGTGCTTGAAGCTGCCCCGCACGGCCGAGCCGGTCGAGACCGTGCCGGCCCGGCGGGCGGTGTACGCGTTGTGGAGGAAGCCCCGCAGCATCCCGTCCTCGATCAGCACGTTGCGGCGCGTGGCCAGGCCCTCGCCGTCGCTGTCGGTCGCCGTGAAGGCGGCGGGATCGGTGGGGTCGTCGACCAGCGTGAGCAGGGGCGACGCCACCTGCTCACCGTGGCGGTCGGCGAAGAGCGACCGGCCCTTGAGCACGGACTCACCGTCGAGCACGGAGCCGACGATGCCGATGAGCTGGGCCGTGACCCAGGGCTCGAGCACCACCGTGAGCTTCTGCGACGGCGGCTTGCGGGCGCCGAGCAGCCGGGTGGCCCGGCCGACGGCGTCGGCGGCGACCCGGCCGGGATCGAGCTCGCCCGGCTCCCGCGCCACGCCGAAGCCGAAGCCGGTGCGGGTCTCGTCCTCGCCGGCCAGCACGTAGGTGGCGAGGAAGCAGCTCGTCTCCCGGCCGGCATTGCGCACCCCGGTGGTGGAGGCGATGGCCCCCTCGAAGCGCGTGTCGGCGTACTCGGAGGACTCGAGGCCCACGATGCGGGGATCGCCGGCCCGCACCGCCCGCTCCAGCTCCAGGGCCAGCTCGATCTTGCCCTCGGTGGCGAAGGCGTCGAGGCTCGGGCGGTAGAGGTCGAGGTCGGGCAGGGGCACACCGTCGGGCTCGGCCAGCGCCTGGTGCTCGTCGACGGTGGCGAAGGAGGCGTTGTCGCGCGCCTCCCGGAGCGCTTCGCCGAGGACGTCGGGGTCGAAGGTGGCGGCGTAGGCGAAGCCCTGGCGGCCGCCGCTGATCACCCGGATGCCGACCCCCTGGGACTGGGCCGAGGACAGCGACTCCACCTCGCCCTCGTACACCCGGATCTCGGTGTCGGTGCCCCGCACGGCGACCGCCTCGACCTGCTCCCCGTCGGCGGCCCAGCCCACCACCCGGTCGACCACGGCGAGGAGGTCGGCATCGGCGCCCGGGCCGGTCACGCCGCCGTGCCGCCGATGGTGAGGGACGTGACCCGCAGGGTCGGCACCCCGTCGCCGACGGGGACCCCCTGGCCGTCCTTGCCACACGTGCCGGGCGGGCCCATGGCGAAGTCGTGGCCCACGGCGTCGATCATGCGGAGCACCTCGGGGCCGTTGCCGATCAGGTTGCCCTCCCGCAGCGGCTCGGTGATCCGGCCGCCCTCGATGAGGTAGGCCTCGGTCATCCCGAACACGAAGTCGCCGGTGGCCGTGTTGACCTGGCCGCCGCCGAGGTGCTTCACGTACACGCCCTTCTCGGTGGAGGCGATGATGTCGTCGGGCTCGTCGGTGCCGGCCAGCAGGTAGGTGTTGGTCATCCGCACCATGGGCAGGTACTGGTAGCTCTGCCGCCGGCCGTTGCCCGACGAGGGCCGACCCTCCTTGCGGGCGCGGAGGTAGTCGTACATGTAGTCGGTGAGCACGCCGTCCTGGATGAGGACGTTGCGCTGGGCCGGCCGGCCCTCGTCGTCGATGGCGAAGCACCCCCACTCCCGGGCCATGGTGCCGTCGTCGACGAGGGTGACGAGCGGCGAGGCGACCTGCTCGCCGACACGGCCCTTGAACACCGACGCGCCCTTGGCGATGAGGTCGGCTTCGAGGCCGTGACCGCAAGCCTCGTGGAACAGCACGCCGCCGCCGCCCGAGGCGATGACCACCGGCATCTGCCCGCTCGGGGCCGGGCGGGCGCCGAGCTTGGTGAGGGCCCGCTGCGCCGCCTCGCCGGCGAGCTCCTCCACGTCGTAGCGGTCGAAGAGCTCGTAGCCCATGGTGTGGCCGATGGCCTGGCGGCCGGTCTGCATGCCGGTGTCGCCCGTGGCGACGCAGCTCACCGAGAAGAGGGTGCGCACGGCGTCGTCGGTGGCGAGCACACCGTCGGAGTTGGCCACGAGGATGCGGCGCCGACTGTCGGCGTAGGAGGCGGAGACCTGGGTGATCGAGGAGCCGGCGCTGCGGGCCACGTCGTTGGCCCGGGTGAGCAGCTCCACCTTCGTGGCCTTGGGGACGTCCTCGGGCAGCACCTCGTAGGCGTAGCCGCGGTCGGCCGCCACCGGGGTGAGCGCCACCGTGCGGACGCCACCGCCGCCGCCGCGGGCCACGGCCGCCGCGGCCCCGGCCGCGGCGAGCAGCCCCGCCTCGCTCAGGTCGGCGGTGTGGGCGTAGCCCGTGGTCTCGCCGGCCACGACCCGGATGCCCGCCCCACGGTCGCGGCCGGAGCTGAGCTCCTCGACCTTGCCGTCGTCGAGGTGGGCGGAGGAGGACCGCTTGTCCTCGGCGAAGATCTCGGCGAACTCGGCGCCGGTGGCCATGGCGTGGGCCAAGACCTTGGTGAGGACCGGTTCTTCGATCACGGAGGCTCCCGCGGGTCGCTGGGGACGGTCGCGGCCGAACGGGCCGGCCGGAAGGGCAGGGGCAGGTTACCGGCCCGCCCACCGGCTGAGGTCCGGGCCGGGCGACCGGGCACCGCGCCGTGGATTTTGGGCCGAGCCCGTCGCCTGACCGTATCCTCGGACCCCGTGGCCATCCGCCCTGGTGCGACCGCCGAAGTCGACCTGCTCGTCACCGACGACGACACCGCCATCGCGCTGCGATCCGGCAGCGTCCCGGTGCTGGCCACGCCGCGCCTGATCGCGCTGTGCGAGGAGGCGACGGTGAAGGCGCTCCTGCACCAACTGGCGCCCCGGGAGACCACGGTCGGCATGAAGGTGCAGATCGACCACCTGGCCCCCACCGCGGTCGGCCACCGGGTCACGGCCGAGGCGACGGTGGAGAAGGTCACCGGCCGGCGCATCACCTTCACGGTGTCGGTGAACGACGAGCGCGGCCTGGTGGCCGTGGGCCGGGTCACCCGGGTCGTCGTGGACACCGAGCGGTTCCTCGACCGCACCCGCTGAGCGCCGTCGGCATGGGCGGGGGGTTCCGGGGCGGATCGGTCCGCCTCATCGCCGCGGTGGTGATCGCCGCCCTCGGCCCCGGGGCCGCCGCCGTGCCGGCGCAGGCCGTGGCGGCCACGGTCGCCTGCCCGACCGTTCCCACCGCCGTCACCCCCGTCAGCCGCCTCGGCCTGGTGCCCGGCGCCGAGGGCGCCCGACCGGCGGGGTGGGTCGAGTCCCGCCACCGGACGTGGGACGTCGACGGGGACGGGCAGGCCGACCTCGTGGCCTTCGACGCCGCCGGGGCCACGGTCCGGTGGGCCACGGGGACGCTCAGCGTGCCCGGGGCGACCGTCGACACGCTCGTGCTGGCCGAGGTCACCGGGGACGGCGTGGCCGACCTGGCCACCGTCGCCGACGGCAAGGTCCGCGTGCAGCCCGGCCCGCTCCCCGACCGCCGCCCCGTCCTGGCCGCCCCGCTCGACCCCTCGATCGCGGCCGGCCCCGTGCGCCTGCGCGACTCGTGGGACCTCGACGGCGACGGGGTGGCCGACCTCGCCGCGCAGCAGGTCGCCGAGCGCGGGAGCGGGCCGGTGCAGCGCTTCCGCGCGTCGGGCTGCCCCGCCGGCCTTTGGCTCGGCGGTCGCGCCGCCGGGCGGGCCGCCGACACGGGCACGCCGAGCGTGACCCCGGGCCTGGACGTCGCCGACCCCGACATCGTGCGGGACGGGGACCGGTTCTACGTGTACGCCACCAACACCTTCATCCCCTTCGGCTGGGCCAACGTGCCGGTGCGTCAGAGCGTCGACCTCGCCCACTGGGAGGCACCGGTCGATGCCCTGCCGTCCCTCCCGGCCTGGGCCACGCCGGGCACCGGGCACGTGTGGGCGCCCTCGGTCCGGCAGATGGGGCCGACCTGGGTGATGCTCTACGCCGCGATGGGCAAGCCCGGGACGGGCTCGATCGCCGGCCACATGTGCATCGGTCGGGCGCAGGCAGGGTCACCGCAAGGGCCGTTCGTGGACGCGTCGGCCCAACCGTTCTTCTGCCGGCCAGGGCTGGGCGGCGACATCGACCCCGAGCTGCTGGTCGACGGGAACGGCGTCACCCGGATGCTGGTCAAGAACGACGGCAACTCGATCGGGGCGCCGTCCACGCTGTGGTCGGTGGAGCTGTCCTCGGACGCGACCTTCACCATCGGCCCGCCCGTGGCCCTGTTGTCCCGCGACCAGGCGTGGGAGCAGCCCACGATCGAGGCGCCGACGATGGTGCGCAACGGCGGCGTCGACTGGCTCTTCTACTCGGGCGGCTCCTACGCCGACGGCTCCTACGCCATCGGCAACGGGTTCTGCAGCTCGCCCGCCGGCCCGTGCATCAAGACGTCGGTCGGCGCACCGTGGAAGGGCTCGGACCCCTATGCCCTCGGCCCCGGCGGGCAGGACGTGCTGGTGGACGTCGCCGGCAACACCTGGCTCGCCTACCACGGCTGGTACGACGGGCGGGATGCGGCCGACGGGGGTGTCCGGTCGCTGTTCATCCAACGCCTCCGCTTCGACCCCTCCGGGCCCCACCTCGACGCCACCACCCCGTTCACCGAGGCCCTCGGCTACCCCAGCGTCGCCCCGTCGGCCGTCGGCGCATCGGGCCTCCCCCACGGGTGCAGCGTGTGGTGGTCCGACGCCCCGGGCGACGTACCCGTGACCGGCTACGAGGTGACCGTGGTCGAGCTCCCGGCCGCCACACTCCACATCACCCGCTTCCCGGCCGACGGTCCGCACCAGTGGAGCATCGGCGGGATGGCGGACGGGGCCACGTGTGCCGTCGCGGTGCGGGCGGCGGGGCCGAACGGCCGGCTCGGCCCGGCCAGTCCCCTCACCGTCGCCACCACCGGTACGCCGGCGCTCCGGTACACGCCGATCGTGCCGGCCCGCGCCCTCGACACGCGCGACGGGACCGGCGTCGTCGGGCACGTCGCCTTCCCGCTCGCGCCCCGCACGGCGCTCACCCTCGACCTGACGGCGGTCGCCGGCCTGCCGCCGGCGGCCCAGATGGGCGCGGTGGCGCTCAACCTCACGGTCACCGGGGTGGTGCCGGGCGTGGGTGAGGAGTCGCACCTCCGGGTGTGGCCGGCCGACGTGGGCGTCCCACCCGACGCCAGCGTCCTCAACTTCCGGGCCGGTGAGACGCGGGCCGCTTCGACCGTGGTGCGCACCAGCCCCGACGGCAAGATCCGCATCTACAACAACGCCGGGTGGACCAACGTGGTCGCCGACGTCGTCGGGTACTACGCCGTGGGCCCGGGCGGTGGTCATCACGCCGTCGCCCCGGTGCGCATCGTCGACACGCGGGACGGCACCGGTGCCCCGGCCGGACCGGTGGCCGGTGGCGCCTCGATCCGCGTCGACGCCGCCGGGGTGGGCGGACTGCCCGCGGCCGGCGCGTTCAGCGCGGTCGTGGTGAACCTGACGGTCGCCAACTCGACGACGGTGACCCACCTGCGGGCGTGGTCCGGCGTGCCCGCGACCGCCCCGCCGACGTCGGTCGTGAACACCGACCCCGGTCGCGACGCGGCCAACCTGGCGGTCGTGCCCGTCGCCCCTGACGGCAGCTTCCGGATCTTCAACAACAGCGGGAGCGCCCACGTCATCGCCGACCTCGTGGGCTGGTTCGGGCCGGTGAACGGCGTCGACGGCGCCGCCTTCGTGCCGCTGCCGCCCGGCCGGTTCCTCGACACCCGTCCCGCGGCGACGCTGGGGCCGGGCGGCGTGGCCACGGCCACCCCGGACATCGCCGGCTACCTCGCCGGCGCCGAGGCGTCAGCCGTCACCGGCACCATCACCGTCGACCAGCCCAGCACCGCCACCCACCTCACGCTGTGGCCCGACGACGCGGCCGCACCGGGCACCTCCAACGTCAACACCACCGCCGGGCGCACCCGGGCCAACGGCTTCGACGTCCACGTGGCGGCCGGGAGCACCCTGCCGGGCGCCGGCACGGCCGCCGTGACCGTCCGCAACCAGCAGGGGACGGCCCACGCCCTCCTCGACCTCAGCGGGTACTACCTCACCGAGTCCGCCGGCTGAATCCCTTGGGTGCGTAAGGGTGCGCTATGCGCGCCCTTACGCACCCAAGGGACGGAGGAAGCCGGAGAGGGCGGACCACCAGGCGGCGGGGGCCTCGAACTGGGGGCTGTGGCCCCCGTCGGGGATCACCGCCAGCTCGGCGCCGTCGATCACGGCGGCCATGCGGGCGCTGGGCTCGATGAAAGGCTCGTCGAAGGAGCCCACGATCACCAGGGTCGGGCAGGTCACGGCGGCCCCGAGGGCGCCGTAGCGCTCCTCGCCCTCGGTGATGGCCAGGAGCATCGCGGCGTACATCGCTCCCGACGCGGCCCGCAGGTTGCGCTCGCCGCGGGCGGCGTAGGTGGGGTCCTCGGCGCAGGCCCGCAGGTAGGCCTCGTTGGTGAGCGGGCCGTCCTGGCCGGCCGTCAGGTCGGCGATCACCCCGGTGCCCTGCGATCGGGCGACCTCGATGCCCATGTCGCGCAGGGCAGGGTCGACGGACAGGGGCCCGGCGCCGGTGTCCATGAGGACGAGGGCGGCCAGCCGCTCCGGGGCGGCGATGGCGACGTGCTGGGCGATCATCCCGCCCATCGAGTGGCCGAGGAGGGCGAAGCGGTCCCACCCCAGCGCGTCGGCCAGGGCCAGCGCGTCGTCACGGAAGGCCTCGAAGGAGTACGCCGCCTCGTCGTCGGGCTGGTCGCTGGCGCCGTGCCCCCGCTGGTCGGGCGCGACGACGTGGTAGCCGAGCTCGGCCAGCGGGTCGATCCAGTGCTCGAAGTCGGTCCGGGCGCCGGTGAACCCGTGCAGCAGGAGCAGCGGGCGGCCCCCCGCCCCCGCCTCGGTCACGGTCAGGCGCAGCGCGCCCAGCGCGATGTCGCGGTCGGTGGCCACGGGGCCGCTAGGCCGCGGCGGTGGTGGTGGGCGTCTTCTTCGGCGTGCCGCCGCCGAGCCCGCCCAGGTCACCGAGGGCGCCCAGGTCCATCACCTTGTCGGGCGAGGGCACCTTGATCTCCACCGGCTGGCCGACGTCGTAGAGCTCCATGACGAGGCCGATGGAACCCGAGGCGCCGTAGGCCGAGCCGTCCATCGACATCTTCATCTTGCGCATCAGGCCGTCGTCGTCGATCCATACCTCGACGGGGATGTCGCCCATCTTCCCGAGCGAGGCCTCCATCTGCTTCTTCTCCTCGGGGGTGAGCGTGGAGCCCGACGAGGCGGCGGCGGCGCTGGCCGAGATGGTGCCCTTGTAGTGGTGGGTGGGGACGCCGCGGACGTCCTCCATGCCGAGGTCCTCGACGGTGCCGCCGGCCCCCAGGAACCCGTCGAGGAAGCCCTTGGCGTTCATCCCGGCGCCGAACCCGCCCTGGCCGCCGGTGAACGACTTGATCATCTCGGGGTCGGTGAACTTGATCCAGTCCTTGCCGCCCCCGAGGCCGCCGAGGCTGCCGAGGTCGCCCAGACCGGCCAGCTTCATGTAGGCGGTGGCGCCGTCGACGATCATCTCGATCTTCTGGCCCGCCGCGTCCATGTTGAGGCTCATCAGGTTCTTCTTGACGTCGACGGCCATGTCCATGGTGAAGTTCTGCGCCTGGGGCATGCCGTCCATCGACATCGCCATCTTCATCGAGTTGGCCTCACGGGTGCGCTGGGCCGACTCCTGCACGAACTTGGCCGTAGCCGCGGGCTGGATCTTGCCGACCTTGCCGCCCGCTGTCGGGCCCTTCGAGGCCGACGTGGGAGTGGTGCTGCTGTCGGTGGCCTTGCCGGCCCCCTTGCCGTCGGAGTCCATCTCCGCCTTCGACGAGCCGATGGCCACATCGGCGCCCTTGGCGCACGACGAGGCGGCGACGCCGAGCACGAGTAGACCGGCCGTGGTGGCGAGGACGCGGCGGGAACGGGTGACGATCACGGGAGACACCTCCGTCGGGGACACCCAAGTGTACGGCACCTCCAGCCCGCGGTTACCGCGTCACGGGCTGTGACATCTTCCCGCCGTACACTCGCCCAGCCGACCGTAACCGCCCGTCCGCCCGGGCGTCGCCGCCCGCCCCGACCGGTGCCCGGTCCCACCATGACCGATCACGCCTCCCCCACCCCCGCCCCCGACCCCACCGGCGACCCGGAGGAAGCGGCCCTGGCCCACGCCGCCACCCTCGACGCCACGGTCCTCTTGTCGCTGGCCGAGGGCGTCCCCCTGGCCGACGTGCCCGAGCAGCACACCCGCCGACGCTGGTGGGTCCTGCCGCTGCGCATCGGCCTGAGCATCGCCATGCTCGGCGTCCTCTTCGCCCGCATCCCCCAGTTCTCGTGGAGCGAGCTCGTGCCGGACCGGTCCGGCGCCACCTTCGCCTGGGCCGCGGTCTCGGTCGCGCTGTCGGCCGCCGCCGTGGCGCTGTCGGCGGCCCGCTGGCACCGGGTGCTGCGCGGCATGGGCCGCGCCGTGCCCCTCACCGACCTGGTGCCGATGACCTTCGCCGGCCAGTTCGTCTCCAACGTGCTGCCCACCACCATCGGCGGCGACGTGCTCCGGGTCACCCGGCTGGCCCGACGCACCGGCGACGCCCCCGAGGCCTTCGCGTCGGTGTCGCTCGAACGGCTCACCGGCTGGCTCGTGCTGCCGCTCATCTCCGGCGTCGGGTTCGCGCTCGACGGCTCCCTCCGGGAGTTGGGCCACGCCACCTCGGTGGCGCTGACCGTCGACGGCATCACCCTGACCGGCCTGGTCGCCATCCTGGTGGCCGCCGGGCACCCGGGGCTGGGCGGCCGCCTGGTGTCCTCGGCCGGCGTGCGCCGGTTCCTCGGGGCCGTGCACCTCGGGATCGAGCGGCTGCGGCGCCGGCCGGGTCCCACGGCGGCGGTGGTGGGCGCCGGCCTGGCCTTCCAGCTCACCATGTGCCTCGCCGCCTACGCCGCGGCCCGGGTCGCTGGCATCGACACCGTCGGCCTCCCCGCCGTCCTCGCCTTCTACCCGCCGGTCCTGATCGCCCAGGTCCTGTCGCCGGGCATCTCGGGGCTGGGCGTCCGGGAGGCCTCCTTCGTGCTGTTCCTCGGCACCCTGGGGGTGCCCGGCGAGAAGGCCGTGGCCCTCGGCCTGCTCCTCTACCTGCTCAACGTCGTGGCCTCCCTGCTGGGGGCTCCGGCCTTCGCCGCCGGTCAGCGGCACGCCGCGGCGTGAGGCCGAGCCCGAGTGTGCGGATCCCGTGCAGGGACCGGGGGACGGCGCGGCCGCACACCCGCGGCGCGGTACCGTGACAGCACGATGATCCTCGAATCCATCACCAGCCCGGCCGACCTCAGGGGCCTCTCCCCCGAGCAGCTCGAGATCCTCGCCTTCGAGATCCGCCAGTTCATCGTCGATGCCGTCACCGAGCACGGCGGGCACCTCGGCTCGAACCTCGGGGTCGTCGAGCTCACCCTGGCCATCCACCGGGTCTTCGACACGCCCGACGACATCGTCCTGTGGGACACCGGCCATCAGGCCTACGTCCACAAGATCGTCACCGGCCGGCAGGCCGAGTTCTCCCACCTCCGGGAGGCCGGCGGCCTCTCCGGCTACCCCAGCCGCGCCGAGTCCCCCTACGACTGGATCGAGAACAGCCACGCCTCCACGATCCTCAGCTACGCCCACGGGCTCGCCACCGCACAGCAGATGGAGGGCGGCGAAGGGCGGCGGGTGATCGCCGTCATCGGCGACGGGTCGATGACGGGCGGCATGGCCTTCGAGGGGCTCAACAACCTCGGCCACTCCGGTACCAACTGCGTCATCATCCTCAACGACAACGGCCGCTCCTACGCCCCCACCATCTCCAAGCTCGGCGACACCCTGGCCCGCATCCGCAACAACCCCGTCTACCTGCGCCGCCAGGCCCGCCTGGAGAAGCTGGTCGGCGAGGTCCCCCTCTTCGGTGACCGGCTCGAGCGGGGCGTCGAGGCGGCCAAGGCCGCCATCCGCGAGATGTGGGAGCCGCCGGCCTTCTTCGAGACGCTGGGCGTGCGCTACACCGGCCCCTTCGACGGTCACGACTTGGCCGGCCTGGAGGCGGCGCTGCGCGATGCCGCCGAGCTGGGCGGCCCCCACGTGATCCACGTGCTCACCCAGAAGGGCCGGGGGTACGCCCCGGCCGAGAACGACCCGATCAAGCGCCTCCACGACACGAGCGAGTCCAAGCCCGGCTCCTACACCGCCGGGTTCACCGAGGCCCTGCTCAAGGAGGCGGCCGTCCACCCCGAGCTGGTGGCCATCACCGCCGCCATGCCCGACTCCACCGGCCTGCTCGCCTTCAAGGACCGCTTCCCGCAGCGCTTCTTCGACGTCGGGATCGCCGAGCAGCACGCCGTCACCGCCGCCACCGGCATGGCCATGGGTGGGCTGCGCCCGGTCGTGGCCGTCTACGCCACCTTCATGAGCCGGGCCTTCGACCAGGTCCTCTACGACGTCGGCCTCCACGGCCAGCCCGTGATCTTCTGCCTCGACCGGGCCGGCATCACCGGCGACGACGGCGCCAGCCACCACGGCGTGATGGACATGGCGCTGTTCTCGAAGGTGCCGGGCATCACGATGTTCGCGCCGTCGTCCTACCAGGAGCTCCAGCAGATGCTCCACGACGCCATCGACTGCACCGACGGGCCGGTGATGATCCGCTGGCCCAAGACCGCGGCCCGCCACGTCGACCCCGAAGAGGTCGGCGCCGGCCTGGCCGGCCGCCAGGTGCGGGCGGCCCCGGCCGACCGTCGCGACGTGTGCCTCATCGGTGTGGGCAAGCTCCTCGAGGCGTGCGAGCAGGCGGCCGAGATCCTCGCCAGCGACGGCTACGGCGTCACGGTCTGGGACCCGCGGGTCATCCGCCCCCTCGACCACGCCATGCTGGCCGACGCCGCCGGGCACCGGTTCGTGGTCACCGCCGAGGACGGCGTCCGAGAGGGCGGGGTCGGGTCGGCCATCGCCGACCAGCTGGCCGAGCTCACGGCCGGGGTGCCGGCGCCGCGGGTGCGGGTCCTCGGCACGCCCGTCGCCTTCATCCCCCACGGCCGCCCCGACAGCATCCTGACCGAGCTCGGCCTCGACGCTCCCGGGATCGCGGCGTCGGCGCTCGCCCTCATCGGGGCCGAGCAGACGGCACAGCTCGGGTCCGACCCGAGCGACCGCTCCAACGACCAGTAGCCGGGCGGACCGGTAGCCGGGCGGACCGGTCGCCGCTGGGTCAGTAGAAGGGGTTCTCGCCCGAGGCGTGGTCGGTGACGTCGATGACCTCGCCGACCTCGGGGATGGCGTCCTTGATCGACCGGGCGATGCCCTCGACCAGGGTGGCCTGGCTCATGGCGCAGCCCTGGCAGCCGCCACCCATGCGGACGTAGACGTCGTCGCCCTCCACGCCCACCAGCTCGGCGAAGCCGCCATGGCTGGCCAGGCTGGGGTTGACGCTCTCGACCAGCAGCTGCTGCACCTTCTCGGACAGATCGCCGGTGAGGTGGAGGGTCTTGCCGGCGAGCGGGTTCGGCCGGTTGGGGTTGCGGATCACCAGGCCGGTCTGGGCCGGGTTCGACGGGAGGTCGAGGGTGGCGAGGCGCAGGGCGTCGACGGAGTCCTCCGGGATCACCACCGTCAGGTCGCCGACCACGTAGCCAACATGGCCCTCGCCGACCTCGCCCCGGGGCTCGAACGAGAGGTCGTAGGCGTACTCCACCCCGTTGACGCCGTTGACGGCGATGCGCAGCACCAACGCGTCGGGGTCGTCCTCCCCGGCGCGGATCCCGGCGATCGTGTCGAGCGCGGCCTCGGTGATGATCACCACCGGGTCGTCGACGAGGCGCAAGGCCTCGGCGGTCGTGGAATCGGGGGGTGGCGCAGCCATGGGTCCTCCGGGGCCGGTGGAATGCGCTGGTCAGCGTACCCGGCGCTCCTCCTCCAACCCATCCCCCGTCCCGACCATTCCCTCGGCTCCGCCCTCAGGAGGTGTAGTGGCCGGTGGCGAAGAGGGCGGTGAACGTGAGGAGGAAGGCCGACGACAGGCCGACCACGGCCAGGCGCACCACCGGCGAACGGCGCGCCACCGCCTCGCCCACCACGGCGAAGGCGGGGAAGGCGAGCAGCAGGTAGCGGCCCATCCCCTGGAAGTCCTTGCTGGCCACCGCCGGGACGAGCACGACCACGGCGCTGTACGCGCCGTAGCCCGGGCCGAAGCGGCGCCACACCACGGGGAGGAGGGCGATGGCGCCGAGGGTCAGGATCCCGCACAGCAGGAGGAGCCGGACCGGGAGCACGTCGCCGCCGGCGGCGAGGTCCTCCCACAGCGGGAGCTTCAGCGCGTTGCGGACGGACAGCCCCTGTTCCCACCCCGGCGCCCCCTGCCCGGTGAAGGGGAGGAGCGGGTCGCCGAAGGCGGCGGCACAGAAGGCGAGGTAGCCGAGCAGGCCGAGCGGCCCCACGGCCAGCACGGCATCGCCCCGGCGGAGGTGCCGCCACCCGCCCCGGCGGCGCACCACCTCGACGGCGAGCCCGATGGTGACGGCCAGCCCCACCGGGCGCGTGGCCGAGGCCACCGCCGCCAGGACCGCCGCCGCGGCCAACCGATCGCGCTCGAGGCACAGGAAGGCCCCGACGGCGAGGGCGAGGAACAGCGACTCGGCGTACACCGAGCCGTAGAGGTGGTAGGCCCACGGCCAGAGGAACAGCGCCCCCAGGGTGCACCACCGGGCCGGGCCGGTGACCCCGACCCGCGGCGCCCACCACCACAGGGCCAGCGCGGCCGCCAGCCCGGCGACGGCGGCGACGGCCAGCGCCGCCGGCAACGGATCGCCCACCAGCCGGCCCACCCATCGCGCCAACAGCGGGTAGGCGGGGAAGTACACGACGTTGGTCGGGCGGCCCTGGTGCACGGCGTAGCCCTCCCGGGCGATGCTCAGGTACCAGTGGCCGTCCCAGCGGTCCCAGGCCTCGGTCCACGGCCCGCCCACGGTGTCGAGCGGCACCCGGTAGGACTCCTGGCGGGCCATCGCCCCCGCCGCGTACCGGGCGACGCCCCACACGGCCGCGCCCACCGCGGCGAAGGCCCCCACCACCGAGACGGCGCCGCGGTCGCCGCTCACCGTTTGGCCTGCCGCGCCGCCAGCGCCCGCTCCAGCTCGTCGGTCAGCTCGAGCCACCGGTCCTCGGCCCCGGCCAGCTCGGTGGCGGCTTCGGCCAGGGCCGATCCCAGCCGGGCCAGCTCGGTGTGGTCGGCCGTGGCACCGGCCGCGTCGAGCTCGACGGCCAGGGCATCGTGGCGCTTCTGGGCCCGGGCCATGTCTCGCTCGGCGTCCTTCACGAGGTGGCGCAACGTGCTCGGCGAGCGGAGGGATGGCGGGCCGTCCACGGTGGGATCAGTCGGGGGCGCCGATGCGCGACCCGCCGCCGGCTCGGGAGCCGGCCCGACCGGCGCCGGCCCGGCCCGTCCGCGCACCCGCCGGGCCCGACGGGTCTCCTCCCAGGCCGCGTAGCCCCCGGGGTGACGGGTGGCGGCGCCCGACCCGTCGAGCACGAGCGCGTCGGTGACCGTCCGCTCGAGGAAGGCCCGGTCGTGGCTCACCACCACGAGGGCGCCGGGCCAGTCGTCGAGGAACTCCTCGAGGATGCGCAGGGTGTCGAGGTCGAGGTCGTTGGTGGGCTCGTCGAGGAGCAGGACGTTGGGACGGGCGGCCAGGGCCAAGAGCAGCTGCAGCCGCCGGCGCTCGCCGCCCGACAGGAGGCCGATGGGCGCACGCGAGGTGTCGTCGTCGAACCAGAACTGCTCGAGGAGGGCGCTGTCGTACCAGTCGGGCTGCCGGTGGGGACCGGCCACGGCCTCCCGCACCCGCCGCGTGGGGTCGAGCCCGGTGCCGAGCTGGTCGTAGATGGCGAGCTGGACCGTGGGGCCCTGCACCACCCGGCCCGCCGCCGGCGCCACCCGGCCGGCCAGGATCTCGAGCAGCGTCGTCTTGCCGCCGCCGTTGGGGCCCACGATCCCGAGGCGCTCCCGGTTGTCGAGGAGGAGGTCGAGGTGCTCGAAGAGCCAGGGGCCATCGCCCCACCGGTGGCCGACGTCGTGGAGCTCGATCACCTTGTCGCCGAGGCGGGGGGTGGCCGGGTGGCGCTTGACCACGCCGAAGCTGCCCCACCCCGGACCCCCCTTGGTCGCCTCGCCCCCGGCGGCCGCGCCCAGGTCGAGGGTGGCGGACCGGGCCGCGGCCTGGGCCCGCCCCTCGACCACCGCGGTGGCGGCGGCGATGCGGGCCTTGGGCTTGCGGGTGCGGGCGGGGGCACCGCGCCGGAGCCAGGCCAGCTCCTGGCGGGCCAGGATCCGCCGCGTGGACTCGGCCGACTCGGCCCTCGCTTCGCGCGCCGCCCTCCCTTCCAGGTAGGCGCCGTAGCCCCCCTCGTGCACGAACCCGGCGCCGCGGTCGAGCTCGAGCACGCGGGTGCACACCCGGTCGAGCACGTGCCGGTCGTGGGTGACGAGCAGCAGCGCGCCCCGGTAGGCCGCCAGGTGCTCCTCGAGCCAGGCGATGGCGTCGATGTCGAGGTGGTTGGTGGGCTCGTCGAGGATGAGCAGGTCGGTCTCGGCGACGAGGACCCGGGCCAGCGCGACCCGCTTGCGCTGCCCGCCGGAGAGCGACGCCGTGTCGGCGTCGAGCAGCCCGCCCAGCCCGAGCCGGTCGAGGACGGCCTCGACCTCCCAGCCGCCCCCGGCCGCCTCGCGCACGGTGCCCGGCGCGAGGACCGGGTCCTGGCCGAGGAACCCGATCCGCAGGTCCCGGGACCGGCGCACCACCCCGTCCTCGGGCGGGATCTCGCCGGCCAGCACCCGCAGCAGCGTCGACTTGCCCGAGCCGTTGATGCCGACCACACCGATCCGGTCGCCCCCCGACACGGTGCACGACAGGTGCTCGAACAGCGCCCGCTCGGGCCGCCGGACGGCGAGGTCGGTGGCGTCGAGCAGGATCACCCCCGCGAGGCTACGGGCCGGTGCCCCGGCGGCGCGACCCCGGACAGACGGGCGGGCGGCGCGATGCGGGAAGGGGACCGGGAGGCGCGTACCATCGCAGGCCGTGTCCGAGCCCTCCACCGCCGACCTGCCGACGGTCACCGAGGCCGACATCGCGCGGGGCACGGCGGGGCTGACGGCGCTGCGCCAGGCCCGGCGGAGCAACCACCGCTCCAAGGTCCACTGGGTCGACGCCCTCTACAAGGCCTACATGACCGGGCTCATCGCCGGCGCCGCCATCTGGTTCGGCGCCAGCTACTTCCCCGACGCCAAGATCGACGCCGCCACCCAGCAGCAGCTGCTCGAACAGGGCCCGCGGTGGCTCGGCCTGCTCGGCGCCGTGGCCGTGTTCATCGGGTTGCGCACCGGGTCGCGCGGCGGCCCGCTGGCCATCGAGGCCCCGGCCATCCAGTACGAGCTGATGGCCCCGGTCCCCCGCGCCGCCGTGCTGCGGGGGCCGGCCCTGCAGAACCTCCGCTTCAGCGCCTTCGCCGGATCGATGGTCGGCGGCGTCGTCGGGGTGGTCGCGTCGCGGCGGGTCGACGTCGGACCGATCGTCGCTGCGGTGGCCTGCGCCGCGTCCTTCGCCGCCCTCGCCGTGCTGGCCAACGCCGTGGCCCTCGTCGCCTGCGGCCGGCGCCTGGGCAAGGTCGTGGCCGTGCTCCTCGGCTTCGCCGTCATCAGCTGGTCCGTCGCCGATGTCGTGGCCGGCGTGTCCACCTCGCCGCTCACCGGCCTCGGCGCCATCACCTTCCTGCCCCTCGGCTTCACGCCGATCGTGGTCGCCGGCGTCGTGGCCGTGCCCCTGGCCGTCGTCGCCGCCCTCGCCGGGCTCGAGCACATCTCGATCGAGCGGGCCCTCCAACGGGCCGGCCTCGTGGCCCAGCTCCGCTTCGCCGCCACCATGCAGGATGTGCGCACGGTGGTGCTGCTGCGGCGCCAGCTCAGCCAGGAGCGGGCCCGCGCCACCCCGTGGATCCGCCTCGGTCGGGGCCGCACCACCGGCCGCCGGTCCTCCATCCCCACCTGGCGGCGCGACTGGCAGTGCTACTTCCGCTTCCCGGCCACCCGCCTGCTGCGGATGGTGCTGCTGGGGGTCGCCGCCGGCGTGGCCATCGGGTTCACGTGGCGCGGCGCCTACCCCGCCTTCGTGCTGGCCGGGCTGGCCCTCTTCCTCGCCGCCTACGACGCCGTCGAGCCCATCGCCCAGGAGGTCGACCACCCCACCCGCTGGGACGCCCTGGCCGGCGACGAGGGGCGCATCCTGCTCAGCCACCTGTACGCCGCGTTCGTGCTCATGGTGGTCCCCACCGGCGTGGCCACCCTCACGGCCTGGTGCTTCGTCCCCACCACCGTCGTGGCCCAGGCCGTCGCCCCGCTGTTCCTCTCCGTCACGGCTTCGGCCGTCGCCGGGGCCGCCCTCAGCACCACGATGGGCAGCGTGGGTGCCGGATCGTCGCTGTCGGGCGTGACCGGCGCCGACGCCATGGGCATGGACGTGATGGGCACCTTCACGGTGCTGCGCATGGCCATCCCCCCCGGGCTGGTGGTGGGTGCCCTGGCCCCGATGATGGCGCTCGGCGTCGACCCCGACCACCTCAACACCCAGCGCATGAGCAACCTCACCACCTGGCCGATCATGGCCTGGATCCTGGCCTTCCTCTACGTCCGCTACCGGAAGCCGAGCCGGGTGTGACCGCCCGTCCCGCCCCCCCGGCCCTCCCCCGAAAGGACGCCCGCTGATGGCTTCCGGAGGCATCCTCGACCAGGCCCGCGCCGCGGCCGAGCCCACGGTGCGGCCCCCCGGGGCCGACGACCACACGCTGCTCGCTCACGAGTTGGTGAAGGACTACGGCGACGGCCTCGGCGTCATGGGGGTCGACCTCGCCGTCGACGCCGGCGAGGTGATCATGCTCGTCGGCCCCAACGGCGCCGGGAAGTCCACCTTCCTCGGCTGCTGCGCCGGGCTCATCAACCCCACCGAGGGGAGCGTGTGGGTGGGCGGGCACGAGGCCGGCACCATCGGTGCCCGGGCCGCCACCACCTACCTGCCCGACCACCCGGTGCTCTACGACGATCTCTCGGTCAACGAGCACCTCGCCTACATCGCCCGGGTCCACGGCACCGAGGACTGGGAGGAGTACGCCGACGACCTGCTCGAGATGTTCAACCTCACCGACCGGGCCGACGACCTCCCCAACACGTTCTCGCGGGGCCTGAAGCAGAAGACCGCCCTCCTGTGCGGGCTCATCCGGCCCTTCGACCTGCTGCTCATCGACGAGCCGTTCGCCGGCCTCGACCGCCCGGCCCAGGAGATGCTGGTGCAGGTGCTCGGCGACATCGCCAGCGACGGCGCCGCCGTCGTCGTGTCCACCCACCAGCTCGACCTCCTCGAGATCGCCACCCGGTGCGTGGGCCTGCGCGACGGCGAGGTGGTCTACGACGGACGCCCGTCGGAGGAGAAGATCCGCAGCCTCACCCGCGGCTGACCCGACCGCCCCTCGGCTCAGCCCGCGACCACCACCGTCTCGACCTGCGGGTCGGCGTCGATGGCGGCCTGGTGGAAGGCGAAGGGGCGGAGGCGCTTGGCCGCGTAGGCCTCGAGCTGGTCGACGTGGCGGGGGGAGGCCGGGTCCTGCGACTGGCCGTACACCAGCAGCCCCTCGCCCACCGGGCCGTCGTCGTCGAAGCCGACGATCATCACGAAGCTCACGCCGTAGATCACCGGGTAGCCGCCGACCCGGATGCCGGTCTTTTCGGTGCGGCCGGGGATGGCCTCGCCCTGGTCGGGCGACGGCTCGAGATCGGCGCGGGCCAGGGTGCCCAGCGACGCGTTGACGTTGGCCACCCCCTCGAGCTCGAAGCCCCCGTGCATCGGCCAGTGGCGGCCGGCCCGGTCGACGAACTGCACCTCGCCCAGCGGGGCGTCGAGGGGGACGCCGGCCCGGTCGAGGGTGTCGACCGCGGCGGCCAGCGCGAGGAAGAGCGGGTCGGGCCCGGCCGGCGGCGCGGGAGCCAGCCCGGCCGGGGTGTCGACCGGGCGCTCGGGGTCGTAGGCCTGGTCCCACAGCACGCCGGCCTCGGCCGTGGCCCCGTCCGGGAGCGAGGCCAGGAACTCACGGAACACCACGGCCCCCACCGAGCCCACGTCGAGCCGGCGGTCCCAGCCGCGGAGGACGTCGACCGCGGTCACGAGCCGGTGGCGGTCGGGGCGGTCCGAGGCCACCGGGTCGGCCAGCAGCAGCTCGAAGCGGGCCAGCAGGTCGTCGAGGAGCAGCTCGGCGATCACCCCGTGGTTGCCGAGGAGCGACGCGGCGACGTCGGCCCGGGTGAGCCGCCCGTCGTCGCCGCTCGGCGCCACCGGCCCCTCGGCCGAGGCCAGCAGAGCGTTCATGCGGCTGCGGGGGCCGATGGGCGCGTGGTGCAGGCCGCACATGGCCGAGTGAGCCTCGATCTGGTCGTCGCGGTGCACGAACCAGTAGGGGTCGTTGGCGTTGAAGAGGTGGTCGCGGCGCTCCACCTGGGGGAGCTGGGCCACGGGCACGAGCCCGGGCGACGAGGCCGCCGGGTCGTCGACCCATTCGAACGACGGGTCCGACCCCGGGAGCAGCGCCACCCGAAGGGCGAAGGCCATGGCCGTGATCGGGTCGGTGGCCACCCGCTCCTCGAAAGCGGCGCTGGCCTCGGGCCGGAGGTTGGGCGTGGCGCTGGCGTCGATGTACCAGCAGCGGCCCGTGCGGTCGGCGGCGAGGGTGTTGGCCCACGGGATGCCGTCGTTGTGGCGGATGGCCGCCTGGAAGTCGTCCATCGACCGGGAGCGGTTCATGGCCAGGAAGGTGCGGAAGAAGCGGGTGTTGTCGAGGTTGGCGTCGCGGTAGGTGAAGCCGAACCCGTCGTTCCAGCCGAGGAGCGGCAGGTTGAGCATCGGGCCGTAGTGGGTGGCCCACAGCTGCCGGCGCACCGACGTGAGCTCGCCGTCGGCCCCGAGCACCGCGACCTCGTGGTCGGTACCGACCATGGCCCGCTCCTCGTCGCCGTAGCGGTAGGTGGTGGGCCGGCCGGGCGGGAGCTCGAGGCTGTAGACGGTGAAGCGGTGGCCGCGGGAGAAGGTGTGGCTCCAGGCCACGTCGCGGTTGAACCCGATCTGCACGAGCGGGGTGCCCACCAGCGACACCCCGTACACGTCGAGGTCGCCGGGCACCCGCAGGTGACACTCCCAGAAGCGGCCCTCGCCGTACCACGGGAAGTGCGGGTTGCCCATCACGATGCCGCGGCCGTCGGCGGTGGCGTCGTGGCCGAAGGCCCAGGCGTTGGAACCCGGTGTGGCGTCGGGATCGAGGGGCGGGACGGGGGCGGGCTCGCCGTCGCCCGGGGCGACGGCCGAGCCGATGTAGTCGACGAGGTTGCGGCCGCTGGCCATGAGGGTGAGGTCGAGGTACACGCGCCACAGGTCGTCGGCCGTCAGCGGTCGGATCCACGACGCGTCGCGGCACCACGCCGGCAGGGCCTCGCGGCCGTGAGCGGCGAACCACGCCGAGGCGCCGGCGGCGTAGCCGGCGACGAGGGCCCGGATCTCCTCGGGCTGGGCCGCGGCCATGGCGGTGGCCCGCTCCCGCATGCCGAGCCCGAGGTAGCCGAGGTCGGTGTGGAGGTGCTGGTCGGCCCCGCCGCGGCCGAGGTGCCGGCTGCGCTCCGACGCCACCTTGGTGGCGTGATCGCACATGGCGGCGTAGTGGTCGCGGGCGCAGGCCCACCCCTGACCGAAGCCGAGGTGGCCGAGGTCGGCGCCGGTGACGTGGGCCACCCCGTGGGTGGTCCAGGTGATCGTGGCTTCGTACGCGGCCGAGCCGACCGCCGTCGTGATGTCCCCCATGGGGGCGGAGCCTACGGGTTCACGTAGATGAACGAGTAGCCCTCGTCGCGGTAGGCCACCCCGGCATCGTCGAGGGCGTCGGCCCAGTTGCCGGTGCAGCCCGGGTCGCTCTCCTCCATGCCGTGGTCGGCCACGAGGAAGAAGGCGGTCTGGTCGAAGACCCCGGCCCGCTCCACCGCGGCCAGCACCTCGCCGATGCGGGCGTCGGTGTCGTGGACGGCGGCGGCCGCGATCTCCGAGTACGGCCCGCCCTCGTGGAAGGCGGCGTCGGTCAGGGAGAAGTTGACCCACGAGAAGGTGGGGACCGGCCACGCCGTGCCCCGGTAGGAGCCGGACCAGATCCCGCAGAACTGCTCGACTGCGGTGTGGTCGACCAGCGACGACCACTTGTACTCCTTCACCGGCCGCACGAAGCGAAGGGTGGCGTGGGGCAGCTCCTCGGCGTGGGGCGGGCGGTCGATCATCTCGCCCCGCCGCATGAGGTCGAACACCGAGAAGTCGGCACCGGCGTCGCACGGCTCGTTGAGGCTGATGTTCACCGACCCCGGGCGAGCCCGGCGAACAGCCGAGAACACCGTCTCGACCCCCGGGTCGAGACGGTCCATGGCCGTGATCCAGTGGGCGGGCGAGTTGGTGATCACCTGCTCGCCGTCGCGCCGGTCCCACCAGGCGTTGTGCAGGATCCCGTGGTGCCCCGGGTGGGCGCCGGTGAGGATCGAGGTGTGGTTGGCCAGGGTGACGGTGGGCAGCGACGACATGGCGCCGTGCCCGAACGTGGTGCCCATCGCCATCAGCCGGGCGACGTTGGGGGCCTCGCCCCGGCCGGCGAGGTCGTACAGCACGTTGGCGTTGGCGCCGTCGAGCAGGAACCCGACGACGTGTCGGGCCGGCGGGGCGCCACGGTCCAGGGCGACCTCCTGGGCGTCGCCGTCCTGGCGGGCCAGCAAGGCGTCGTCGCGGTGGGCACCGTTGGCTCCCGTGCCGCCGCCGGGGCGGGACTCGATGCCGAGGAGCGACAGCACGGTCGGGGCGACGTCGACCAGCCGGCAGCTCTCGGGGACGATCCCTCGCTGGGCCGCGCCGGCACCGGCGACGATGAACGGGGCGCGGGCCTGCACCACGCCGATCGAGCCGTGCTCGCCGAGGTGCCCGCCCTGGTCGGCCCAGTTGTGGGCGGCGGTGTGGATGGCGATCAGGTCGGGGGCGGCGGGGGCGTCGAAGAGCTGGGCGACCTGCTCGTAGGCGAAGGGGTAGGACGTGGTCGTGCGGTCGGGATGGGGGTTGGCCCGCTCCTCGGCCAGCGGGCTGAACCGGTCGGCGGCCTGGTCGGCCAGCGGGTTGCGGCCCTCCACCCGCACGGCGTCGAAGGCCCAGCCCGGACCGTCGGGTCGGCGGCGGAAGCGGACCCGCCCGTCGACCGCCGCGGCCTCGTAGGTGTCGGGCTCGTCGGCGGCTCGCAGGACCACGTCGACGATGTGAGCCATCGCCGGATCGAGCAGCGCCGCCTCGGCCCGGGCCACGTCGGCGGCGTGGGCGTCGGTGGCGGGGTGGTAGGGATCGGTCACCGTCATGGGCGCAGTTTCGCGGATCGACCCCTTGACACGTCGGGCGATCGTCTTTATCTTGACCTCAAGATACTTGGAATCAAGGTTCTTTGGATCAAGGTTCTTGATTTCGAGTATCTCGGGATGAACAACTCGCCTCAGGAGGCACACCTACCATGACCACCGTGATCGTCCACCACACCGTCGCCGACTTCGACACCTGGCTCCCGTTCTTCCAGGAGCACGGCGCCACCCGGCAGCGCCACGGCTGCACCAGCGAGCAGGTCCTCCGGGCCGCCGGCGATCCCAACGCCATCACCGCCGTGCTCGGGTTCCCGTCCCTCGAGGCCGCCCAGGCCTTCGCCTCGGACCCGTCGCTGAAGGAGACCATGGGCAAGGCCGGCGTGGTCGGCGCTCCCGACATCCGCTTCCTCGAGGACGCGCCCGTCGCCGCAGGGGCAGCGAGCTGACCGCCACCCGGCCATCCGCCGGCCGGGCCGCCGCCCGGGCCTCGAAGCGCACCACCTCCCGGGGTGGTGCGGCTTCGCGTCCGGCCGGCGGTGACGACGAGGCCCGGGCGTTCGAGAACGAGTACCCCGGCGCCACCTACCTCGCCTCCCGGGCCGCCCGCACCCTCGAACGGGCCGGGGCCCGGATGACCGCCGCCATCGCCGAGCCCTGCCGCCGCGCCGGCCTCTCCCACGCCGCCCTCAACGCCCTGGCCGTGATCGAGGGGGCGGGTGGTCCCATCACCCCCGGCGACCTGGTCACCGCCATGCACATCACGAGTGGGAGCATCACCAGCCTCGTCGACACGCTGGAGAAGCGCGGCCTCGTCACCCGCGTCCCCGACCCCGACGACCGACGCAAGGTGCGCATCGACATCACCCCCGAGGCCCAGGACCTGCTCGACGGCGTGCTCCACGAGATCCAGCTGGTCGCCCGCGTCGCGCTCGACCCGCTCACCGCCGCCGAGCAGGCCGAGCTCCTCCGCCTGCTCGACAAGCTCAACGCCGAGCCGGTCGACCACGCCGCTGTGCCCACTCCCCCGTCACCCCGCCGGCGGCCCGCCCACCTCAGCCGTCCCCGCTGACGGCCGATCCCGCTGAGCGTCGGTCAGTGGCACGAGCCGCGGCCGGAGTCCGGTGACGGCCGGCCACCGGCCGGCACGAACTCCCAGTCGTAGGAGTCGAGGGCGAGGGTCAGGCTGAGCACGCCGAAGTCGGTGGTGTTCGACGCTTCCCGCAGCGGCGCCTCGGCCGGGAGGTCGTAGTGGTTGCGCCCGCCGGACCCCACCACGAACTCGCGCACCCCTCGGGCGTCGTCCCGCGCACCAGCGGCATCGGCCGGCGCGAACCGCTCGTAGTCGTGATCGTGCCCGACGAGCAGGACATCGACCCCGCCGGCGACGAGGGTCTCCCACAGCGGATCGATCGCCTTGGCATGACCGTTCTCCCCCGACGACAGGCGGGGGTGGTGCATGTAGGCGAGGGTGCACCGGGCGGCGGTGTGGGCGGCCAGGTCGGCCCGCAGCCAGCGGAGCTGGGCCGACCCTTCGGCGCAGCCGCCGACGGCGCCGCAGTTGGAGTTGAGGGCCACGAGGTGCCACGGGCCGAGGTCGAAGCTGTACCAGCCTTCGGTCGGGTCGCCGGCGGCGGTGCCGAAGTACTCGAAGTAGCCGCTCCCCCCGCTGTCGTACTCGTGGTTACCGGGCACGGGACGGGTGCGGTCCTTGAAGCGACCCCAGGTCGTGGCGTAGCCGGACCGGAACTGCTCGGCCGTGCCCGCCTCGTACTGCAGGTCGCCGAGGGCGAGGATGGCGACGGGATCGAGGGCATCGACGAGGGCCGCCGTGTCGGCGTCACGGCAGGCGTCGCCGTGGTCGTCGCGGCGGGTGCGGGCCTCGTCGCTGCCCGGAGCGCAGGCGAGATCGCCGACGGCCACCACCACGGGCGACACCCGGCCGGTGCGGTCAGGCAACGCCGGCACGGTGGCGTTGCTCGGCTCCTTGCCCCGGTCGACCCGGGGGCCCGAGAGCAGCACGCTGGAGCCGACGAGCACGACGGCCACGGCGACGAGCACCTTGGGCCAGTGCCTCCCCATCCATGCGCCGGCGGCCGCTGCGTCCATGGCTGGAGTCTTGCCGCTGGCACCCGGGCCCACCGCACCTGACGGCCCACCAGGGATTTGGGGGGCCCGCCGGGACCCGTCCATCCTGTTCCCGTGAGCACCCATCCCGACCAGGCCCGGAAGTTCGGCGAGGGCGACCCCCACGACTTCCTCGACATCGACGTGCTGCTCTCGGAGGAGGAACGCCTCCTGCGCGACACCGTCCGCCAGTTCGTCGGCGACAAGATCCTCCCCGACGTGGCCGACTGGTTCGAGGCCGGCACCTTCCCGAAGGAGATGGCCCGGGAGATGGGCGCCCTCGGGCTGCTCGGCATGCACCTCGAGGGCTACGGCTGCGCCGGCACCAGCGCGGTCGCCTACGGGCTGGCCTGCCTCGAGCTGGAGGCCGGCGACAGCGGCGCCCGGTCGTTCGTGTCGGTCCAGGGGTCGCTGGCCATGTTCCCGATCTGGAAGTTCGGATCCGAGGAGCAGAAGCAGGAGTGGCTCCCCCGCATGGCGGCCGGCGAGGTGATCGGGTGCTTCGGGCTCACCGAGCCCGACTCGGGCAGCGACCCGTCCTCGATGCGCACCACGGCCAAGCGCGAGCCCGGCGGCGACTGGATCCTCAACGGCTCCAAGATGTGGATCACCAACGGCAGCATCGCCGATGTCGCCGTCGTGTGGGCCCGCACCGACGAGGGCATCCGCGGCTTCATCGTGCCGACCGACACCCCCGGGTTCTCGGCCCCGGTCATCCACAAGAAGCTGTCGCTGCGGGCGTCGATCACGAGCGAGCTCGTCCTCGACGACGTGCGCCTGCCCGAGTCGCTGCGCCTGCCCGAGGTCACCTCGATGCGGGGCCCGCTCTCGTGCCTCAACGAGGCCCGCTTCGGCATCCTGTGGGGCGCGGTCGGTGCCGGCCGGGCCTGCTACGAGGCGGCGCTCGAGTACAGCAAGGAGCGGGTGCAGTTCGGCACCCCGATCGCCTCGTTCCAGCTCACCCAGCGCAAGCTGGTCGAGATGATGGTGCGGGTCAACAAGGGCACCCTCCTCGCCCTGCACCTCGGCCGCATGAAGGACGAGGGCCGGCTCAGCTCGGCCCAGGTGAGCTTCGGCAAGATGGACAACGTTCGCGAGGCGCTCTGGATCGCCCGCGAGGCCCGATCGGTGCTCGGGGCCAACGGCATCACGCTGGAGTACCCCGTGATCCGCCACATGAACAACCTCGAATCGGTCTACACCTACGAGGGCACCAACGAGGTGCACACCCTCGTGCTGGGCCAGGCCATCACGGGCCTCAACGCCTTCCGCTGAGGGTCAGGCGGCGCGGGTCAGGCGGTCGAGCACCCGGGCGGCGCTCGGGTGGGGCAGGTGGGCGACGAGCAGCGACGCCGCGGTGTCGCGCACGGTGGGGTCGGGGTCCTGCTCCGCCGACTGGGCGATCACGGCGACGGCCTCGACCCGCCCCGCGGCGCGGCGCTCGAGCCGATCGAGCAGGTCGAGGCACTGCGTCCGGACCGATGGGTCGGGGTGACGCCGGGCGCCGAGGCGCAAGAGGCCGAGGTCGGGCCGACCCGCGCCGGGGCGCACGGCGTCGTCGATCTGGCGTTGGACCTCGCGTTCCATGACGGTGACGGTACCGGCCGTCCTGGGCCGACCGGCCACGAATATCGGGCGGCCCCCGGCCGGGGCGACCCCGCTACCGGCGGCGGAGCGGGCGGCCCGTGCGGACGTCGCGCACGATGGACCCGGCGACGACCTTGAGCAGCGGCTCGGCCCCGCCCTCGAGCACGATCAGCGCGTCGCGGCTCACCCCGTTGCTCACCGACACCCGCCGCCGCCCCACCCGCAGCGTGGCCGAGCGGCCCTCCATGCGCACGGCGACGGCGATCGTGAACGGGGCGAGGAGCAGGCCGGTGCGCACCAGCGTGTGTCCCAGGTAGGTAGGGACGGCCTCGACCAGCAGGTGGGCGACGAGGTTCGGTTCGTCGTCGCCCTCCTCCTCGGCGACGAACTCGGCCTCGGGCAACCGGGGGGCGAGCGAGGTCAGGGTGCGCATGAGGGCGGCGGCGCCGATGGCGGGGGCGACGAAGGGCAGCGCACCGACCACCGTGGCCACCTCCTGCAGCGCCACCACCGGGGCCGGCGGCCGGCGGCCGAGGAGGCGCTCCAGCACGCCGTCGGCGGTGTTGCCGACGAGGTTGGCCAGCTCGGTGCGGGCCACCACGGCGCGGACGGACCGCACCAGCTCGGGCGGATAGGCGGCGTCGAGGACGGTGGTGTCGAGGGGGCGGCCCTCCTCGGCGCAGGACCGGGCGTAGGCGAGGAGCGGCTCCATGAACTCCTCGGGGTCGCGGGCGCCGATGAAGTCGAGCCAGTGACCGTGGACCCACGCCGACCACCGGCACCCGTTGACCTCGGTGACGGCCAGGATCAGCTGCTCCCGGTCCCGTCCGGCGATCACCCGTCCGGGGAGGTAGGCGTCGACCAGGCCAACCGGGACGCGACCGAGCTCGGCCAGCCACGGGCCCATGTTCCACGGCGTCGCCGTCGGCCGATCGAAGGGGTCCTCCATCCGCCCATCAGGCTAGGCCGGGGACCGGCCCCTGTCACTGCCGGCCCCGACGGTCAGCGGGGCCGCGCCCGATCAGGAGCCGACGACGGGGGACCCGTGGTGGGCGACCATGGCCCAGCCGGCGTCCCGCCGGACGAAGGCGTTGAGCGCGGTGACGGTGCCGCTCCCCCGGGCGTCGAGGACGTTCTCGTCGACGGTCACCCAGGCGACGTCACCGGCCATCGACACCGCCTCGTTGGTCAGGATGAACTGGAGCTGCTGCCCGCTCGAGAAGATGGCGGCCCAACTCGCCGCCACCGCCCCCCAGCCCCGCAGCACGGCCCAGCCCGGGTGCACGCAGGTGACCCGGTCGCTGTGCTCCCACACGTCGGACATGGCGTCGAGGTCGCCGGCCTCGAACGCGGCGTAGAAGGCGGCGTTGGCGGCCAGCACGCCATCGCGCGCCGCGTCGTCGTCCGGCCCGGAGGCGGACGGTTCGGGTCGTCGGGGCGGGTCGGCGTCGATGGGGGGCACGCTATCCCGCTGCGGTCCGGCGCAGGACCGGGCGCCGCCGCCCCGAGTCCTGAACCCCGCTCAGGTTCACCCCTTTACGAGTGGGACCGTCCCAGGTAGGCTCTGGGTCGTACGACCCAGAATAGGCCTAAAGGCCTACGCCGGACCCGACGATATCGATGAACGTGAAGAGCCCCGAGCAGCCCCCCACCGAGCACCCCGGAGCCCCGCTCCCGGCGGTGAGCGCGCTGCCCCTGCTCGACCGGATCCTCGACGATCTCCCCCCGGCGTTCTGCGTCGCCTGCCAGGGCGTCCTCCGTCTGGCCGTAGGCCCGAGCGGGGTGTTCGTCCTCTCCTCCGACCAGGCCCGGGCCGTCGACGACGGCGAACCGCTCGACGCCGATCTCGTCGCCTTCATGCTGGCCAAGGCCGCCGGCGACACCCGGAACCTGCTGGCCGACCACCTCGGCTGGGGTCCGTTCGTCGACTCGCTCTTCGTGGTGGAGCAACAGCTCGGCCGCACACCGGCCGCGGTCACCACGGTGCCGCTCGACCTCGTCCGCTCCACCCTGGTGGAGGGCCGCCCGGCCGTCAGCGAGCGCCAGCTCGCCGCCGTCCGTCAGCTGCTCCGCGAAGACCGCTTCGGCTCGTGGGCGTTCTGCCTGCCGGGCGACACGATCGACCTGTCCGACTCGGCTCGCAACGCCCTGCCCCGCGGCTGAATACTCGCGGGGTGAGCCTCCCCCCGCCCTCGACGACGGTCGCCTCTACCGACGGGATCACGATCGCCGTCCACGACCTCGGCGGCGACGGGCCGCCGCTGCTGTTGTGCCACGCCACCGGGTTCCACGGGCGGGTGTGGCTCCCCGTGGCCCGGGCCCTCGGCCCTCGGGCCCACGCGTTCGCCCCCGACCTCCGGGGCCACGGCGACTCGCCCGTCCCGGAGGGGTTCGCCATGGACTGGTGGGGCTTCGCCCACGACGTCCTCGCTGTCGTCGACGCCCTCGGCCTGCAGGGCGGCGTCGCCGCCGGCCACTCGAAGGGAGGCGCGTCGCTCCTCCTGGCGGAGATCCTGCGGCCCGGCACCTTCTCCTCGCTCTACTGCTTCGAGCCCATCGTGTTCCCGCCGATCCCCGAAGGCGTGATCGCCTCCGGCAACCCCTTGGCCGAATCGGCCCGCCGCCGCCGACCGTCGTTCCCTTCGTTCGACGACGCCATCGCCAACTTCGCCAGCAAGCCGCCCCTGAACGCCCTCGCCCCCGACGCCCTCGACGCCTACGTGCGCCACGGGTTCCGGCCCACCGCCGACGGCACGGTCGAGCTGAAGTGCCGACCCGAGACCGAGGCCCGCTGCTACGAGATGGGCGGGCACCACGGGGGGTTCGCCCGGCTGGGTGAGGTGGCCTGCCCGGTGGTCGTCGCCCGGGGCCGCGACGACCTGATGGGTCCGGCGTCGTTCGCGCCCCGCATCGCCGAGGCCCTGCCGCACGGTCGGCTCGAGGAGCACCCCGAGCTCGGCCACTTCGGCCCACTCGAGGACCCGCCCCGGATCGCCGCCGCCATCGCCGCCGCCCTCGCCCTCTGACCGATCCCCGTGGGTGGGGATATTTAGCCGTAGCGAAAAAAT